>JBFJVB010000189.1:0-5699 GCA_041624435.1 Oceanococcus sp. | reverse complement strand
CTCGACGGGACGTCCGGTTGCCAGGTCCACGCGTTCCGCCCAGGTGACCTTGCCGAGTTTTTCGGCCGAGATCAGCCGGCCGTCCTCGCGGTCGATGACGTAGAAAAAACCGTTCTTCGGGGCGTGCAACAGGACCTTGCGCTGCGCGCCTTCGATCTCCAGATCGGCCAGCACCATGTCCATGGTGGAATTGAAGTCCCAGCTCTCGCCCGGGGTGGTCTGGTAGTGCCAGACGTATTCGCCGGTATCGGCATCCAGGGCCACCACCGAGCACAGGAACAGATTGTCGCCACCGGCGGGGGAGCGCAGCTTGTGATTCCAGGGCGAGCCGTTGCCGGTGCCGATATAGATGCGGTTGAATTCCGGGTCGTAGGTCATCGCATTCCAGACCGTGCCGCCGCCGCCGAACTTCCACCACTGGCCGGTCCAGGTCTTGGCCGCCATTTCCATCGCCGCGTTCTCGAAACCGTCGGCGGGGTTGCCGGGCACCACATGCCAGCGCCAGCGCTGGGCGCCGGTGGCGGTGTCATAGGCGGTGACATAGGCGCGCACGCGACCGAAATCCGCGCCGCCGTGGCCGATGATGACGCTGTCATTGAACACCCGCGGCGCGCCGGTGATATAGCGGTTGTCGCCCGGCTGGGTGGTCAGCACCGACCAGGCCAGCTCGCCGGTCGCGGCTTCCAGCGCGATCAGCCGGCCATCCTGGACCCCGACATACACCCGCCCTTTCCAGAAGGCCAGGCCGCGGCTGCCCCAGGCCATGCGCATCTTCTTGCGGTCCACCTGCGGGTCGTACTTCCACAGCAGCTCACCGCTACGCGCATCCAGCGCATGCACCACGCTGTAGCCGACCGCCAGATAGATCACGCCATCGACTGCCAGCGGCTGCGAGGACACGTTCCAGATTTTGTCGAACTCGTAACTCCAGGCGACACCCAGGCGGCCGACCGTTTCGCGGTTGACCTGATCCAGCGGGCTGTAGCGCTGCTCGTCAAAAGTCCGCCCCCAGGCAGCCCAGTCGCGCCCGTCCTCGGCCGTGCTCAGGGCCAGGTTGTCGATCGCGGCCTGGGCGCCGCTGGCAATCAGCAGCGCGCAGCCGACCAGCATCTGTTTGCTCATGGCAAATCCCGGTGAAAGGCTCAAGCCTCCACCGTGACGCGGCGGGCGTCCTCATCCGAAGCAGGTAGGCCGCGCCACAGCAGCGGAATCAGAATGGGACACTGATCTCTTCGGTCACGCCTGTGGCGATCCGGCGGGAATCCCATGGAATTGACAGAGAGACGACGATGGCGCGCCTGCCCTTTGCTACCCGTATGGTCATGAAGCTCGACGTGATGTCGGTGCGCTGGACCGGAAAGTCCTTCTTCATGGCCGCTTTCGCCCGGATCAAGGGGGTGAACCGGCATGATCGCGCCCCGGCCCTGATCCTGGAAACCATCGGCCGCAAGAGCGGGCAGCGCCGGCCCGTGGTGTTGCCTTATTACAGCTTCGACGGCATGCGCTTTGTGGTCGGCTCGAAAGGAGGCGCGGATGATGATCCCGACTGGGTGCGCAATCTGCGCAAGAACCCGGATGTCACGGCCATCATGAATCGCAAGCGGCAAGCGGTGCACCTGCGTTTTGCCAGCGCCGAAGAGCGCGCCAGGCTGTGGCCGCAATTGATTGCGTTCGCGCCCAGCTACGACGGCTATCAGCAAGGCACCCAGCGGGAAATCCCCCTGCTGGTGATCGAGCAGGGCTGAGCAGCCGGGACTGAAACAGGATGAGCTTGCGCCACAATCATGGCTGAACCCAACCCGGCTGGCGTGGCTTACGCCAGCACCACGGTGGAACTGGGGCTGACTCAGGAATTTCCCGGCGAGGCGGCACTGGGTTTGCGGGCGAGCCTGTTCTGGCCGACACAAACCCCGCCAGTCGGATTGTTCTTCTGTGTGCCGGGTGGCGCAATGAACCGGCATTACTTTGATTTGCGGGCAGGCGCGGATGACAGCTTCAGTTTCGCCGCGCAGATGGCCGTTCGCGGCCATCTTTGTGTGTTGCTGGATTCGCTGGGCATCGGCGACAGCAGCCGACCGCAGGACAGCTACGCGATCACCACCGCGCGCCTGGCCCAGGCCCAGACGGAAGCCCTGAAGGAGATACTCGAAAGGCTGCGCACCGGCCGGGTGCCCGGTTGCCCAGTCGCCGATGCGAGCTTGCCGCTTGTCGGCCTGGGTCATTCCATGGGCGGCATGCTGATCGTGGCGCAGCAGGCGGCCACCCGCCCGTTCGACGGCCTGGCCCTGCTGGGTTTTTGCACTCGCGGGTTGACCGATTTTCTGCCGCCTCAGGCCCGAGGCCTGTTGCATGACCGCGAAGCGCTCCTGGCCCGGCTCCCCGAACTGGCGCTGGAATATTTTGGCAGCCACTATCCGCCGATGCCTCGCGGAGGCAGTTCACCCGGTCTGTTTGGCGGCCGGCATGCGCAGGCCGCCGGCATCCAGGCCCTGGCCCGGGCGGAAGATTGCCTGTTGCCCGTGCCGGCATTCCAGTCCATGCTGCCAGGCAACGTGGCGCCGCAGGCCGAATCGATCAAAGCGCCGATGTTTCTGGCGGCGGGTGATCGGGACATGGTCGGCAAGCCCGACGAGATTCCCGGCAATTTTCCCAACTGCAAGGACATCGTCCTGCATGTGCTGCCGCGCACCGGTCATGCACATTTCCTGTTTCCCTCCCGGCTTGGCCTGTTCGATCGGCTGGACCGATGGGCCAGAGCCTTGCCGGGGCCTTGACCAAGCACGCCTGCGCTTTGGGTAGGCTTATACTGCGAATGAATACGAGCCGACGCAGAGCGGCCACGAGGAGAAGACACCATGCCCAGGATTTTTCCCAGGGGAGCTTGCGCGCTCGCGTTGCTGGCGAGCAGTGCGTTTGCGGATGATTTCGATATCGAGCAGTGGCTGGATGCCGATGCGCCGTCAACGCCTGAACAGACACCGCCGCAGGAGCCGGCCGGAAGCGTCGGTCTGGCGGAACAGGCGCCACCCGAGGTGCGCGAAGCACCGTCCTCGCCCCGACTGGAGGAGATTATTGTCACTGCGGAACGGCGCACGGCCAGCCTGCAGGACACGCCGATTTCCATCGCCGCGCTGAGCGCGCAGGATCTGGAACGGGCCGGCATCGCCGGTCTGGACGATATCGGCGCCAATGTGCCGAGCCTGCAGATCGAGCCGTTTCCCAGCAACAACGCCACCTTGCGGCTGTACATCCGCGGCATCGGCCTGATCGACGTGCAGATCACCCAGGATCCGGCCGTGGGTATCTATCTGGACGGCGTGTATATCGCCCGCTCCACCGGTACTGCCCTGGAAATTGCCGATCTGGAGCGGATCGAAGTGCTGCGCGGTCCGCAGGGCACGCTTTACGGGCGCAACACCACGGGTGGCGCGGTGAATCTGATCACCCGCCGCCCCAGTACCGATGCGCTGAGCTTCGAACAGACTCTGAGCGTGGGCAACCGGGCGCTGCTGAAATCCCGCTCGACCATGAATCTGCCCTTGTCCGATACCCTGGCCGCCAAGCTGGCGGTGCTCGGTCAGCACCAGAATGGCTTCGTCGAAAACACCGGTCCCGGCGGCGATTTTGGCGATGGTGAGCAACTGGGGCTGCGCCTGGACCTGCGCTGGAATTCCGGTGACTGGCCCCTGCTCGACTACAGCGTCGATTTCAGCGACTCGACGCAGTTCAATTACATGTACCAGTCGATTCTGACCCCCGAAAGCGACAAGGGGCCGACCGAACAGATCAAGCGCGAAGCTCAGGCCGAATCGGTCTACAGCCACCAGCGACTCGATCGTCTGGCCAGCGGCGCACCCTTCGAACCCAGTACGACCCGCATCCTGGGTCATGCGCTGACCCTGAGCGGCGCCTGGACCGGCATGGACTGGAAGTACATCGGCGCCTACCGGGAACTCGATGACGGCACCTACACCGACCTGGGTGGTGGCGCCGGTTCCACCCGCTACCGGCTGGATACCCACATCTATGACGGACCGGCCGCGCTGGTGGCCTATGGTGGTCCCACGCCACTGTCGATCGACTACGTCCGGCATCGGCAGCTGTCACATGAATTCCAGCTCAGCGGCCAGCTCTTGCCCAGCCTGGATTTCATCACCGGGCTGTTCTGGATGCAGGAATCCGGCGTCAATGACTGGACGCCCATGCATCATCAGTTCAGCGCCGCATTCAATCCTTCGGCCACGGCAGACCCGTTCGGGCCGGTATTCAGTGCCACCGCGCCGCGCCTGGTCAATTTCACCACGAATTACTACAGCATCGAGAACGAGGCCATGGCCGCGTTCGGGCAGCTCAGCTGGATTCCGCCGATTCTGGCTCAGCGCCTCAAGCTGACCCTGGGTTACCGTCACAGCCGGGACAAGCGCTATGCGCTCAAGACCCGGATTACCGAAAACTACGTCGAATATCAGCAGGAGGGGCAGGGGCTGGCTTTCCCGATCAGCAGTCCGACCAATCCGCCGGATAGCCCGATCACCGATCTGGCCTTCGGCAGTGTCTCGCTGCTGAACAATGAACGGTTCGAAAACGTGACCGGACGACGCAGCGACAGCGACAATTCCTTCTCGCTGGTGGCGACCTACGCGCTGAACGACGCCAGTAACGTCTACGGCAAATATGTCGAAGCCTACAAGAGCGGTGGCTTCAATATTCGGGATCCCCAGATCGACGGCGAGGATCGGCCGGCCGTGGACGGCCAGGTTTACGGCTACGGTTTTCGCCAGGGCTTCGCGCCGGAATTCGTCACCTCAATGGAACTGGGTCTGAAAAGCGAATGGCTGGAGCGTCGCCTGCGCGTGAACGCCGATATCTTCTACACCGATTACACCGACATGCAGATCAACTTCCTGCTGTCAGGGACGGTCTTCGACACCAAGGTGGCCAACGTCGGCCGGGCGCGGATGTGGGGCCTGGAATGGGATGCGACCCTGCTGGCTTCGCGCCGGCTGCTGCTCAATGCCAGCTACGCCTATCTCAGCGCCAGGATCATCGAGATCATCGACATCAATGGCGATAATGTGGCCTCGCGTTATCAGTTTCCTTCCGCTCCGGAACATTCCTTCACCCTGTCCTCGGACTGGACCGTGGCGCAGCGGGACTGGGGGAAGCTGGCCCTGCATGCGGCCTATCAGTACATGGACGAAAGACTGGGCGGCGCCAATGTGGGTCGGCCCGTCCAGCTGCGAGACTACGGGGTGATCAATCTGCGCCTGATGGCGCAGGACCTGCGCCTGGCGCGGGCGCAGGCGGGTAATTTCGATCTGGCCTTGTGGATCAAGAACCTGAGCGACGAAGCGTACGAGATCAACGCGATCGAAAATCTGCCTCATGCCGATCGCGCCGTGCTCTGGGGCGAGCCCCGCAGTTTCGGTCTGGATTTCCGTTATCGCTGGTAGCTCAGGTTAATGGGCAGGCTCCCACCGCCGGTGTAGGAACGGCTACAGCCACGAAGATGCGCCGGGTGTATCCACGGGCCTGATTCGCGAGCGGTGCTCGCTCCTACAGGTTTATTTCGGCAGGAGCCGCCGGATTGGTGGGCAGGGCTCTCACTGCCGGTGTAGGAGCGGCTTCAGCCGCGAAGGGGCGCTGGGTGTATCCACGGGCCTGATTCGCGAGCGGTGCTCGCTCCTACAGGTATTTTT
>JBFJVB010000188.1:0-5716 GCA_041624435.1 Oceanococcus sp. | reverse complement strand
TCATTGATCGCCTGCGCCATGTCGAGGGGCGACTCGAAGCACTGGGCCGCAGCTGGGAGACGGCGAGTCTGGAAGAACTGGAAGGCTATTGGCAGGAGGCCAAACGCCGTCCGGGAGCCGGCTAAGCGAATCAGGCCAGGCGATTCATGCCGTTGAGGGCCGCGACACGGTAGGCTTCCGCCATGGTTGGATAATTGAAGGTGGTATCGACGAAGTAGTCCAGCCCGGGGCGCTGTTCGTCCTGATGCGCCATCACGGCCTGGCCGATGTGCACGATTTCTGAAGAGCGGTCGCCAAAACAGTGCACGCCCAGCACTTCGCGGGTGTCGGCATGGAAAATCAATTTCAGCATGCCCACCGTTTCGCCGGCCATCTGCGCCCGCGCCAGGTGCTTGAAATAGGCGTAGCCGGATTCGTAAGGCACACCGTCGGTGGCCAGATCCTGCTCGGTTCGACCGACCGAGGAGATCTCGGGGATGGTGTAGATGCCGGCCGGCATCAGGTCAAACAGTTCGTTGCCGCTGCTGGGATTGAGTACATGGGTCAGGGCAAACCGGCCCTGGTCATAGGCGCTGGAGGCCAGCGCCGGGTAACCGATGATGTCGCCGACGGCGTAGATATGCTCGATCGCGGTCTGATAGAAATTATTCACTTCCAGCTGGCCGCGACTGCTGATCGGCAGTCCCAGTTCCTCCAGACCCATCTGCGCGGAATTGCCGGTGCGACCGTTGGCCCAAAGCAGGATATCCGACTTCAGCCGCCGACCGGATTGCAGATGCATGACCACATCATGCTCCCTGGCCTCGACATGGGAGTATTCCTCGTTGTGGCGGATGGTGACGCCCTGATCGCGAAGATGATAGGACAGGGCTTCGGTGATCTCCTCGTCCATGAAGGACAGCAGGCGACCCTGGGTATTGACCAGATTCACCTTGATGCCCAGGTTGGCGAATATCGAGGCGTATTCGCAACCGATGACCCCGGCGCCGTAGATCGTGATCGAGCGCGGATGGCCCTTGTAATTGAGAATCGAATCACTGTCGTGAATTCGCGGATGGGAGAAATCCAGTCCCTCCGGATGATAGGGGCGCGACCCGCTGGCAATCACGATGTGCTTGGCCGTGACCTCGAGCGTCGGTCTGGCGCTGTGCTCGACCAGCAGAGTGTGCGCATTCTTGAATCGCGCATGACCCTCGATGATCGGCACATGGTTGCGCTCATAGGCCCGGTGGCGGCTGGCGACCTGGCTGGCGATGACGCTGTCCGCGGTCTTGAGCAACTCCGGATAGGTCACCTTGATATCGCGCCGCAAGGCCTGCAGCAGGGGGTTGTGCCGCACCTCGTTGAGTTGCTTGACCGCGTAGCGCAGGGCCTTGCTGGGAATGGTGCCCCAATGGGTGCAGCCGCCACCCACGTCGACATAACGCTCGATCACGACCGCCGAAAGATGGTTCTTGGCCGCCATCATGGCGGCACCTTCGCCGGCCGGGCCGGTGCCGATCACGGCGACATCTACTGCAATTTTCTGCACGCTAGGTTCCCTTTGCGTCGGTCGTGGCGCCGCGGTTGGCCAGCTCCTTGATGCGACCGGAAAAACTAATAGCTGATCGCTAAGGACAGGTAGCTCAGGTCCGATCCATACTGGCTGTAGGTCAGTTCCACGGCACCACCGGCTTCGCCATAACGATAACCCATGCCCAGACCCCAGGCGCTGCCTGACTGGTTCTCATTCAGCTCATTGATGC
Organism: Oceanococcus sp.; assembly: GCA_041624435.1. GTDB lineage: Bacteria > Pseudomonadota > Gammaproteobacteria > Nevskiales > Oceanococcaceae > Oceanococcus. Next base: position 3,971 of record JBFJVB010000188.1, on the reverse strand, counting down.
TGGATTCGACAAAGCGATAGCCCAGACGGGCTGAACCGAAATAGCGCCCGGGTGTACGGCCCACGGCAAAGATGCCCACCGTGCTCAGGCGCAAATCATCCGGGTCCGAGGTGTTATTGGCCGGACTGGCGCTGCCGCCATCGCCTTCTTCACCACCGCCACCACCCAGCGGATCGAGTGGATCGATGGGGAAGCCGCCACCGCCGCCACCACCGCCGCCGCCGCCGGTGATCGAGCCGGTGCCCCGGTTTTCGCCCGGAATCAGCGTGGTGCTCAGATCGATTTCCGCAGCGAGAAAGGATAGCGCGGGAATATTGATGCCCAGGGTGAAGCCCAGATTGACCGCGCGGTCGAGATTGTCGAAATCGGCCTGAGCCGAGGTCAGTCGCAGCGCGCTGTAGGTGGGGTCATAGCGGGCATCGCCGTCGTCTGACTTGCTGTCTTCGGCCTGCGCCGCAAAGCTGGGCAAGAGCGCGGCTGACAGAAATGCGGGAATGAGCAGTTTGTTCAACATGATTGAGTCAGTCTTGGAGTGAGCAGGTAAACATCGGGTCGGACCGCGAGATTTCAAGCAAAAGCTTAACCCAGGTCGCGGTGCAAATCCTGGAACTGGCGGGTGATCTTGTGTTTGGGTTCCAGGAAGATCAGAGGCACGGATTGATCATGTGATTCCTTGACCTTGATGGAACTGCCCAGTCGGGTGGCCAGAATCGGCAGGCCTTCCGCTTCAAGCTCGTTCACCAGGCGCTGTGGCAGCTTGGCCCGGGCCTGAAACTGGTTGACGATAATGCCCTCCAGCAACAGATTTTCATTGTGATCGGCCTGCAATTCTTCGATATTCTCGGTCAGGGTGTACAGCGCCTGCCGGGCGAAATCGTCGCAATCAAACGGGATCAGGCAACGGTCCGCGGCGATCAGGGCCGAGCGGCTGTAAAAATTCAGTGCCGGCGGGGTGTCAATGTAGATTTCATCAAAATCGCCCAGTTTGGCCAGGGCGTTGCGCAGCTTGTAGATTTTTTGCCTGGATTCAAGCTTGACGATCATGTGCTCCAGATCCGGATGGGCGGCCACCAGATGCAGATTGGCAAAAGGCGTCTGGGTCACATGATTGCCAAGCTCCGGCGCTTTCAGGCTGCGACTGAGCGTCTCTTCGAAAAAATCCGCCACGCTGCTGCTGGCGGGCTCGCCCCGGCTGCCCAGCAGGTACTGGCTGGAATTACATTGCGGGTCGAGGTCGACCACCAGCGTCCGTTTGCCTTGCGCCGCGCTGATCGCCGCCAGATTGCACACGATGCTGGTCTTGCCAACGCCGCCTTTTTGATTGAAAACCACCCGGCGCATCGCGTCCTCCGTTTGTCGCAGATCAGAAACTGCGCAGCATGGTAGCGCAAGCCGGACGCTGTGGCACAATACGCCGCGTTCCAGCCCTGAGCGCACGTGTGAATCCGTCCGAAACCAGTACCCCTTATTCGCGCATTCTGAGCGAAACCGCCCGCATTGAGTGGGCCGAGCTGGAGCGTCATTTCGCCGCGGGACGGGTGATCAAGGTGGCTGCCAGCCTGGATCTGATCGCCGTTGGGCAGGCCCTGGCCGATGACCGGGCCGATCAGCTGCGCCGGTGGATGCAGGCGCAGCAGGTCGGGCAACTGGATGACGAGACGGCTCGGGCCTGGTCAGGGCATCCGGGCTGTGAATTGTGGGCCCTGGTGCTCAGTCCGTGGGTGCTGGTGCAGGACCGTCAGGGCTCAGGACCTGCCTGAATCCGGATTGAAGACCGCCGGGTCATAGCAGGTGGGAATCGCGGTGTCGACATAGGCGGGCGCCCCGGGCAGGCCGATCGCCTGGCCATCCAGCTGCCAGTCCGGCTCCGGCACGATGCCCAGATGGAACAGGGCCGACGCGGTGACGTCGACAATTTTCAACTGCGCATCGACCGGGAACGGCCGCAGTTCATTGGCCGCGAAGATCAGGAAAGTGCGGCGATCCTGGGCCTGGGGAAAACCGTGCTGATTGAAGACCACGCCGCCACCGCCGTGGTCGGGCGACACCATGATCAGCCAGTTCTCGGCGTGAAAATCGGGTCGGGCAAACAGGGCATCCAGGATGTCCCCAATGTATTCGTCGGTCAGTTCCAGGGTGGCGACATACTCGGGGTTGAAATTGGCCGGGCTGCACAGGCCGTTCTCTTCGCCGGCGATGATATCGCCCTCCGGATAGGGGCAGAAGCCGCCCGGAGGCGAAGCCGGTGGCGTGCCATGACCGGCGTGATCGATGTCGTCAAACTGCATGAAAAGCACGTGGGGGTCGGCGTTGCGCAGCTCGTCCACAATCACGTCCCGGACCTGCGCGTCCGAATCGGTGTTCACCACCCGGTCGGTTGGGCCGCAGTCGTCTCCGGCCTCGTCCGCACACAGGATTTCGTCATTGATCGCCGCCCAGTGGCTGACCGAGACCGTGCGCAAGTCGGGTTGCTGCTGTTCCACCCGACGGATGAAATGGGGGAACCGGTCGAACTGTGAATTGCCCCAGCTCACGTCGTTGTCCACCACCTGGTGCTTGTCACACCACACGCCGCTGAGCATGCTGGCCCAGCCCGGGCCGGACAGGGAGACATCGCCGGTGATCGCATTCAGATCGGTCTGTCCCAGCAACCGCAGGCGATCCAGATTCGGGGTGTGGGCCAGATCCAGGGCCTCGGCGCGCGTCCCGTCCAGCCCGATAATCATCACCCGGGCCGCCGCGCTGGAAGATTCCGAATCGGCTTTATCGGCACAGCCGCCGAGCAGGCTCAGGCTGCCCAGAAGAAGGAGGAAAAAGGTTTTGACACGCATCGATGAGGTCCTGTGAAATCCTGACTTGCTTGAACATATACACGAAAACGCCCCGAGGTGCGGGGCGTTTTCCATCGGCACCGTGCGCCGCCTTAACTGGCCGCGAGCTGACGAATCACGTACTGCAAGATGCCACCGTGCTCGTAGTAATCCCATTCCTTGGGGGTGTCGATCCGCACCTTGGCCTCAAAGCGCGTGACGCGGCCGTCATCGGCGGTGGCGGTGACGCTCACCGTTCTGGCGCCGCGGGCCAGGCCGGAGAAGTCATAGGTTTCCAGGCCGGTCAGACCCAGCGACGCATGCGACTCACCCTCCGGGAATTGCAGCGGCAGCACGCCCATGCCCACCAGGTTGGAGCGGTGAATGCGCTCGAAGCTCTCGGTGATGACGGCCTTGACGCCGAGCAGGATGGTGCCCTTGGCCGCCCAGTCGCGCGAGGAACCGGTGCCGTATTCCTTGCCGCCGAGCACCACCAGCGGAGTGTTTTCCGCCTTGTATTGCATCGCCGCGTCATAGATCGACATCTGCTGCCCATCGGGCAGATGCCGGGTCCAGCCGCCTTCGGTGCCCGGTGCGATCTGATTGCGCAGCCGCACATTGGCGAAGGTGCCGCGCATCATCACCTCGTGATTGCCGCGCCGGCTGCCCAGGGAATTGAACTCCGCCTGAGGGACACCCTTGGCGTCCAGGTACTTGCCCGCATCCATGTCCGGTTTGATCACGCCGGCCGGGGAGATATGGTCGGTGGTGATGGAATCGCCCAGCTTGGCCAGGCAGCGGGCGCCCTTGATTTCGGCGATGGCGCTGGGCTGGATGCTCATGCCGTCGAAATACGGCGGGTTCTGCACGTAAGTCGAGTTGTCATCCCATTCGTAGATCTTGCCGGTGGGGATTTTAAGACCCTGCCAGCGCGCATCGCCGGCATAGACGTCGGCGTAGCGCTTCTTGAACATCGCCGAATCCAGGCTGGCGCTCATGGCCGCATCGATCTCGGCATTGGTCGGCCAGATGTCCCGCAAGAACACATCATTGCCAGCGGGGTCCTGACCCAGGGGGTCATTGGTCAGATCGGTATTGACGTTGCCGGCGATGGCATAGGCCACGACCAGCGGCGGCGAGGCCAGGAAGTTCATCTTCACG
>JBFJVB010000187.1:0-5730 GCA_041624435.1 Oceanococcus sp. | reverse complement strand
CCAACCCTCGGCGCGCGCATGAACCATGTGGAACTGGCTTTCGTCATAGCCGATCGTGGCCACCGCGGTGACGCTGCGCTCCAGCACGCCGCGCGTCACCGGCGCCGTTCGCACGCCCAGGTTTTGCAGCACGTGAGGCTTGATCAGCACATCCGCTGCCGTCGCACCTGAACCCACACAGACCGGCAGCAAGTCCATGCCCATCGGCGACTTGCCGGGGGCGTCACGGCGATAATTCGGGTCCATCGGCGCGACCCAGTAATCCGGCTTCGCGTCCCCGGCGCAGGCACCATCGCGGGAAGCCGCTGATGCCAGTCCCGAGAGTCCCGCAACCGCCAGCAGCAGCGCAAACCCGTAAGCTCGCTGCCGCGAAATTGATTGAATGTTGTTCATCACAAGCCACTTCCGTACAAGGCGGCGTGCAAGGCTCCGCCACTGAGTTCATCGAGTTGGGCGCGAAAAATCCAGGCATCGGCCAGAGCTTTTTCCAGACCCAGGCGGGCGTCGAGCAGCTCCTCCTGGGCGTCAATGACTTCGCGAAACTCGCCCGCTCCGGCCGTCCATTCGCCGCGCGCCGCGGTGAGATTCTGCCGAGCCAGAGGCAGCAGGCGGTCGCGGTACAACGCTACGGACTGATCCGCGGCCTGCGCGGCCGCCCAGGCTGCGCTGAGCTGCGCCTCAAGCTGCACCCTGCGGTCCGCGCCTTCCCAGGTCTGCCGGGCCAGCTCTGCTCGCGCCCTGTCCAGCATGGCGCGGCGCCGACCTTGATTGAGCGGCAGCTCCAGTGCCAGACCGATCTGCAAGCGTTTGTCCGGGGGATCCAGGGTGCCCAGGTAACTGGCATTGAGTTTGAAATCGGGATAGTAGTCCCGCCCAGCCTGCTCCACCTGAATCCGCCGGGCCGCCGTCCGTGCATCCAGGGCAGCCAGCTCCGGATTGCTGCCCGGCACCGCCGCCTGCAGCTGTGCCCGGGCCGGCAACGGCGGTGGCGTCGGCAGCGCCGCCGGGTGACCCAGAGCCTGGCCCGGCGACTGATTGATCAGGGCCTGCAAAACCGCCTGCAGACACCGGTTTTCACGTTCCAGTTCAAAGCGGGCACGGCGCAGCTGCACCAGGCGTAATTCCGCTTTCAGCAGGGCCTGCTGACTCGTGTAGCCAGCGGCATAGCTGGCCTGGGCCACGTCCGCGAGCTCACGCAGCAGGGCCTGGTTCCGCGTATTGGCGCGCAGCGCCTGCTCGACGTAATGCCAGCGCGCGAAGCTGCTGCGGGTCTGCGCGGCGAGGTGGAGTTTGAGCGCGCTCAACTGCTGGGCCTGCGCCTCGCGCTCGGAACTGCGCTGGCGCCGACTCAAGGCGCGCTTGCCGACCCAGGGCAAGGTCTGACTCAGGCCGAGAATATGCCGATCGCCCAGTGTCTCGTTGCTGAAGGTTTGCGGGGCAACCGCCCAGCTCAGGACCGGATCCGGCCAGGTGCCGCTCGCGGCCACGCTTTGCTCCGCGGCGTCCAGAGCGGCTTGCATCGCCCAGGCCCCCGGGTTGTTGGCCAAGGCCTGCTCTACCAGTTCAGCGGCACTGCGCAGCACCGGCGCCTCGGCCCAGACTCGGATCGGCCCCAGTACGGCGGCGGCCCAGACCAGGGCGATGCACACGCGCCGCCACGCAATCTTCGCGGTCGCGCGGCACGGCGCGACGACTCTATTTGAATCCATGGATTAACCCCATAACTAAAGATGGCGCACCGTCCCGTAACAACAGTCGGGCGATGCGACTCAACGCGAGCCGGCAAGACGCCGTTGCTCGCGCAGATTTCAGCTTTGCAGGGCGCTCGGTGGCCGCAGCAGGCGTTGGTTATGGGAAGGCAGGGCGGTACGGACCGCCTCATCGTGGTCCGGAGCCACCGGATCGGAGCCGGCAACCTCAAGCACCGGCAGCAACAAGCCCGCGAAATGACACACGCTGGCGCAGTCATCCGGGCAGGCCGCAGACTGAGTGTTGGCGGCCTGCTGCTGCGGCGATGGCGCGGCCACATCCACGGCCATGGCGCCCGAATGGCAAGGCATCAGACCCTGCGCTACGGGCACTTCGGGTTTCGCAAGGCCGCAGGCCGCATAGCCCGGCGTCCAGGCCAGCCAGGCCGTGGTGATCGACAACACTAGATGTATGAAAAATTTCATCGCCGCCCGATTAGAACCCGAAGCCGGTCGTTGGTTCATTGACCTGAATCAGTTGGGAACAAGTGTGCCTGGGGCAACGGGCTTGTCAATCCCTGGGTGGCGGTTCAGTTTGCCAACCGGATTGTGTATACCCTATGTGCAGATCACATCGCAGGCTCCGGCGCTGAGCCCAGGTTCCCAACGATGACAACCGGCACCCACTCTTATTCGTTCGCAGCGCATGACGCCGTGCTGAGGCACGCGCCGCGGCCGGCCCGGGCCCGTGGCGAACGCTAAGCGGGGGCGCGCCGTGTACTGGCGCTGGCCGGAGTCGATCGGTGCGCAGCGCCTGGCCCGTCAACTTGGCGAACTCCTGAATTGCGAACCGGGGATCTGCACCGACTACCCACTGGAAGTTCTCGACAGCTTTGGCTGGACCATCTGGCACAGCGGCGCGCTGCTGTGCAGGATGCCGAACGGTGAGTTGAGCCTGGAAACGGCCAACGGCAGGAAACAGCGCATCGTGGCCGAGCGGCCAAGATTCTGGTGGCAATTGCCGCCCGGCCCGGCAAGCAAACGCCTACGCAAGCTCCTCGGCCACTGGTCCTTCAACCCGGTCGCCCAGCTGCCGCTGCGCCGGCGCAAGATCGCCCTGCGTCATGCCCAGCGGAAGATCGTCGTTCGCGGTGAGCTCATCAGTACCCAGGGCCCCGGAGCTGAGCTGCACTATGTCTGTCTGCGTCCCGTCCGCGGCCACCAGCAGGAATTTGCCGCCGCCGCCCAGACCCTCCAAGCGCACGGGGCGATACCCTGCGAGACCTCGATATTGCGGGACATGCTGGAGCAACTCGATCTGCCGGCGCGAGCCGTGCGATCCAGGCGTGCCTTTGGATTGAATCCGAGCATGAATACAGGAACGGCGCTCGCCCTGGTGCTGGTGCAACTCACGCAGCACGCCAGACAGTATGAAACGGGCATCCGCCAGGACACCGACACCGAATTCCTCCACCAGTACCGGGTGAACTTGCGCAAGGCGCGCTCCCTGCTCAGCCTGATGAAGAAAGCCTTTGAACCGGACCAGTACCGGCTGCTGAAGTCCGCACTGCGCGGTCTCGCAGCGCCGACCGGCACCCTGCGCGATCTGGACGTGTTCGCGCTCGACAAGACGCAGTACGCCAGCCTGCTCCCCCACTCACTCCGGGCCGGGATCGATGCCCTCGGCCATCACCTCGCCCAGGAACGCAGCAGCGCGCAGCGAAATCTGCGGACCTGGCTGGACAGCGCGGACTATGTCGCGGCGATCCGCGCCTGCCTGACGGAGTTGCAGCGCCCCCCGCGCAGCGCAACCCGTCTGTCGCAGCGCCCCATCCAGGACGTGGTCAGCGCCAGGGCGCTGGCCCGCTATCGGCGCATCGCGAGCCTGGGACGCCGGATTGACCAGCACACCCCGGATGAGGCCATCCATGCCCTGCGGATCGAGTGCAAGAAGTTGCGTTACCTGCTGGAATGTTTCGCCGAGTTGTATACGCCGGCAAGAATTCAGACCGTGATCCGCGACCTGAAGGGCCTGCAGGACATTCTGGGACAGTTCAATGACTGCGCCGTGCAGCAGGAATTCTTGCTGAATCAGCTCCAGGCTCCGGGCTGCACCGCGACCACCAGCGCCGCAGTTGGCGGGCTCGTCGCCCTGCTGCACCAGCGCCAGAACGCCGCCCGTACCCGGCTGCGCGGCGCCTTCGCGGCCTTCGCCCGAGATGATGTGGCCACGCATTTTGCCCAGAGCTTCCCGGCCAGACTGGACCCGGCGCCATGACACCTCAAACCATCTCCCCGCAGGTGCAGGCACAATCCACGCCTGCCCACGAACCAGGTAACGCTATGCCCCAGGAAATCGAGCGCCGCTTCCTGCTCCACGACTTCCCCGAGTCCTGGCTGGACGCCGCCACGTCCACCAGCATTGACCAGGGTTATCTGATCATAGAGGCTGAACGCAGCCTGCGTATCCGCAAGCGCGCCGGCCGTTACACCATGACCAGCAAATCCGGCACCGGTCTGTGCCGGGAAGAAGCCGAACAGGAGATTCCCGCCGCCCTGTTCGAGATGCTCTGGCCGCTGACCGACCGGTTCCGGGTGCAGAAACAGCGCCACACGCTGCGGGACGGCGCACACATTCTGGAGGTGGACATCTTTTCCGGTCCCCTGGCACCGCTGAAGATTCTGGAAATTGAATTTCCCTCCACCGCCGCCGCCCACGCCTATCAGCCGCCGCCCTTCGTCGGCCGCGAGGTGACCGATGACGGGCGCTTTACCAACGCGGCTCTGGCGCATAACGGGCTGCCGCCCGGTTGGGAACACGCCCAGCCCTGAGGGGGTCGACGCTCGCCCTTACACCCACACAGCTGCCAGGCGCCCGCGCGGCGGCTTGCCAAAGCCCAAGTAGTTGGTTAGCTTTTCCCCTGGGTAAACTCAGGGAGGAGAGGCATTGGCTAAGGTCGCGGTTTACGCGCTGGCATTGACCGGGAGCGTTTTGCTGCTGGGTGGCTGCTCGAACAGCAACGATGCAACAGCGACCCCGACGCCTGGCGCTGCGAGCCCAGCGCCGACGGCAACGCCGTCCGCAACACCCGTAGCCAGTCCCGGCCCGACTCCCTCGGCTACGCCCACCCCCACCAGTCCAGCAGCAAGTGCGCCTCCCGTCGGCAGATTTGGCCAGGCGCAATGGAATAGCGCCGTCTGGGCGCCATGAAAACCCAAGGAGCGGCATCGCCCATGACCTCTAAAGCCAGAACAAGTCGCGACCTGCTGATCGCCCTGACGGTCGCCAGCGTCACACTGACCACCGGCTCGATTGCCGGATCTGTGTCCAGTCTCAATACCTTTCAGGTCGGCGGGCTCATCAGCGCCGGGCAGATGAACGAGAATTTTTCTCTGCTGAGCACCGCGGTCAATGACAACAATGCGCGACTCAGCGCCGTGGAGCAGGATCTCGACACCCTGAGCATCGGTGATTCCGTCGCGGTCGATTGCAGCACCGATCCGACCGCCCTGCAGAGCGCCGTGGATGCCTCGCTTCCTCCCCTGGGCAATGTCACCACGCTGGATTTGAGCGGTGATTGCGGCGCACTGACCCTGCATGACCGGTCCAATTATTTCATCACCGGCACCGGGCGGATTGTCAGCAGCACCGGCCTGGCCCTGTCACTGCGGAATGCCCGCAATATTTTCATCGATGGCGTCGATATTGCGGGCGGCGTGCCGCAGACCGCAGCCGTGCGAATCGACGCTCATTCCTCGCTGGGCTTCGTCAATGCCACGATCACCGCCAATGGCGACTCGGCGGTCAGCGTGCGCAACCAGTCCCGCCTGCGCGTGTGCGGCGCAACGATCCTCGATGGCACCGCCGGGGAAGCGATCCACGCCGAGTTCTCCTCGGTCTTCAGCAGCGATGAGGCCTGCACCGGCGGCGGCAGTGCGCTGGGAGAAATCTCAGCCTACCTTTATTCCACGATCGAGGTGACCGGTGCGCAGACCAGCGTCGGTTCCGTTCTGCTATGCGGTAACGGCGTGGGCTTGTTTT
>JBFJVB010000186.1:0-5795 GCA_041624435.1 Oceanococcus sp. | reverse complement strand
GTCTTCTGCACGTGACGAATCGAGCGCACCTGCAACATGCGGCGCAAGTCCGCCCCGGTCGTGGCCGGCACCCGGGTGACGACCTGAAGCAGTTTGTCCGTGTCCTTGTGAACGAAGCGCTGGGTGCCCACGTCATAATGGTCGCGAATCATGCCCAGACCCACGGCATCGGCATCGGCCTGCGCGCGGCGCAACAGGTCCCAGGCCTTGGCCTCGTCCTGGTCCGCACCCTGACGGCTGACTTTGAAATCCTGGCCCAGAAAGCGGGTTTCGAATTCGTAGTCCTTGTCGGACGACCCCATTGAAACGGTAATGACGTGCTTCATTGCAAGCTTCCCCCCGAAATAATGACTGAGGATAGTCTACACGGGTCGAATCGCGCCGCGACCTGCCAAACATCAGGTTGCCGACCCGCTTACGCCGAGGGAATCGGCCGGAAGACCTGGTCACCAGCCAGCCTGCAACAGTGCGCCCCTGCCCCACCGCTCATGGTCTGCGAAACATCTGCGCAAAGTCCCGGCAGCGGCGATTGTCTGTGAATCGATCTGTCGCCTCATCCGCAACAAATGGGGCCGCTCGTGGCAAGTTACACTCTTCGCTGCAAGAGCAGCCGCGTTATGCTTGCGACCATCAAGCCCGGCCTTTGGTTCACCCCACCCTCTCGCCAATCATGAAAAAACTCAAGAACGAAAAAGAACTGTTGAAAAAAGCCATTGCGCTGGGCGTTGAGTATGCGGAACGCCGCGCCGTGGCTGAATTCGAAGCGACCGATTCAGCCAGTGAAAAAGTCGAATACATCTATCGACTGCTGGTGCACGACAAGATCATCCAGCCGATTCCCGAAGAGCAGATCTCGCTCAAGACCATGCAGCACAAACTGGCGATCTGGGCTTCCAAGCAGAAGTGACCGATCGCGCATCCGGGTGCGGGCCAGCGCGCCCAGAAAACCAGCACCAAGGACCAAACCCTCGCTCTTTCCCGCCAGAACGACTGCCTACGGTGATTTGCTGAGCACTGGGGTCCCGGCCGGCAGGATGGGAATGTTCACGGTGCCCGATACCAATGCCACCGCGGCTGCAGGATCCCGGCTGACCGAAGCCGCATGGGTACTGAAACTGCCGTGCAGATTGATCGCGAGCTGGTCCCCGGGCAGCAAGCGCTCGGCGACGGCCGACAGCTCCACCGTGTGTTCGCCCGTGCCGCGCAACGGAATCACGAAGTCCTCCATGGTGTCCCAGACGCCCTGGCCGTTCCCGCTGGCGCGGCGGTGACCGATGCCGATGAACACGATGGTATCCGCATCCAGCCCGCTGGGGCTTGTCACGGTAATACGGGCCGTCGGGATCCCGGCAACCACCGCACCGCCCTCAGGCGCGATGTACTGCTGCGCGGCAACGCTGACCGCCTGGGCATTGCCGGCAATGACCTGGGTTTCGGGAAAACTGAACGCGGTACCGCCAATCAGCAACTCGTTGAGATCGACGACGACCGCATGGTTGACGTCCAGCGACAGACACAGCTGATCCGCCGGCCCCATCACCGCCTCCAGGCGGCCGCTCATGCCCAGCAAATGCTCGTCAAGAAAGGCATGCGTCGCATCATCCAGGGTCAGATCGGCGCAGTTACGGTCTGCCGCGGTGGGTTGCGGACTCTGATAAATCACCCCGGGCCCCGGAAAGATGGTGTTGTGACCACTTTGATACGTCATCAAGCGCGCATCGGGGCTGCCGACCCGGCGTAAACAGCGCAGATTGTCCAGGGCATGATTGAAACTGAACAGGCTGTCGCGCATCCCCTGACTGAACAGGGCCGGAATTCCTGTGGGCGGCAGCGGAGGATATACCGGCGCGGTGCCGGGTCCACCGTTGCTGCCGACCGCGGGACCCGCGTCACAGAAATAGCCGATGCTGTGATAGCGCAGAAACTCCAGGCCGTCGGCCGGCATCTGGTTCAGGGCCGTGCTGGTCGCCAGCAACTCGGTGACATAGGGATCAAAATTATCCCCACGGTCGCCGGCATTGACACCACCACCGAAGAGCAAGCCCACCCAGCCCGATTTCAGAACCCCATTGGTGTTCAGGGCGACACCCAGATCGTGCCAGGTGTTCGACGGCACCATGGCGTCTATGCGTTGTTTCGGGTCCAGGGCGTGGGTCAGCAACTGCCACTGCCCGCCGTAACTCGCCCCGACCGTGCCGATCAACTGGTTCACCTGCCCGGCTTTGGCGTCAAAATGCGTGGTGACCCAGGGCAGATTGGCCTGTGCCCAATCCAGAATCAGCAGCACATCCTGAATTTCCGCTTCGGGATCATGCACCCGAATCTTGCCCCCGCTTTCGCCGTGGGCGCGCATGTCGATGCTCAGCGCGCCATAGCCATTGGCGGTGAGCCGGTCCAGATTGCCCACCTCGTCACTGAAGTCATGACTTTGCGCCCGCGCATTGCCAAAACCGTGGCTGTGAACGATCAGCGGATAGCTTTTATCGCCACTGAATTCCTGCGGTTCCAGCACCTGAAACACGATCTCGAAGCCGGGATCCGCCGCCGGTATCGCCACCCGATAGGCCAGCCCCGGCCGGGTTTCGCCCGGGCCCGGCGGCGCCACCGGTTCACCGGGGGCACGAGCATTTGGCGCGCTGCCGCAGGCACAAACAAGCCCGACGACCAGGATGGTGATGATGTTACGCAGCATGGATGATCCTCCAGGTCGCAAGGATAGCCTGAAACGATGCTCGCGCTGGGCTTGCCCCCGCGGCGACTGATCACCGCCGCGGATGCCAGGCGGCAACGCCACGTCGGCTGATCGATCAGCCGCACAAACAGCCGCATCATCGTTTCGCCGTGAACGCCGGGGCGAACCTGGCCCATGCGTCATATCATCAGCGATACACGAAAAGGCTCACTCGGGATGCCCAGCAAGATCTTCGATTTCCTTGATGCCCGATATCACGGCCGGTGTTCACAGGGAAGCGGAAAAATCGAAGGTCCGTCGATGGATGGTCGAGTGCCGTAAAGCCACCAAGACGAATGTCATGGATAGCACGATTCCGATGAATTCTGCGGCGTGGTAAAAACGCAGTCTGGTATCAACCTGGATAATCGCGCCGTGGAACTCGAACCAAGCGGTCGCTACAAGTTCAATTGCGGCTCTGTGCACCGCCCGCACGTTCCGCCACGAGCACAAATGATTGCAGTGCTGGAGCGAAAATGATTCTGGAAGTCGCGGTTCTGCATGTCCGGCCAGGCCATGCAGCGGAGTTTGAGGCGGCGTTTGCCGAAGCCCAGAAAATCATCACCAGCATGAATGGCTACATAGCGCATGAACTGCAGAAATGTCTGGAAATTGCGAACCAATACATCCTGCTGGTCCGCTGGGAGACGCTGGAAGATCATACGGTAGGCTTCAGGCAGTCCGCCGAATACCAGGAGTGGAAAAGCCTGCTCCATCACTTCTATGAACCCTTCCCAAGCGTTGAGCATTACCAGAATGTGACGGCCACGATCACCCAGGCGCATGATCGATAAAGGATTGGCAAACTGGCTCAGAAAAGCGCCCCATCGGCAATCGTGTTGTGTTCATCCTGATCATGATGAACGACGCCATGGAGTGGCGGAGAGGGAGGGATTCGAACCCTCGAAGGGCTCGCACCCTTGCCGGTTTTCAAGACCGGTGCATTCGACCACTCTGCCACCTCTCCGTAGCTGCGGTGTTTGCTCTTGAGCGGGCGCATTCTACATGGAAGTCGGCCGGTCGGTGAACCCGGACCAGAGCGAAATCGCCCGTGGCTCCGCGCCTCGCCCCTACCTGTTGGTGCTCCGCGGCGCCCCTTCGCGGCGGCATCGTCTGCCACACCGAAGAAAGCGCAACCTCGAGCGCCGGTTTATAGTGTCCTGGGTCGCGCGCTTTGAGCGTCTGAGTCACCGTTGCTTGTGTTCGGCAGGCCCGAGAATTCGGGGCGACGGCTTACCCTGGCACTGGGCGACACGATCGATGGGGAAGCAACAAGGCCCGACAGGCCTGTGAACAACTGATGACCAATGCGGTCAGCGAGGGGATGGGAGATGGGAACAATGGAAACCGTGCCGGTGCGTGGCGTCTGGCTTGTGCTCGGTGTTGCCGGGTGTGCCGCCCTTCCGCTACAGGCGGCTGAATACAATCACAAACACCTGCTGACCGGTGAGCGGGCGGCCGGCATGGGCGGCGCATTTGTCGCCCTGGCCGACAACAATACCGGCATGTTCTACAACCCGGCGGGCATGGTGCATGCGGATGAACTGGAAGCCAGCGCCGCAGTCAATCTGGTGTCAGCCAGCGTGGCCGAATACGACAATGTGTTTGGCAATGCCCAGTACCGCCGCGAATCACTGGAAATCGTGCCGGGGTTCCTCGGATCGATGTGGCAGTGGCGGGATTTGCGCCTGGGCGCCTCCTTGGTCGTTGCCGATTCCGTGAATGAGGATGCCAGCGAGATTTTCCGCGATGTGGTGATTGGCAATGATGCGCCCTATGACGAACTGTTTGTGCAGAACGATTATCAGAGCCGCACCTATGACATCGGTCTGAGTGCGGCCGGAGCCTGGACCGAACAGCTGTCCTGGGGCGCCACGCTGTACCTGAATTATCGCGACAAGGATGCCTCCCTGCTGCAACGCCTGAGTCGCAACGACCCGCAGTCCGGTGGCCAGGACAGCACGGCCATTCTGGTCGCCAGCAATACCGAAGATACCCAGACCAACTTGCGGCCGATTCTGGGCCTGATGTATCGCACGGACTGGATCAGCCTGGGTGCGGCTGTCAGTCGAGCCTATGCGATCGGCCGTGATTACCGCTATAACTTCATAGGTGATGCGCAAACTGATAACAGCGCGGACCGGATTGCGCTGAGCTTTGCCGATACCAGCGATCAGGGGCTGAACAGCGCCTGGCATGTGGCACTCGCCGGCACCTGGTTCCTGCAAAGCAAAGACGCCATGCTCAGTGCTCAGCTGGACTATTTTTCCTCGCGCAAGGCGCCGGCATCTGACCGCCCGGGACAGGTTCCGCCGCGCGATGTGGATCGACGCAGCGTGCTCAATGCAGCGCTGGCGCTGGAAGTGGCGTGGAACGAGAACTGGTCCTCCCGCATGGGTATCTACAGCGATCTGGCCAATACCCGTGCAGCAGAAGCGGCAGACTTCGAGCGGCGTGAGGAGATCGACATGTATGGCCTTGGTTTCAGCGTGTCGCGTCGCAACGCCGGCATCAACTGGACGCTGGGCACGCAGCTGGCCATGGGTGAAGGCACCGCCACCCTGGGGGATATAGGTTTCGGCAGCGCCGCCGCGAGCAGCGGACAGGTGGACGCGCAACGCCGGCGGATCGATGTCTTTCTCAGCATGGATCTTTGATGCCGTACAGAATTCACCCCATCGCCTGGCAACGGGCTAATGGTCTGAAATCAGACCGGAAAATCGCGCTCGATCCTGCTCCTGAGCGCGACAGCGAAATCCTGCTGAGCTGGCAAGCCGGCTTGAGCAGTTGATCCTTGCCCGGAAAGGCGCAAACTAGCCGTGAGCCCAGATCAAGATTTCCAGCATGGTCATGGATAACGGCAGGCATACAGTTCATTTCAGGCACGCCGGCCTCATGCTGTTGTGTGCCGCAGCGGTGTTGCCGTCCTGTGGAGGCGGAGGTGGCGGTGACGGCTCACCGCCTCCGGAAGATAAACCGCCCCCGGCGCTTGACGAACGGGTGAGAATTGCTCAGGCGGAGCTCGTTGTGCAATCACCGCCTGCGCCTTCCGATGATCCCGCTG
>JBFJVB010000185.1:0-5942 GCA_041624435.1 Oceanococcus sp. | reverse complement strand
TGGCGGTAGTCGTGCTGGCGTACTGCAACTTGCCTTTTTGCAGCGGGCCGACGCCTTCGGGCTGCGGCTTGATTGCAGACAGGTCAGACGCCGTGCGAAACGGCTTTGAGCTTGATCGTGGTGGGGACATGGCAACTCCTTGAGGTGTCTCAGAGGAGGCGACGAGATCTTACCGGCTAAACTCGTCCGAGGGTCAAAGGGCAGTCCCCACTAAGCTAGTGGAAGCTGATTACCATAGCAGCTTTGGTATTTTGTGGTTGAGAAACTGATCGGCGAGGTGTCCAGGGTGCCGTGATTTGTCCTTTTTCCGGAAGAGCATGTTCTGGGTTTATTGATAGATGCTACATCCCACATGAGTGTGCTGCCCCTGTCCTGATTTTGCTGCTGCCGGCATGCTCAGGATGGGCTTTCCTGATGTCGAGGATGAGGTAAGGGCCTGCCTGGAGGCTTGCCGATGATCGGGTCTTCTTCTGCGTAGAGCGCAGCCGTTCAGATCACAGCGGTCTCAACAAGGCAGGGGCGCGTGTTGGCGAGACTGAGCAGACGCTGGTAGCCAGCGACTCAACAGCGTCATAAGCTTCGATTGCCACGCTGGACGATTGCCGTGGTCATGCTCGCGTGCATCAGGCCTGTCTGGGGGGCGGAAAGCGGATTCAGGGCACCACTCGGGTGACGATGGTACCCAGCCGCGCAGCCTCAATTCGGACGCTCTCTCCGGGTTGAAGGTACTGGACTTGTCCGCGCGCATCGTCGAGATGGATGGCAATGACCTCGGCTGCCAGCTCCCGCTTCATCCCGCCTGCGAGCCAGCGACCAAGCCCGCGCAGTTTCTGGCCCAGATGGATGCCGGTGAAGACGGTGCCATCGGGCGTGCCGCTGAGCACCAGGCTACGGGCGGGCAGGTGGCCGTCGGCCGCAAACAGGCCGACCTGGCTGCCGGCATAGGTCCAGCGTTGCCCGGCCCGCGCCCAGGCCTGGCGCAGGATTTCGTCGATGTCCCAGATTGCACGACTGACCGGTGATTGCTGGCGCAGCTCGTTACCGCGATACAGGCGCAGCTCCAGGGTGCTGGCGAAAACTCGGGGCTGGCGCGGAATCACGAACAGGTCGCCGACCGGTAGGGCACCGGGAAAGCTCTTGCCGGTGGTGAAGCCGTCGCCGGACTCGACATGTCCGGGATCGATGTGACGCAGCAGGCGGGCGCGGTCGGTGAAGTCATTGCACAGGATCAGACCCCAGTGCGGCGGTACGGTGTCGGGCGCGATGTCCTGCAGGGCGACGAAACACAGCTCCACCTCGTAATCCAACAGCCGGTCGGCCACCGACACTTCGGCGCGTGGCGGTGTAGGTACGACATGTTTCGGGAATAGAAACGGCCCGCCTTCGACGTCGGATTCATCGGCATGGGCGGGGTAATTGGTGCCCACGGCTACATGCCGATCCGTCAGCGCCAGCGGCTGCAACAGCGCGGCCGCTGGCACGCGCACCGGGTGTTTCGCGGCTGCGATCCGCTCCAGCACGCCGGTATAGCCCAGGGTCTGGTAGAGCGTGAGTGGGTCGGCCGGCAGGGCTGGAACCGCTGCGCTCAGATCGACGCCCTGAACGGTGTCTGCGTCATAGGCGGTCACCGCGATCACGCGCGGTCCTTCCGGCCCGTCGATGCGGGCAAAGCTGAGGGCCTCATCCAGGGGCGCGATCTCCAGCGCGGCGGCCAGCGCGGGCAGGGCAGACAGGCCCAGGCAAAGCGCGACGCGCAACGTGGGCCGGATCGGTCGGCGGAGCAGGCTCTCAGGGTGCTTCATGGCGGATCTCCTTGGCAGTCAGCGGCGGACGGCCCATCCAGGGCTGAATGCCCCTGCGGATCGCGTGCAGCATCGCAAATTTTGTACAGGACTATTCACTGCGCGTCACGATCACCCGGACCTGCTCAACGCCTGCATCGGCCACCAGCAAGACAATGGGTGCATCATCCTGCGACAGGACAGTCGCCCCGGTGGCCTCGACCTGGTAGCCATCCGGGTAGTGCCAGTCGGGCACGTAGATTTCGGTGCGCGCCTTGTCCCGGCCATTCGGGGTCAGCAGGCTGTGATCAGGGGTGTACTCCAGTTCGAAACGCGCTTCGCCGGCGTAGAATCGATACCGTTGTGGCGTGCCGGCGATCGCACGCGGGTAGGCCCGAGACAAGCCAGCTTGGACGGATGGCACGATTTCCACCGCGATGTCATCCCGGAACGGCTGTTCCTGCGGAAACTGATCCGTCATCTGGGCAAGCGCCCAGAACTGCCAGCCGATCATGGCTTCATCCGCGGCATCGGCCACGCGTTCGATCAGGGCGGTCTTGGTCTTGTTGGCAAACTCGGTTATCAATGCGGCCGCGCCCGTAGTCGTCCGGTGTTTTACGGCGTTGTCGATCACGGTCTGCTCTTCGACACGGCAGGCCGGCACGACCACGGGTTCGAGTGCGGTGAATTCCAGGTGGGTCGTTTCGCTGTCCAGGCAATAGGGATGAAATGAAAAGCCGACATTGGTGTCGCTCAGCTTGCCGTGACTTGTATCGGCACCGAAATCGAAAGTCACATTGGGCTCGTAGAGCACGACCCGGTCGGGGTCGACACTGCGGATGGCCGTCACCACCTTGTCGCTGAAGGGTGTCAGCATACTCAAGTCAAATGCCGGGCAACCCACGGGACTCACACACGTTGGCCACTGCGAACCCGGAAAGGGCTCGTTCATGACTTCAAAGCCATAAATGGCCGGTTCATCGGCCAGGTGCTGAGCGGTGACTCGCCACATATCGGCATAGGCATCCTGCAAGCCCACGCCATCGGGTAGCGGCGCGTTGGCCCAGAAGTTGTCGTAGGCCCGCCATAAGGCCGGCATGCCGAAATAGTTGTAGGGAAACCCCAGTTCCGGTTGGGCCGGTATCCCGTCATCGATCACGGCCCAGTCCGGATGGCCATTGCCCTGGAAACGACTGGCATACATGTCCTGATGCATGTCGATCAGCACCCGCAGACCGTATTCACCCAGCATCCGTGAGGTGGCCTTGATCTGCTCCAGGTAGGCGTAATCGTAGGCTTTACGTTCAGGCTCGACCGCCTGCCAGGAAATGAACAGCCGCACCGAGTTGAACCCGATCTCGGCCAGCCTGGCGGCATGCGACCGGTTCAGGCCGATGGCCTCCGGGTGGTAGGGCGGCGTCTTCTGGCCAAAGTTTACCCCATGCAGAATCACCACCCGGCCGCTTGAATCCCGCAGGAAGCCGTCGCCGTTATTGTGTAGCGGCCCCAGCAGCACCGGCTCTTCAAGCCTGGCTGCGGAGTCGGGTGTCGAATCGGTCGCCTCGGCGCGGCGTTCACCGCCTGCGGATGCCGTGTCGGCCGCCGTTCGCGCGCGTTGCGGAGCATCAGTTTCCGCGTGATGGCAACCCGCCAGGCCAAGACAGGCCGACGCGAGCAGAAGGGACAGGTATTGGTACGCCATGGGTGGACTTCCTACCGCTAATCTACAAACCGGTGTGTGTTGGCCCGGTTTTGACACTGGGCGGTATCAATTTACTGCTGATGCCGACGGGGGGCAAATTCGGGTGTTTTCCGCGGGGCCATGTCCCGTCGAGCCGAAGCCGGGTGCCCGGATCGATCTGCTGCGCGGCACTGCCCACCCGCATCAGCGCTGCATCGCTCAAACTGTCGGTTGTGTGCGGTGGCTGAACCCAGGTCGCCTGGGTCGGGTACCGATTCGGGTAGCAAGTCCCAGCCACAGGAGCAATTCCCAGCAGGCCACGGCGCCGCTGCCTCCGCCGGGGGGCGGTGAGGGACTCACCTCGGGGCGGGGTGTGGGCGAACCCGAACAAGCGCTGCGTGCGCAGCGCACCCGCTCACCGGTGAGCACCACCAGGTTGCCGACGTCGTCACGCTGGCTGCCATCGCCGAGCATCTCGTTGAGCAACAAGTCCGTCAGGCCATCGGCGTCAACGTCAGCGCCAATTGCGCTATAGCCCAGCACGTCGCCAACATTGCCGCCGTCGGTACCTCGGCGTCCCATGATCAGGAGGTTGGCAATGGGGCCTTCGGCGGGCTGGCTTTCCTGCAATTCAATCCGTTGCGGCCAGCGGCCCGCCTGGCCGAAAAGTATATGGAAGGCCCCGGCATCACGTCGTCCCGCGGGCCCTGCGTGAGGGCTGGCCAGTCCCAGGTCCTCGACCCCGTCACCATCGAAGTCTCCGGCGAATGCCGTGTCGGCCGATATGTGTCCGCGCCCCGTGCCCACGATCAGGCTACTGGTGAGCTCAGCCGGCAAGTTGTCCATATCCACGTGCAGATCGCGCAGTTGCTCGGCCGCAAACACGATGTGGCCACTGCCCGAGCTGTCCTGGTCAAACTCGCCGCGAAAATCACCGCGC
This sequence comes from Oceanococcus sp., assembly GCA_041624435.1. Taxonomy (GTDB): domain Bacteria; phylum Pseudomonadota; class Gammaproteobacteria; order Nevskiales; family Oceanococcaceae; genus Oceanococcus. The sequence continues at coordinate 1,540 of JBFJVB010000185.1, read as the reverse complement.
AGGTCCCCCAGGAACAGATCCTGTCTGCCGTCGGCATCCCAGTCGCCGACCGCGATTTCTTCGGCAAAAGTCAAATTCCGCAGGCCGCCGGAAAGCGTGCTGACACCGCTTGCCAGATCGGCGAACTGCAGGCTGAACCCCGGAGGCCATGGCCGGCGGAAATGCTCATCCCAGAGGATGAACAAGCGCCCGTGCTCGGCGCCGCCGATACTGGCATAGTCCGCGCTGCTCGCGCCCTGCGCGACAACACCGGCGTTGGACCGCGTCAAGGCCGCGGCGATGAGGATTTCCGCCAGACCGTTGCCGTCGAGATCCTGCAGGTCGGCCGTCGCGGCGAAATGAAAGTCCGTTGCGCCAGGCGGGGGCAGAATACGCACGATTTCGCCGGCCAGAGCGGTGTTGCCGAATTCGGCCAGATCGACAGTGCCCGCCGTGGCCAGGTGGTTGCCACCGCGGATTACATAGGCGGCACCGGCGTTTTGATCGCCACCGACATCCTCCTGGTCTGCGCCTGCGATCAGATCGCCGACACCGTCTGCATCAAGATCGTTGCTGCGCAGCCACACACCAAAGCGATCCGCCGCTGCGGCGCCATGAATCGTCACCGCGCCCAGATCCAGCGGGATAGCGGCAAGGTCGATCACACCGCCGCTCTGAGCCAGCCGTCGCAGGCCCTCACCGCCGGGAATGATGGTGATCGCTCCAGCGCCGCTGCGGCCATCGGCGGTGCCGAAGTTGGGGCGGCCGATGATGACATCCGCCAGCCCGTCGCCGGTCAGATCAGCCGTTGCACTCACCACACCGGCAAGCTCGCGCACGCCGCCGCCCTGTATTTCCAGTAGGCGACTGCTGGCTTGCGCCGTATCAAACTCGCCAGTAACCGCACCGTCGCCCAGAACCAGAAACACCACGCCGGCGAAACTACGCCCCTGCGGTGCCGCCAGCAAGGAGCTGAGCAGGTAGTCCGCCAGGCCGTCACCATCCACATCCTGCCCCCCGGACACCGGCGTGCCAATTCGTCCTTCCCCGACCGAGCCCAGCACGCGCAAGACCTCGGAGTTGGCGGCCAGATCGATAGTCTGGGCGAATGGTGTGGAGGGCCATAACAAGCTGATGCTCAGGCCGAAGCCGGCCAGGCAGCTAGGACTGAAACGGGCGCGAAGGAGGCTCAATGATGCAGGCATGAAGGTTTATCAACGGATGGGTATACAGGAAGCTTGCCGGTTCACTCCGCGCACAGGGCGGGTCAATCGATCCTGGCCATTATGCCCCCGAACGAGAGCCTGGCCGAAGCAGTGCCCGAGCGCCACGCCCGTGGCGGCAATTGTCGGGGTCTGGCACAGAACTGGCCACGATGGCGGCCCGCAGGGCGTTTTTCAAAAGCAGGCGGGTAAGCATCATGCCGAGTCTGCCTCGCCACACGCCTGGATCAGGTCGCGTCAAATGGCAGTCATTAGGCGCCCGCAGCGGGCATTTCGCGGGCCTGCAGAAAATCGGTTAGATTGCCGGTCCACGCTGCGATGCGAGAGCTAGAGAATGA
>JBFJVB010000184.1:0-5944 GCA_041624435.1 Oceanococcus sp. | reverse complement strand
GTCCTTTGCCGTAGCACTCCATGAACGCCGTCAGCACTTCCTCTTCGTTCATGGGGGGAACATCTTCGTGGAAGATGGCCAGTTCGCGGGCGATCTCGTTGGGCAGAAAATCCGCGTTGGCCGCGGCAACCTGGGCCAGCTTGACAAAGAAGGGGCCGAACTCGCCGACCATATTGGCGATGATTTTCGCCTGGGTGGCGAAATCCTTGGGGTCGGCCTGAAAGAATGGGCGGATGTAGCGCAGCGCCTTGATCTGCCGCTGCATGATCACCAGATCATTGCGCACCACGGCGGCGCGGCGCAGCAGTTCCTTCAGCTGCCACTGGTTGAAGCGCCGTCCGGCCTTGAGCAGATTGATGATCTCGATCAGCAGCGGTTCGTAGGTCCGAACCACCAGACGAACCATATCCAGGCTGAGCTCACCCAGGCCCTTGAGCTCAGGACTGGAGAACAACTCCTCGAAGAAGGTCCAGAACTCGTTGATCAGGGCGTCGGGGATCGGCACCGGGCTGCGTTGCACCACCTGATCAACCACAAAGCGAATCAGGTCTTCCGTGGATTGTTCGTTGGGAATCAGTCGATGACGCCGCAGATAGCCGGTGACGCGCTCGGTCTGCCGGGTCAGCGGATGGGCATACAGCTGCTTGAACAATACATCGATCGCCTCCTCCAGCTGCGCGGGCTTGACATCGTCTTCGGTGCCCAGCAGGCGCAGCAACGGGCGCGCACCGCGCACCACCCTCCAGGTCTGCAGGGCGGTCAGACCGGCGTCCTTGATGGCGGAGCCCACGGGCGCAATGGCGGCCTGACCGCTCTTTTGCAGGTTGGTGATGAGCCCGGTTGATTCTGGCGGTGGGGATTCAGACATGCCTAATCCCGGTCCGGCACATCCAGCAGGTGACCAAGTTTCTGTGCCTTGGTAAACAGATACGCTTCATTGTGCGGATTGGCATCGCACTGATGCGGCAGGCGCTCGGTGACCTGAATCCCTCCCGCCTGTAGCGCCGCCATCTTGCGCGGATTGTTGGTCATCAGACGCACCTTGCCAATACCTATTTCCTTCAGCATCGCCAAGGCGATACCGTAATCACGATCATCCGGAGCGAAGCCCAATTGCTCGTTCGCTTCCACCGTATCGGCGCCTTTGTCCTGCAGGGCATAGGCCCGAATCTTGTTCGACAGCCCGATGCCGCGGCCTTCCTGGCGCAGGTACAGAAGCACGCCCTGCCCGGCTGCCGCGATGCGGCTCAAGGCCGCCTCCAGTTGCTGCCCGCAATCGCAGCGCAGGCTGCCCAGCACGTCACCGGTCAGGCATTCGGAATGCAGCCGACACAGGACCGCGTCATCCGGCGACCACTGCCCCAGACTCAGAGCGACATGCTCTTTGCTGTCGTTGTCACTGCTGAACACCTGCATGCGAAACGTGCCAAAGCGCGTCGGCAGCTGCGATTCGGCCTTAAATTCAATCACTATGAGAAAAACTCCAGCACAGCGCACGAACGAGAAGTGCGCGCTCAGTCGCACATTATGCCGTGTTCGCGAGTCGCTTTGGCGTTTCCCACGACACACGGCAGTCGGAACCATCCTGAGACGGCCTGCTGAGCGGAAAAATGCGCAGAGTTTACGTTGACGTGCTGGCACGCTTGCATGATAGTTAGCCGCCTGCGCCGTAAAGCTGCGACGCAGAGGCCGGATGAAGCCGGCAGGGCGACGTTTTAATCATCGGAGGAAGAAAATGGCGGCACTTGGGGGAGATACCGTAGTCCCGACAAACTGGCCGGGGCTGATTGCAACCGCAGTGATCATTGCAATCGTTGCGTTGGCGACCTATATGGGCTTGGAATACCAGCTTGGCGGAGCGGAGAAAGCACCGGAAGTAGAGGAATCCCTGTCTGTGCAAGAGGTCTTCTCGGCCAACGCACAGCGGCAGATAGCGGCAACGGAGGCGCGGGCATCGTCCCGCGCCGATTTTTCCGCTGCCGCAGATTCCGCCGCAGCCGATGGCGACGCTTATTCCGACACCTCGGACACCGCGGACGATGATTGGGAAACCCCAGCCACGGACAGCTCCAGCACGGATGACTGGGACACCAGTTCCTCAGACTGGGATACCGGCAGTGCTGCGCTGGCAGACTCCGCCCGATCCGCCGCCACCAGCGCCCAATCCGCCACCACCAGCGCGTCCAGCACGCTAGCCTCTGCGGCCAGCAGTGCCGCAGCCACCGTCGCCGAAAAAACCCAATCCGTCACCGCTGCGGCATCCACTGCCGCGCGCAGCACCAGCCTGTCCACCTCCACCCCTGTCGCGCCCAGGCGCCCCACCGCAGAAGCCTTGCAGGCCTGGTGGCGCGATGCCGCCGGCACGGACCAGCTCAGCGTGAAATTCGCTGGCCCCCTGGACCGCGGCGCCAAAGGCGGCGATGGCATTGCGGTGATGTTCAGCGAGGCGGTGTCCGCAGATCAGGCGAATCAACATATGCGTCTCATCTCCGAGACCGGCCAGAGCATCTCGGCCCCCTGGACGGCCGGCGCCAATCCAACGGTTCTGTTAGTTGACCAAGCCCTCGCCAAGGGCCGCTATGAACTGACCATCGGTGACGCCATCCAGGGCACCAGCGGCAAGCGCCTTGGCAAGACCTTGGCCGGCCCCGTTTTCGTTTACTGACCCCCCTTTCCAACGAAGACCCCGAGCAGCGCAGGCCGCCGGGGTCTTTTTGTATCCAGGACACCTCTGATGAGCGGAATTTTTTCCTTGGACGGCAAGATTGCCCTGGTGACGGGCTCGAGCCGCGGCATCGGCGCGGCCACAGCCAAACTGCTGGCGGAGCACGGTGCCCATGTCATTGTCTCCAGCCGACGCATCGAGGGCCTTGAGACCGTCCGCGACGACATTCGCAATGCCGGTGGCCAGGCCACCGCCCTGCCCTGTCATGCCGGCGACATCGCCCAGATGGAGGAATTGATTGAACAGATCGAAAGCCAATTCGGCCGACTCGATATTCTGGTCAACAATGCGGCGACCAATCCGCACTTCGGCTCCGTGCTGGATACGCCGCTGAGTGCGATCGACAAGACCCTGGAAGTCAATCTGCGCGGCTATTTCGTCATGAGCCAGCTGGCCGGTCGCCTGATGCGTCGCCACGACGGCGGTGCGATCGTCAATGTCGCTTCGATCAATGGCGTTCGTCCCGGCACCGGCCAGGGGATCTATTCCATCAGCAAAGCCGCGGTGATCAACATGACGCAGTCCTTTGCCAAGGAATGCGCCGAATTCGGCATTCGCTGCAACGCGGTACTGCCGGGCCTGACCGCGACCAAATTCGCCTCGGCGCTGACCGACAACCCGGCGATCCTGAACACCGTTTTGCCTCTGATTCCTCTCAAACGATACGCCGAACCGGCGGAAATCGCCCCGGCCGTGCTCTTTCTGGCCTCACCGGCGGCGAGTTACGTCACTGGCAGCTGCGTCACCGTGGACGGTGGATTCCTGGGCGGCGGCGGCCTCTGAACCAAGCCCATTACGGGCCTGCAAAGCGAAGTTTTCTGGCTTCAATTTCAAGCCTGCCCGGTGCTATGCTTGGCCGCAGCGATTTTCATGGCCTGCGGGTCATTCGAACTGATGTGAGGCCCGACCGCTGGCGGGCCCGAACCCATGGAGGGGTAAGAAGTGATGATTGTCCGCCTGTTGATTGCGTTTCTGGTATCGGGCTTGACTCAGTACGCACACGCGGCGGAAGCCCCTCCCACGTCCGTGATCGTCGAACTGCAGCAAGCAGCCGCCGCCCGCTGGGTCGCCGAGCAGCGTCAGGCAGGCGTGTTCGTCTCCGAAACTGCGCTGGCGGCCTACCGGGACGAACTGCGACTGGAGCAGGACCGATTTCTCGCTGAGCTGGTCCGTCAGGGCATCCCGCATCGGCTGCGTACCGAGACCGCAGTGGACGGCAGCGGCGCGACCCGTCCCGTCGAGATGCGTTACACCCTGGTCCTCAACGCTGTGAATCTCCATGTTCCGCAGGATCGGGTCAGCGCGCTGCGCCGCATGCCGCGCGTCCGCGAAGTTCACCGCGATCGGATGTTACGCCTGCATCTGCAAGGCAGCGTGGACTACATTCGTGCTCCGGCCGTCTACGGCGGCATTGCCGAGCTGGGACCCGATGACCAGGCGAACGAGGGACTCGAGGGTCAGGGCATGATCATCTCCGTGATCGATACAGGCATTGACTGGCCACACCCGATGTTTGGTGCCAACCCCCTCCCACCCCGGCAAGGCGTCGCGCCGGAAACTCCGCTGGGGCCGCTCAATGACAAAGTGGTGTACAGCCTGAGCTTCGGCGAAATCTTTGCTGAGGACGGATTTGGTCACGGCACGCACGTGGCCTCCACAGCCGCCGGCTTCCTGGCCCATACCCGCGGCAATGATGGCTTGCCGGCGACGGCGGATGATGTGGCTTTGCATGGCGTGGCGCCACAAGCGCGGCTGATGAGCTACAAGGTGTGCAATGACCTGCAGTCCACCATCGGTTCCCTGGTCGACGAACCGCTGCCGGTGTTCGGCTGCCTGAGTTCGACTATTGTGTTCAGCATCGAAGACTCGGTTTCGCCGCGAACCATCAACGGATTGCCCAAACCTGTCGCACAGGTGATCAATATGAGCCTGGGCGGCGGCGGCGGGGCGGATAGCGTCTCTTCCCGGGCATCAGACAATGCCGTTCTGATGGGCGCCATCGTGGTCTCCTCGGCGGGCAACAGTGGGCCACAGGACATGACCCTGGGCGCGCCTGCGGCGGCGCGCAGAGTGATCGCCGTTGCTGCCGCCCATGATCCGGGCGATGGACCTCACACCATCGACGTGCTGCGCCCGGATGGGCACGATGTCGACCCGGACACCGCGCCCATTCTGTCCGTGTTCGCCACCGAATCGAACCTCACCCGCAAGATCAGCCAGCCGATCGAAGCCCATTACGTGGATTCCGGCTTTGCCGATACCCCGGACCAGGTGCCCGCCACGGTCCTGGGCAACATCTGTCTGGCCCAGCGCGGAAGCACGGTCGAAGCCGATGCCGTCGGCACAGGTTTTTTTGCGCACAAGGCCGCGCAGTGCCAGGCCAAGGGCGCCTTGGCCGTCCTTGTGTACAACAACGAGCCGGGACCCGTCGGCGGGGTCCTGGCGCCTTCCCCCATCCCGGTCTTCACGATCTCGCTTGAGGACGGCCAGACCCTGCTGGATTTCGGCTTCGACGACACCGGACTGTCCACCCGCCAGATCCGCATCAACCCCGAAAACTCGGCGCTGTTCGAGCCGTCTTTGGCCGAGTTCAGCTCGCGCGGACCGGCGCGGCAGTTCCTGCAGGTCAAGCCGGACGTCACCGGGCCCGGGGTCAACGTACTCGCCGCGGTGCCGCCAGCCAGCGTGCTGGGCGCGCTGGCGGCGTCGAACTACGGCGCGATCAGCGGAACCAGCATGTCCTCGCCCCATGTGGCCGGCGTAGCCGCTCTGCTCAAGCAGGCTCATCCACACTGGAATCCGGATGAAGTGCGCACGGTGCTGATCAACACCTCGACCAATTTACGCAGCCGGGATTCGCTTCCCGCAGTGGATCAGCCCGGCCTGATCAATGGCCAGGGCGGCGGCCTGGTGGAGGCGCATGCGGCGGTCAACGCCCAGGCCCTGTTCGGCGTTGTCGGGGATGGACTGGATACACCGACCATCCTGGGCAGTCACTCCTTTGGCGAAGTGTCCGTGATCAACAGTCGCTGCGTGGCGCGCGAGTCGGTAGACCTGGTCCTGCGTGATTTGTCGGGTACCGCCAGCGAGTATGCGCTGCGGCTGGTCAATGATCGCAACAGCGACATGCCCGGCGTTGCGGTCAGCCTGTCCGCCTCCCGGCTGTCCCTGAACGCTGGCGGAGAAAGCCAGGTCAGCCTGACAATCGACTTTGATGGC
>JBFJVB010000183.1:0-5946 GCA_041624435.1 Oceanococcus sp. | reverse complement strand
TGGATGTCCGCGCTTTTGGCCCGGACGCTGGCCGTGTCCAGGGCCACGGTCTGGGCGTCGAACTGATCCTCCAAGGCATCGATTTCGGCTTCGAACTGAGTGGCTTTATCCGCCAGTTGATCGCGCAGCGCGGCGGCCCGCTCTTCGGCCCGGGCCACATCGGCCGCTTCGCGGCGCACCCGCCCGGCGCTCTTGGCCGCGCTGCCCAGACGTCGGGCGTTACTGGCACTGACTGCCTTGCGGCCCAGAAAGGCACTGAGCAACACGCTGCCGAAGGACATCGCGGCATCGAGTTTCTTTTCCCGGCTTTGCTGGCCTTCGCGCTCCACGGCCTGCTCGGCCCGCAGCAGGCGATCCCGCAAGGTCCGGGTGGACTTGTCGTAGCGCTGACGCAAGGCGGCGGCCTGTTGATCCCGCTCTTCGCTGGCCAGCTGCTGCAAGCGGGCGCGAAATTCCGCCTCGGATTCGCCGGGCAGGGAAACCGCTTTCGGGGTCTTGCAGGCGTACAGGCCCAGTGGTCGCGCGGTGCGGATAAACCGGCTCAGTTCGCGTTGCCACTGGCTTTGCTTGGCCGGTTTGAGCAGCACCGCCGGGCAGGCGGCCCAGCTGGCGCCTGGCAGGCCCGATTCGCTCAGGTCGTCCAGCGCTTCGCTGCGCTCCTCGACCTGGGTCCAGTCCAGCGCGACCGGGCCATCGTCGACCTGCAGCGACAGCAGCAGCCGTTGCCGGGTATCGATCTTGTATTTGGCGCTGCTGTAGCTCACATCAGCGGACGCCAGCAGGCAGGGCTGATACACCAGGCGCTCATCGGGCCGCGGCATGCGCGGCAGGGGCAGGACGTAGGCGCTCATGCCGGGGGGCAGCGGCGGTGGCGCGCTGGCGAGCTCGTCGCCGCGTGGACCGAGCTGCGGGGTCGGGGCCGGGCTGGTGGCGGCCGGTGTGGCTGGCGTTTCGCTTGGGCTCAGGCGGCGAATCTGCTCACGGGCCAGCGGGCCGGACAGGTAGGACAGGGCCCAGCGCGTGGCGAAACACTCCGGGCGGGAATCGTGCACGTTGTGCATCAAAAAGCGCCGCTTGCCCATGGTGGCGAGCCAGCCGGCGAGCTGGCCGGTATCGGCGCCGGCACTGCGCAGGCCATCCAGCACGCGCTGGCGGTCCTGGTCGGTCTGGAGCCTGCCCAGGAACCAGGTTCCGGCGTTGGACAGGGCTTTGTAGTCCAGGTCCACCGGGTTCTGGGTGCTCAGCACCAGACCCAGGCCGAAGGCGCGCGCCTGCTTGAGCAAGGTCAGCAGCAGGGCCTTGCTGGGCGGATTGGCGGTGGGCGGAAGATAGCCGAAGATCTCATCGATATACAGCACGGCGCGCAGGCTGCCGGTGCCGGGCTGACAGCGCATCCAGTTGATCAGTTCGGCCAGCAACAGGGTCACGACCGACATGCGCTCGGCGTCGGAAAGCTGGGCAATATTGATGATCGACAGGCGCGGTTTGCCTGTTGCGGTATACAACAGATGGGCCGCATCCAGGGGTTCGCCCTGGAGCCAGCCGGAGAAGCCCGGAGAGGCGAGCAGGCTGTTCAGGCGCAGGGCGAGTTTCATCCGCTCGCGCGGGGGGAAGAAACTGTCCAGCGGCAGGACCCCCAGGCGGTCGATGCCGGGTTCGGGTATGGCGCCGACCAGCCCGGCCAGGTCCACGTCCTGGCCCTGTTGCCAGGCGCGTTCGAACAGATGTGACAGGAGTATGTGTTCGCGGCTGGTCAGGGGGTCGGTATCGACACCGAGCAGGGTCAGCAGGCCGGTGGCGGCGGCCTGCACCCGCTGACCGAGCAGTTCGGGATCATCCCGCAGGGTTCGCGTCGGTGCGCGCAGCGAGCCCAGGATCGACAACGGCCGGCCGACGTTGCTGCCGGGGGTGTACAGCGCCATGTCCACGCTGTCGCGCAAGCGGGCGATCCGCTGCCCGTCCTGGTCCCATTCCCCCAGACCGCGTCGCCACAGATCCGCTTGCTGGCTGGCGAAGGTGTCCGCGTCCACGCCTTGCGCCGTGGCCGCAGCCGGATCAATCCAGGGGCGAAAATCTTCCGGGCGCAGCTGCGGAAAATTCAGCAGCAGATTGCCAAGATCACCTTTGGGGTCGATGGCGATGACCGGAATCCGGTCAATCGCGGCCTCCTCCAGCAGGCAGACGCCCAGGCCGGTCTTGCCGCTGCCGGTCATGCCGACAATCACCGCATGGGTGGTCAGATCTCGCGAATCGTAGAGCAGTGGCTCGGCGGCGATTTCCTGGGTATCCGGATCGTAGCGGCGCCCCAGATAAAAGGCCCCGAGCTTTTCATACGCTTGTCCCATGAGCGACCTGCCGGTTGGAGTTTGGGCCTAGCGTAGCACCCGTGCGAGCAGTTCACTGGCCGCGCCATCCTGCTCCTGCACGTACTTCAGTACGATGGGTACGAAGCGCCCCACCATGTCGGAAGACAGGCCGAGTTTGGAAAAGCCACCGGCCAGGGCCGCGAGATTGCCGAGCTTGCCCCCGCCAAGCTTGCCGAGCAGCCCGGACAATGCGCCCAGACCGCCGCTGGCCGGCGCGGCTTTGATCAGCGACTCGGCGTCGGGTATGGCGCCGGCCAGCTGCTCGAAATCGCCGCCGAGTTTGCTGCGGGCCAGTTTGAGCAGCAGGCCGGCGCCACCGCTGGCCTGCTGTTCATTGATGCCGAGTTGTTCGCTCAGGGTTTTGATCAAATCCATGGGTGTATCTCCGTTGTGCGGGCTCAGGCCCGAGTCGCCCCATCTTCCAGCCGGGCGGTGAAAAAAAAGCGATGTGCCCGCTGCCGGGCTAGAAACGCAGCCGGATCACGACCTGGGCCACGCGGGTGTCCAGGGCGGCTGCCTTGGAACCGCCCTGCCAGTGGCCATACTCCAGTGCGGCTTCCAGGGCGTCCACCGAGTCGAACAGACCATCCAGATCCAGCAGCAATTGCGGCACCACGGTGATTTCGCGCGCTCCGCCCTCGCGGCGCACGATGTCCAGGCTGGCCCCGAGCGACCAGTGTTGTTCGGGACGCTCCCGCCCCACCGGATTCAGTCGGACCCGCAGTCCCCGGGCCTTGAGCTGGCGCCGGGTGTAGAGATTGAAATGCATCGCGCCGCCGTCGGGCAGGGCATAGTCGAAACCAAAGCCATCGCGGATCCGGCTCAGGGGCTGATCCTGATAATGCAGCGTGTCCGTGTCGAGTTCTGCCAGTGCGTCGGTGACCTGTTTGCGCAGACTGGCTTCCAGCGCCAGCGGGGCGGACAGCTGGCGACGTAACCAGTCGTCCTGGCCCTCGGTGCCGGTGAAGCTCAGAAACACCAGTCGCGGCAGCGGCCGTGGAGCAGCCAGCTGCATCTTGTCGCTGTCGCCGCGGGTGCTGGTCAAATCGAGCAGCGTGCCCGAATCACCGGATGACAATGCGCTGCCCGGGGCCACGCTCAGCAGGCTCAGCCCATAGGCGCAGGTCAGCAGCTGGCGCAGCTTGAGATTCTTGCGGCGTTCCTGCGCCGGTGCGCGCATCGGCAGGTATCCATGATCCGGGACGCCGAGCGTCTCAACTGCGGCGTGAAAATTTTGCAAGCCCGCGAGTCGTGCTCCACACTTTCCATTCTTTTGCAGTTTGTTCAACCGTTTCAGGAATTTCCCCATGCAGCCGACACGCGCCCTGTTCGACCAGGTGATGGTCCCCAACTACAGTCCCGCCGCGATCATTCCCGTGCGCGGCGAAGGCTCACGCCTGTGGGATCAGGAGGGCCGGGAGTACATCGATTTTGCCGGTGGCATTGCGGTCAATTGCCTGGGGCATTGCCACCCGCAGGTGGTCGCGGCGCTCACGGCCCAGGCCGAGAAACTCTGGCATCTGAGCAATGTGTACACCAATGAGCCGGCTTTGCGTCTGGCGCAGAAACTCACTGCGGCCACCTTTGCCGAGCGCGTGTACTTTGCCAATTCGGGCGGTGAGGCCAATGAAGCGGCGCTGAAGCTGGCGCGGCGCTACGCGCTGGATCAGTTCGGGCCTGGCAAAGACCTGATTATCGCGTTCAAGCAGGGGTTTCACGGGCGCACGTTCTTCACCGTTACCGTGGGCGGGCAGCCGGCCTACTCGGAAGGCTTCGGACCCAAGCCCGGCGCCATTGACCACATCGACTTCAATGCCCTGGATCAACTCGAGAACCTGATCTCGGATTCGACCTGCGCGGTGATGCTGGAGCCGCTGCAGGGCGAAGGCGGCATTGTCAGCGCCGAGCCGGCGTTTCTGCACGGCGTGCGCGCGCTGTGTGACAAGCATCGGGCCCTGCTGATCTTCGATGAAGTGCAGACCGGAGTGGGCCGGACCGGAAACCTGTATGCGTACATGGGCACCGGGGTCACGCCGGATATTCTGACCACGGCCAAGGCGCTCGGCGGTGGATTTCCGATCGGTGCGATGCTGACCACGGCCGCTATCGCCGCGAGCCTGAAAGTGGGCACCCATGGCAGTACCTACGGCGGTAATCCGCTGGCTTGTGCGGTGGCCGAGACGGTGTTCGATCTGGTCAATCAGCCCCAGGTTCTGGCCGGGGTCAACCACCGGGGCGCGCAGTTTCGCGCTCACCTGGAGCGGATCAACGACCGTTTTGGCGTGTTTTCCGAAGTGCGCGGTCAGGGTTTGCTGCTGGGCGCTGCGCTGGCACCGGACTGGCAGGGGCGGTCGCGCGATTTCCTCAATGCGGCGCTGGCGCAGGGCTGCATGTGCCTGGTCGCCGGGCCGGACGTGATTCGCTTCGCCCCGTCCCTGATTATTCCCGAGGCGGACATCGACGCCGGAATGAGCCGGTTCGAAGCCGCGGTCGCGGGGCTGGTCGCCGGCTGAGACCATGATGCTGATCCGCCCGATTCGGGCCGAGGATTTTCCCAGCCTGGTGCGCTTTGCCCATGAATCCGGCCACGGTTTCACCTCGCTGCCCAAGCATGACCCGCATCTGCTGGCCAAGATCGAGCGCGCCCGCCAGGCTTTCGAACACGGTCCGGACACAAATGGCGCGGCGGGCTTTCTGTTCGTGATGGAAGACGTGGAATCCGCTCAGGTGGTGGGGACCAGCGGGATCGAAGCGCGGGTGGGGCTGGATGATGCGTTGTACCACTATCACCTGAGCAAAGTGGTGCATTCCTCCCGCGAACTGGGCATTCACAATACCGTGGATGTCCTGACCCTGTGCAATGACTACACCGGGGCGACCGAGATTTGCACGCTGTTTCTGACCCAGGCCGCCCGCGCCAGGCGCAACGGTTCCCTGCTGTCGCGGTGTCGTTTCCTGTTCATGGCCCAGCAGCCGGCGCTGTTTGCCGACACGGTGATCGCCGAGATGCGCGGGGTCAGCGACGCCCAGGGGCGCTCGCCCTTCTGGGGCTGGCTGCAAAAACATTTCTTTTCCATGGATCTGGCCGCGGCCGTGCAGCGGGTGGGCATGGGGCAGAAATCCTTTATTGCCGAGTTGATGCCGCATTACCCGGTCTACGTCAGCTTGCTGGACCGCGACGCCCAGGCGGTGATCGGACAGGTCCACCGGCACACCGCCCCCGCCTTGAAGATGCTCGAGGCCGAAGGTTTTCTCTGGCGTGGGTACCTGGATCCGTTCGATGCCGGGCCTACGGTCGAGGCGCGTCGCAGCCGGATTCGCACGGTGACCCAGAGCACGCAGTATGCCGTTCGGGCCGTGGACCGCTTGCCGGCGGAAACGGCGGAGGTGCTGGTGGCAAACGACCGGGTCGAGGGCTTTCGGGCCAGCCTGGTGCCGGGTCGAATGGATGCCGCGAACGGGCAGATCAGCTTGAATGCCGCCGCGCTGCGGGCCCTGGCAGTCGAGCCGGGCGAGCAGGTGCGCGCCATTGCGGTCTAAGCTTGAGCGCATCATGTACGGGCGCGATGCCGCGGTGAGC
>JBFJVB010000182.1:0-6042 GCA_041624435.1 Oceanococcus sp. | reverse complement strand
GTCATGGCAGCCACACCGCCTCGACCGCGGCGGGCAATGTGCTGGACGCCAGCCTCAGCGCGCCGACCATCGATTTCGCCCGGCGGATCTCCGGCGTCGCGCCGCACGCCAATCTGATCACCTACAAGGGCTGCATCACCACGCCCGCGGCAGGCAACTGTGCGCCTTCGGGCTTGCTGCCAGTCATCGACCAGGCGGTGGCCGACGGTGTGGACGTGATCAACTTTTCCATCGGCGGTACTTCCAGCGATCCCTGGCAGGACGGTTCGGCCCTGGCTTTTCTGGCCGCCCGAGCGGCCGGTATCTTCGTCGCCACCTCGGCCGGTAACTCCGGCCCCAAGGCCGCGACTCTGGGTTCGCCGGCCGATGCCCCCTGGCTGTTGTCGGTGGCTGCCTCGACCCATGACCGGCGTCTGGGCAATGCCCTGGTCGGCATGAGCGGCGGCAGCAGCGCGCCGCCGGCGGATATCTCCGGAAAGAGTCTGACCGGACCCTTGCCCCAGGCGGCAATCGTCTACGCCGGCGATTTCGGTGACCCGCTGTGCGGAACGCCGTTTCCAGCCGGCACCTTCTCCGGCCAGATCGTGGTTTGCGACCGGGGTACTTTTGGCCGGGTCGAGAAATCGGAAAACGTGGCGGCCGGCGGGGCCGGCGGCTACGTGCTGGCCAATGATGAAGGCAACGGCGAGGGCACGTCGGCCGACGCCTTTCCCATTCCGGGCGTGCACATCAGTTACGCCGACGGCCTCGTGCTCAAGGCCTGGCTGGCCGATGGCGGGAGTGGCCACCAAGGCGCCATTTTAGGCACCCAGGCCGTCGTGGCGAACGCCAATGGCGATGTCATGGCCTCGTTCAGTTCGCGCGGCCCCAATCCGTCGGTTCCCGATCTGGTCAAACCGGACGTGACAGCGCCTGGAGTGGATATTCTGGCCGCCTACAATACGGACCTGAGCGCACCCGGGGTGAATCCGGAATATGGGGTGATCAGCGGCACGTCCATGTCCAGCCCGCACGCTGCCGGCGCTGCTGCGCTGCTGCGCGCGCTGCACCCGGACTGGAGTCCGGCGCAGATCCAGTCGGCGCTGATGACCACCGCGTTCAATGTTCGCGGTCGCAGCGGCGATCTCGGGCTGGTCAAAGAGGATGGCGTGACCGCCGTTGATGCCTTTGATCTGGGTTCCGGCCGCATCGCGCTGGCCCGCGCGGCCCAGGCCGGCGTGCTGCTGGACGAAAGCGCGGCGAATTACCAGGCCGCAGATCCGGCCGCCGGTGGCAACGTGGCGGAATTGAATCTGGCCAGCCTGGGGCATGGCAACTGCATCGGCAGCTGTGCCTGGACGCGGACCTTGAGCGGTGCGCGGGCAGCCAGCTGGAGTGCCACGATCAGTTCGGCGGCCCCGATCAGCATCAGCGTGGAGCCGGCCAGCTTCAATCTGGCCGTCGGTGCGACGCAGGAGCTGCAGATCACGGCGGACGTCAGCGGTCTCACCCTGAATCAGTGGGTGTTTGGCGAGGTGTTGCTGAGCCCGGATGATCCGAGCATTCCCCAAGCCCATCTGCCCTTCGCGATTCGCGTCGGTCCGGTGCCGCGGGTGGTGCATTTCCAGGTGGAGAGCGCGCGCGGCAGCGTCAGCGTCGATGACGTCATCTCGCAGACCGACATCAGCGGCTTCACTGCGACGATTTCGGGCATGTTGCCAGCCCTGCGCACCGAGCGCCTCGTCGTGCAGGACCCAACGCCCTTGGATCCCTACGACGGTCCGCATTCCGGGCCTGAGGCTGCCGACCCCGCCACGGGCAGCTTTTTTATCCTGGTCGATGTGCCGGCCGGCGGCGGCAAGCTGCTGGACACGCGGATCTCGGCAACGACTGCGGCAGACCTTGATCTGTATGTCGGACTGGATGCCAATGGCGACGGGCAGCCCAGTGCAGACGAGGAAATCTGCGCCAGCGCTTCCGAAACCGCGCTGGAGCATTGCGGCGTGCAGGCTCCGGTCGCGGGCACCTACTGGGTCCTGGTGCAGAACTGGTTGACCGGCAGCGTTCCCGACAGCGTGACTCTGGACACCGTCATTGTCGCCGCCCAGGATCTGGGCAACCTCAGCGCCAGCGCGCCGGCGCAAACTGCCGCGCGCACCCCGTTCCCGGTCACCTTGAGCTGGAATGAACCCGATTTCGCGGTCGGCGACACCTGGGTGGGCCTGGTCGAAATGAGTTCTGGCGCGGCTCAGGCCACGGATGTGGGCACCCTGATCGTGGAACTGGAAGTGGTGGCGTTGAACGATCCAGGCGATGAGCCTGAGCCGACGCCCACGCCTGCGCCAACGCCAGCCCAGCCGCCGGTTCAGGAGCTGGAAACCCCACAGCGGGGCGGCGCGCTGGATTGGTTGGGCGGCTTGCTGGTGCTCGGCCTGGTTGGGCGGCGTCAGCGGCCTTGGTCGCGACGTTCGTGCTGATGACCTGATCGGGCGGACCCGGCACGTCGTTTCCTGCGGCGGGCCGGGTCCTGCTTGGCGCTACCACGCCCTCGGCGCAGCAGATCTCGCTTGGCCGTGGGTCAGCGCAACCCCGTTGCGGGCGCGCGGATTTTCATCCAGCGCCACGCCGGCGAATTTCAGATCAGTCGATCCAGATCGCTGGCGGCATGGCGTTCGGCCAGCTGTTCGTTTTCATCGCCCCACACCTTGTTGACCAGTCGGCCGCGTCGGGCGGCCGGTCGCTGGGCAATCTCGCGCGCCCAGCGGCGGACCTGCGGGTAGGACTCGACATCCAGGAATTCCCCGGATTCATACAGCAGGCCGAGCGATAGCGCGCCGTACCAGGGCCAGTTGGCAATGTCCGCGATGGTGTATTCCTCGCCGGCCAGATAGCGGCGTTCGGCCAGGCAGCGCTCCAGCACATCGAGCTGCCGCTTGACCTCCATGGTGTAGCGATCGATGGCGTAGCGGATTTTTTCCGGCGCGTAGGCGTAGAAATGGCCAAATCCGCCGCCCAGGAATGGCGCGCTGCCCATCTGCCAGAACAGCCAGTTCAGGGTTTCGGTGCGGGCGGCATGGGCGTGAGGCAGGAAAGCGTCAAATTTCTCTGCCAGATACAGCAGGATCGACCCCGACTCGAAGACCCGCACCGGCGCTTCGCCCGAATGATCGACCAGGGCCGGGATCTTCGAGTTGGGATTAGCCTGGACGAAACCGCTGGAGAACTGGTCGCCCTCGCCGATGTTGACCAGCCAGGCATCGTATTCGGCGCCCTGATGGCCCAGAGCCAGCAATTCCTCGAGCAGGACCGTCACCTTGACACCATTGGGCGTGGCCAGCGAGTACAGCTGCAAAGGGTGCTGACCGACCGGCAGGGCCTTGTCGTGGGTTGCACCGGCCACCGGCCGGTTGATGTTGGCAAACTTTCCGCCGCTTTGCGTATCCCAGGTCCACACCCGAGGCGGCTGGTAATCGGAATCGGTCATTGGAAATCCTTATGGTTTTCTGGCGCCTGGTGGTCGCCTGTCAGGACCGCGGTCGGCGTCAGAGTTGGCGATGAAATGAGTGGCTTTGTGGGGAAATCGTAGCGGCCTTACAATACCTGGATTAATATCACGCCGGGCTCGCGGACAATCGGGCATGCTGAGATCCAACTGCTTTCTCGGCGCTACCAAACGAATCCACGGTGACTTGAGTGGAACTATCTGCCAAGGACACGCGTGTAGCCTCTCGTAGAAACGCCTCGCTGGAAAGTTGTGGGGCGGTTTCGATACCCAGACAACACCATTAGTTTCGGAGAAAACCATGTCAGGTTTGTCAAAGGCCACAGGATTGGCCTTATGTGTGATATCCATGGCCATAGGCTCAGCTGCAGCGTCCAGTCGGTGGGCGGATGCGCTCAATTACGACGCCGAAGCCGTGCGTGCCGCCATGACCCGAGGTGCGCAGTCGGTCGGCCCGCCCCCCAGCGAGGCTGCGGCATTCTTCGCCGATCGCCCGCTGCGCTGGTCGCATCCGCTCAAGGAAAGCTTTACCCACGTCCAGCCGGATGGCAGCGACTTCACGGTACGCATGCTGGAAATCGAGGAGGGCGGGGGTCAGGTGACACCCTCCGGTCATCTGGTCGTGCGCGGTGAAGATGGCTGGTGGTACTACGGTACTCGCCAGGCCAACGGCAAGGTCGCGCCCGGTGCGGTCCGGGTCGGCAAAGGCACGCCGCCAGCCATAACCCACCATGTGGCGGCGCCTGCGGAATTCAAGCAGAACCTGGCCTACTTCAAGCAATACGGTGAGCAGTTGCGGCGCTGGATTCACGCCCGCAACATCGCCATGGCGGCCGAGGCCAAGGCGGCCGGCGAGCCGCTGGTGTTCAAGATTCCGGCGCTGATGCTGGAAATCAACAACACGCCATTTCAGCCCGGTTCCACCCCGGCTTCGATCCGCGACAAGTACGACGGCCTGGGCACCAGCCCCACCGGTACGGTGACCGAGATGTATCTGGAGCAGTCCTTCGGGCAGATGGTTATCCAGATTGACGTCTACGGTATCTATACCTCGGCGCTGTCAATGAATCCGGCCAATGACTGCTGGTATGGTACCGATGGCGGGCCGGTTCTGGGGGATACCCTGGGCCTGGGCGGCTACGGGGCCAAAGGTCTGGCGACTGAAGCGGTACCGCAGGCCGATCCCGAGGTGGATTTCGCCCAGTACGACCAGAACGGTGACAACTACGTTGATTTCCTGATGATCGTGCACTCCGGCTTCGGCGCCGAGTCCAGCGGTGATCCCTGTGACGTGCATTCACATTACTTCGGCGGATTGGGCCCGGCTCTGGTGGATGGTGCTCCGTCGGAACCGACTCCTGTGACCGCGGACGGCGTGGCTATCGGTGCGGTGCTCACCGTGCCCGAGCGGGACGCCAATATCGGCGTGGTCGCGCATGAGATCATGCATGCCCTGGGTGAGCCGGACTATTACGGCACCGCGGGCACTTCGGGTACCGGCGAGTGGGATCTCGGTGCGGGTGGTTCCTGGCTGGGTATTCCGGCGCAGTCCAATCCGATTCATTTCAATCCGGTGATGAAGGTCAATTTCGGCTGGCTGGAGCCGCGAATCATTACAGAAAGTACCCGAGACATCTCGCTGCGTCCGCGGGCCGCGTATCCGGATCTGGTCATGGTGCCGGTGCGCACGGCCGCACCCGGCACGCCGGAAGCGGATCTGTGCCACCAGGCGCCGATCGCCAGCGTACCGGACCAGAATCGCAATTTCGCCACGGCCGATGGCGGGTGTTACGTCGAAGGCTTTCTGATCGAGAATCTGTCCCGTAACGCGGCCCTGTCCGATGCACAGGCCTGCACGATCCAGCCGATGGATTTCGATCGCCAGGCTTATTCGTCCGGGATGATGGTCTGGCATTGGGATTTCGAGTCGTATCAATCGCTGGGCAACAACAACACCCAGCGCCCGATGCTCGATATTGAGGAATTCAACCGCCGCGGGCCGCAGGAACTGGAACTCAACACCACCCGCGGGCGGCCGTTGAATCTGTACTGGGGTGATCCAGTGGGCGTTTCCAGCGCCACCGCAGATCGTCTGCCGGGCAGCGAAACCGGTTTCCCGGCGCCAGGCCCCTATACCCTGAACGCCCCGGTGCCCGCCACTTCGGATACCACGGAGGCCTGGACCGCGCCCACCGAGGTTCCGGAGGGTCTGAGCATGTCGGTGACCCTGTCCTGGCAGACCCAGGATCAGGACGACTGGGATCTGGTGCTGGAAAAACTGTCTGGCGACGAATGGATCGAAGCCGGCTCCGCGGGCGCCGCGCCCGGTTCCGGTCCCGAAAACATCACCCTGGTGCTGGAACCGGGGGCGACCTACCGCGCCGAAGGGGTGAACTACGCTTCGGTGTCTTCTACCGCCACCGTCACCGTGGAATATCTGCTGGGCGTTGGGCCGCATAAATTCGGCACCGCCAGCACCTGGAATGCGGACGCCGATCAGGCCGCCGATGGCCTGCAGCCGGGGCCGACGGGTTGGGCTTTCACCCACATCCGCCCGGCCG
>JBFJVB010000181.1:0-6073 GCA_041624435.1 Oceanococcus sp. | reverse complement strand
GCCTGTTCAGGAGTTATTTCTTTTTGTACCGGCTCCGGCAGGAAGGGCAGCCAGTTTGACAAGCCGCGGATCTGGTCCAGCAAGCCCACGCCGGGTTGGGAAAACTCTTCAATTTCTGCGAGTTGCAGCCGGGTCACCAGGCGCTCGGCCAGTTTGCGGCTTTTGAGCAGATGAAACTGGGTGTTGTAATAGGCGTTGGTGCCATACCCCGGTTCATAAGGATCCTGGATATCCCGCACCGCCCGGAAGGGTTTAGGATCGACCTGCAGCAAAGCCGTTGCGGTATAAATCGGCGTTAACTTGAGCGATACGAACACCGCGAGCAGCATGCCGACGATGGGCAGACCGATCAGGGTGATGATGTGCCGCTGGGTGATCTCCAGCAGATCGATGAGCTGCATGTTTTGCAGCGGTTGGGCGATCGGCAGGCGCTGCGGGTCTGGACCCTGCGTCATGGACGCATTGCCACTGGATGTCTGCGGGGTCAAAACAGGCGCTCTTCTACCGTGATGATGTCACCCGGATAAACCAGGGTGCCGGGCGTGACGCGCTGGCGTTGTTTGGCGTCCTGGCCGTAGCGCTGAAGATAGATCTTGTCCTCGGCGGCAAACCGGGTGGTGCCTCCGGCCAGGGTCACGGCCTGCTGCGCGGTCATGCCGGACTTGAACGGATATTCGCCGGGTTTGGTGACTTCGCCGCCGACATAGATCGGCCGGTACTGGGTCACCGAGATTCTCACGTCCGGATCCACCAGAAAACCCTGTGACAGGCCGCGGGCGATGATCTTCTCCAGGGTGCTGGTGTTCTGGCCGGCCGCCGGTATGCGCCCCAGCAGCGGGAAGTTGATCCGCCCATCGGGCTCCACCGTGTACACCCGGCTCAGGTCCTTTTCCCGAAACACATCGACCTTGACCTCGTCACCGGGCACCAGGTTGTACAGATCGAGATTGACCTCCCAGGGCGCGGACTCGGCGGAGGGCGGGCCTGGATTCTGGGCTTTGCCCGCGCAGGCGCAGCAACACGCCAGCAACAGCAGGGCGAACCCACGGGGGAAAACAGCAATTATTCGCACGATACCTACTTAAGGAAGCCCGGGTTAGTTGAGTTTGGCCTTGAAGCCTACCCTGATTTCCTTCTGGCTGGTATCCGCGGCACTGCGGGAGGAATCGCGCTCGTAGAAGCGCCCTTCCGCAAACAGGGCGAAGGCCTTTTCCAGGCGCCAGTTCAGACGCACATTGCCGCTCACGTAGTCGTCGGTGTCCGTGCTGCCGATGAAATCGTTGCTGGTAACATTCAGCGCCGCCAGCGTGTCCAGGCGAACATTCCAGCGTTGCTCCCACTGCAGCCGGGTGCGGATTTCATCAATGAAGCGTACATCCGCGCGATAACTGGGTTTGTAGGCGCGGCTGGTGCTCAGCCGCAGATCGGCCAGCTTGTTTGGGGCCCAGTTTATGCCGGCTGCCCAGTAGCTGCTGTCGAAGCTGGCGCTGCCGTCGTCGGGTGATCGACTCGCAATCCCCACCCGGATGTCGCCGGAGGTCTTGGCCGTGGCCGACCAGCGCGCACCGACCAGCACGCCGAGAGTCTCACCGGAGCGTTCCACCGAGCCTGACGCCGGAGCCTGGTCAAAATCGACCAGGATCTGGTAGGGGTTGATCAGCAACGCGGTCTTGGGGCTGATCTTGATGCCCAATACCAGATCATTGCGAAATTCGGTGCGGTTCAGGAAGCCGGTAGTGGCCTCGTTGCTGACATAGTCCCGCAGCTTGTAGCGCCCGCGGGCCTGAAGGCTCAGCAAGCCCTGGCGCTGGTCACCCCAGGTGAGGCTCAGATCGGTATGCGGCTCGATCCAGCGATCCAGTTCACGGTTGTCATAGGTCAGGCCCGCAGTGCGATCGATCCCGAATGGGTCGTGTCCGCTGATGAACCCGACCTGGCCCTTCAGACCGACGCGGTTCTGCCGCCAGCCCATCTCCAGCGCCGTGTCGGTATCCACATAGTTGTCGTCATCGCCGACCGAAAAGAACGCGGCCTGGGCCTGGGTGCGGAACGCCCAGTTGCTGGTGGTGGTTTTATCGGAGTAACTGAAGCTGGGCTGCAGCACCCCACCGGTGCCATTGCGGGCGTCCGCTGCCGCATAGTAGAAATTATTCGTATAGACCGCATACGACTCCAGGTTCAACTCGGGCTCGGCGGGAGCCGCCCAGACCGCGGTCGACAGCACGACAGCGCTGCTCAGGGTCAGGGCGCAAGCGTGGCGCACACGCACACACGGCGAAGCATAGTTCATCTGCATCATACTCATGGGTGCTTAGAAGCTGGGATCGGACAGGAAATCGATCACATCGGACAAGCCGAACGGGCTGGTCGGGTCCTCCGGAGGAATTTCCGGCGGAAAGCGCTTCGCAGGCGGCGGTGTCGCACTGGGTTCCGGCGTGGCCGTGGGCTCCGGCGTCGTGCTGGGTGCGGGCGTTGCGCTGGGCGCAGGCGTTGCACTCGGTGCGGGCGTGGCGCTGGGCGCAGGTGTGGCGCTGGGCGCTGGCGTCGGTGAGGGCGCCGGGGTCGGGGAAGGCGCCGGCGTGGGCGTCGGCGCGGGCGTGGTGGGCGGAGCGACAGTGGGCTGGGGGCTCGGTGTCGGTATCGGCGTGGTTGAAGGCTGTTCTATGCGATCCGGCACCCCGGTGGTGCCGGACTGTGCATCGGCTTCGACGTCTGCGCTGACATCGCCATCGGTATCGGCGGAGGCCTCGGCGCCGGTATCGGCTTCGACTTCCGCCCCGGCGCCATCCGGGCCGCTAAGGGTTTGTTGGGGTACCACGCCTTCCGGCAGCTTGCTCAGTGTCTGCGGTGGTGTGGTGTTTGGCGCCGCGCCGAGCGAACCGATCTGCCCGGCCGTGAGCGGCAGGACACCGGCAGCGTTGCGCAAGCTGACATTGCCGCGCAGGGCCTGAACCGCGATGCTGCCGACGTTGCGGCCGGTGTTGGGGTCGACGGCGTTCACCACAGAAACCACGAACGCGCCGTTGGTGGTTGAAACACTGCCATTAGGCGTGTTGATGGTGACGGAACTGGTGCTGAAACCGGTATCCGCTTTGATCGAACCTTGTTCGATCTTCAGCACCACGGTGCCGTTGCCACTCAGATCCACTTTTTCGACCTGAAGCCGCGAGTTTTCAGTCTGGGTGATGATGGAGCCATCCATCAGACTGAACACCAGCTGCGACTGGGGTCCGGTGGTCAGGGCATCACCCAGGCGGATGCCGTTATTGGGCTTGGGCGCGTAGACGCGCTGGGCGCGCTCCAGCGAGGCGGTTCCGGTGACCGATTTGACCAGGCCGACCAGCGGCGGGAGTGTGCCGGCAGGCTGTGCGAAAGCCCAGTTCGCGGTAGCAAGTGCGAGCGTGACGATCGCAAATCTGACTGAGTTTACGCCCATAATTGGCTTCCCATCCCGTGTTCAAAGCCCATGGTGTGAGCCCATGGTGCTTTTGGCAAATAGCAACTGACCTTATCGCCCGATTCCAGCAAATCATGCTGTAACCGGGTTTCAGCCTCATTTTTTCACACTAAGATTGCATTATCGCGCCAAAAATGCAATCCGGGCTGGTGCTGGTCTACTCACTGAGCTGGTAGCGCTGCAGTACCGGACTGGCGGCCAGTTGCTCCGGAGTGTAGGCGAACGGCACCCAGCGTTTTGCGGCATAGGCCTGGGTCAGATCCTGGAAGTAGGGTGAGGCCGGGTCGGTCGACTGTGAATAGGTGATGAAACCTTCGGCGCGGGGCGCGCCGGTGTCCAGGTCCCAGGTGACCGCCTGAATGTAGCTGTTGCCGTAGGTGATGTCATAGCCATCGTCGGTGAGTCCGGTGCCGCGGGCA
Organism: Oceanococcus sp.; assembly: GCA_041624435.1. Classification (GTDB taxonomy): domain Bacteria; phylum Pseudomonadota; class Gammaproteobacteria; order Nevskiales; family Oceanococcaceae; genus Oceanococcus. The sequence continues at coordinate 2,197 of JBFJVB010000181.1, read as the reverse complement.
TTGGCGATGGTGAAACTGCCTTCGAAGCCTTCGCCGCCGAAGACCGGAATGGGCTCATGCACGCCGGAATGCTGGATCTGGCCCATCGGCGTGCTCAGTTCGAACGGCGAATCCAGGATGGTTTGCACCGCATCGGCAAATGCGGATTCGACAAAGGGGTCGAGCGGATTCAGGGTGTTCGGCGTGTTGGCCCCATCGGCCGGGTTGAACGGCGTCAACCACTGACTTTCCAGCCCGGCGGTGGCCAGCGGGCTGGCCAGATTGCGCCAGAATTCCCGCCAGATATGGCCGCCGGTGGAATCCAGATTGTTCTTCATGTCCCAGTCGCCCAGCACGGTGCAGGCCGCAGAAATGTCCACCGGGCCGCTGTTGCCCAGGGCGCTGCCGAACGGGCAATAGGCGCCCAGGATATTGTCGCGTTCCAGCTGGGCGGTATAGACCTGCGAGTCCAGCACGACCTGTTGCAATTGCTCGAAGCTGAATTTGTCACCGGCCAGCCCGTCGCTGCCGTCCAGGCGGCGCAACACCTGGAGCATGCACAGCCGGGTGCGCATGGAGCGCGCGGTGTCTTCGTCGCCGATGATCGCGGCGTATCCGGTGACAGGCTCCTGCGGATTGGTCAGCCAGTAACTGTCGTTGCAGTTGTGCACCCAGTCCGCGCGGGTCAGCGTCGGCAGGTTGGCGCGACCAAAGATGCCCGGCGCGGGCGCATCGGTGTCGGTATCCCATTCGCAGGCGGCACGCGAACCATCGAGCACCGGCAGACCGGGCACCAGTTGCTGGAAGGCCTGATGCAAGGGCACCGCACCACAGGTCTGGGTTTTGCTGTCTGGCACGTTGGGCACCACGGTAACATCACCGTAATACGCCGACTGACCTGGACCGGTGGCGACAGTGTTCACCCAGGGTACGCCCAGCACCGAGCCGTGCAGCTCGATGAATTCATCCAGGCTCTTGGCCCGGTTCCAGCGAAAGAACTGATTCATCAGCCGATCGTTTTCGGCATTCGCATCGCGCAGGGTATAGGCCTTGGCTTGGGTCCATTCCAGCACCGGCGCGCCGGAGACCTGGAATTCGAGCATCGGTCCGAAATGACTGCGATACAGGGTGCGGGTTTCGTTCGAGGTGCTGCCGTCGGCTTCCAGAATGTCCACGCTGATTTCGCTGGCCTGCAGATCGCGAATTTCCCCTTCGTACAGATACTGGGTGGGGTTCTCGGGGTTCAGCGTCAGTTCATAGAAGGTGAAGCGGTAGGCGGTGGAGACGGTGTGACTCCAGGCGAATTGATCGGTAAACCCGATCAAGGCCGCGGGTACGCCATACAGTCCCGCGCCCATGATATTCGTGTCCGGCAGAATGCCGTGGGCAAGATACAGGCGTTCGGTGCCGGTCCAGGGAAAATGGGGATTGCCAAACAGCATGGAGCTGCCATCGCTGGTCGCTTCCGGACCCAGGCCGTACATATTGGAACCGATGGGCAGGCCACTGGCGAGCGGGAAGTCAGCCGGGTTGAGGCTGGCGATCTGCGCCGCGCTGGCTTGAACCAGCGGCGGGTTGCTGGGGCTGGGGGGCTCGGCGCGGGCGATGCCCTCGACAAACACCGAGCTTGAGGCCAGCAGGGCCAGGCGGAAGTAACGGCGATACCTATCGTCTTCGCTGATCGGGCCGATCCACTCCGCATCACGGCAGCTGGCATGGCGGCCCGGATGCCCACCCTGGCGCAGTTCGCGCACGTAGCGGTTGTAGCCGGCGACGAAGCCGCGGGTCGCATCCAGGGCCTGCTGGTCGGAGTTCTGGCGCATCGGCGCAATGGCGCTGTCGGTGGCGGTGAATTTCCAGAAGAAGTCCGAATCCACATTGCTGGCGACGGAGCCGTTGGCGACGATTTCATACTGGCCCTCGCGACCGAAATACTCGGCGCGCTCGCCACGAATCGTCATCAGGTCTTCGGCCAGGACGCACAGATTGTCCTCGGCGTGTACATAACCATAGCCGTAGCCAAAGCTGCCGAAATCCTCGGCGGTGATATGCGGAATGCCGTATTCGGTGCGCACAACGTCGGCGCGAAATTTCGCCTCCGTGGTCTGCTGGGCGCCGCCTCGCCCGCCGTTGAAGTCGCAAGCGCTCAGCAAGGCGCAGACGCCAAGCGTGGTCCAGATCATCATTCTGCTCATCGCGGATTCCGGTTGAAAGTCGT
>JBFJVB010000180.1:0-6151 GCA_041624435.1 Oceanococcus sp. | reverse complement strand
TGGAAGCCAACGGCTTCGATGAGCGCCTGCACTACGGCGGTGAGGATCGGGAATTCGGCGAACGCCTGGTCAACGCGGGTATCCGGGGGAAATGCATCCGCCATCGGGCGATCTGTGTCCATCTCGACCACGCACGCGGCTATGTCGACCCGCAACGGGTGGCCCAGAATCAGGCCATTCGGCGGCAGACCCGTCGCAGCCGCTCGACCGTCGCAGTGCAGGGCTTGCGCGAGCTTCCCACGGCCCCTTAAGCCAGCAGACGCCCGCTATCCGCGGCATCCAGCAGTCGGGTCCAGGCAGCCTCCACCTGGGCCGGTCGAATCGAACGCACGTCCACCGGATCATCCGCTCGCACCACTTCAACCGGTGCATTCACCGCGTAAGGACGCCACAAAGCAGGCTGCATCGCGCCGAACAGCACCACCAGAGGACACCCCATCGCGGCAGCGGCATGGGCCGGACCGGTATCGACACTGAGCATCGCCAGCGCCCGGGTTTGCAGGGCCAGCAAGCGGGGAATTGGCAAGTCATCTGCCACGGATTCCGCGCGCGGATCATCCAGGCCGGCTGCCAGACCGGCTGCATATTCGGCTTCTTGCGGGCTGCCGCAGAAAATGAGCTGTGCGTCCGGATGCCGTGCCAGCAGTTTCTGTCCAAAATCAACCCAATGCTCTTGCGGCCAGAATTTCACGTTACTGCGGCGATCCACGCTGCCCCGCCGCATGGTGCGCTTGCTCCCCGCCTGAATCAGAATCAGCGGCCGCTCTGACCAGCCCTTGCGCTGTAGCCAACGCGCACAGTCCGCCTGCGCATCGGCACCGATTTCCAGCCACGCCTTGCTCAGCTCCGCACGGACTTCCGTCTGCTCGAAGGTCTGGCCATAGCAGTGGTGCGCGATGCGCAACCAGCGCTCTATCCAGTGTTCACCGGCGCGCATGGGTTCGTCACCAGCCCAGAACACGGTTTCCGGGGGCAAGCCCGCCTTGCGCGCAAACCACCGGGACTTTTCATCGGTTTCGCAGAGCAGGACCGGGCGGCCTCTTTGGCTGCGCAGCCACTGCACCATGTCGCGCTGGCTGGAATTGGTCCAGTACGGCGCTTTGCGGCTGGTAAGCAGCCGCACCTCATTGACTGCGCTTTGCGCCTGCATCAAGGGCGCAGTCCAACCCCCCGAGGAAATCAGATCGACAGGCTGAGCTGTCTGCCGAGCCAGAAAGCGCAGCATCGGCAGGAGCATGATCATGTCGCCAAAGGCACCGAACCGCATCACGATCGGTGCGGCCGAATTACTGGAAAAATCTGTCACTGGCATCCGTCAGTTCACCTCATCCGGGCAATCGGGCCTGCGCGGCCAAAGACACTCACCCACACCGACAACCCCACTCTCCTGTTGCCGCCGATAAACGGCTATTTGACTACCCGCACTACCAAGCGCACCGAACTGGCTGGCATTCTGAAAGCGTAATGCTTTTCCCATTTGTCGATGCCGAAAAGCGCCACCATCAGTCGCCCCAACCAGGAATGAAACACACTTCCGAAGGTCACTTTGCGCGAGACGATTTCGAACACCCCCGTCTGCGCTGCCAAATAGCCGCCGGCCAGCATCGGCTGCATGAAGCCCGCCGACAAATGGTGTACGTGAGTCGGATCATTCCAGCTGTTTCTGGACGAATAATGGGGTGTCTCCAGGTGAACCAGCGCGCCATGGGTCGCCACTCGATGCACTTCAGAAAAAAACCCGAACAGATTCGGCAAATGCTCAATGACGTGCCAGGCATGGACCGTATCAAAGGCATCCGCGGCCACGGGCCAAGGTGTCTCATTCAGGTTATGCACGACGTCCACACCGGGATAAGCATGGATATCCAGGGCCGTGCTGTCGGCGAATTTCTTGTTTGGCCCGCAGCCCAATTCCAGTATTTTGCTCGTCACTTTTTCATCGCGGTAAGTACATGGGGCGCGCCCCTGAAACGGCCAAAACCTGACTCGAATGTAGCTGGATTTTCCTGCCAATTTTCCCGCAGCAGCGCCAATCATCCACCACCCGGGCATGATGATCTGGATGTCATGCTACAGGACCCGCTACGCTGCGAGTTGATCTGGGCAAGAGAATCAGCATCGCAGCTCAGAGCAAAGACTGTTGCAGCCGAGCGACCCGCAGCGCGGTCTGGCCGGCCAGTTCGAGCAAGGCCGGCGCAGGCTGGTCCAGGCCGCCGAGAAAACTCTGGTGCACGTGGGCGCGCAGCTGGCGGTAGGCATCGGCCAGACTTTCGGCGTCCGGCGCTGCAATCAGCTCGGCCGCCTGCAAGCCTTCGAGAATCCGTATGACATCGGTAAAGCGGGCGATATCGGGGTATTCTCGGGCATAAGCCAGGACCGCGAACTGGGTCAGGAATTCGATATCGACGATCCCTCCCGGCGAATGTTTGGGGTGAAAACTGCCATCGGCTGGCGCCAGGCTCACGCGCATTTTTTCGCGCATGTCCTGTACCTCCTTCAATAGCTCGGCGCGTTCCCGGGGCAGTGCCAGCACCTCTTGCCGCAGCGTGGCAAAACCTTCGGCCAGACGCGCCGAACCTGCCACCACACGGGCACGGATCAAGGCCTGATGCTCCCAGGTCCAGGCTTGATCCTTCTGGTAGCTGGCCAGGCCTTGCAAGCTGGTGACGAGCAAGCCGGAGCGCCCTGACGGACGCAAACGGGTATCGATCTCGTACGCCACGCCGGCCCCCGTTGGCGTAGCCAGGAAGTGAATCAGCTTGCGCGCCAGACGGGTGAAGAACACCGGTGGATCCAGCGGCAAACCATGCTGCTCGCCATCGTAGACAAACACCAGGTCCAGATCGGAGGTATAGCCCAGTTCCAGACCGCCGAGCTTGCCGTAGGCCACCACCGCGAACTCGGGCTTGACCAGTTCCGGATAGCGCTGGCGCAACTGCAACTCGACCTGCTCCAGACCCGCACGCAGAATTTCCTCCGCCAGTTCGGACAGCCGGTCGCTGACCCGCATGATCGGCAAGGCTGCGGACACGTCAGCTGCGGCGATGCGCAGCATCGTGGCGTTGCGCATGCGCCGCAACACATCCATCCGGGCCTCGACATCATCGACCGGAAGGTTCGCCAGGTGATCATGCAGGCGCTCGGCCAGAACCGCGCGCTCGTCGGGCGCATAGAGGCGGATCGGATCGAGCAACTCGGACAGCACCATTGGAAACTGGCGCATCTGCTGTGCCAGCCAGGGGCTGCGCTGGCAGAGATTGATCAGCTGCCGACGCGCCACCGGATTATCGTGCAACAGGCTCACGTAATTGCCGCGCCCGATCAACACCTCCACCACCTGCAATACCCGACTGGCGGTGGCTGCATCATGGAACTGGACACTCAACCAGGCGAGCAATTCCCCCAGCCGCTGACAGGCCTCGGTGCTGAGCCGCTTATGCGCCTTGTCACGCAATTCCTGGAACTGTTCCCCTACCCAGTCGCAGGGCACGTCCTCCTGCTGCTGATCCCACCACGGCTGCCATTGCGCGGAGATCACATCGTTTTCCGGCTCCGCGAACAGCGCCGCGAACTGGGCGTGCACGATGGCGCGCTGCTGCTGCAATTCCGCGTCCAGCGCGGCCCAGCCGGAATAGCCCAGGGCGCAGGCCAGAGCCAGTCGAGGCTCTTCATTATTGGGCAGTACATGGGTTTGCTGATCGTGTTGGGCCTGCCAGCAATTCTCGACCCGGCGTAAAAACCAGTACGCCTCACGCAGGGCCTTGATCTGTTCCGCTGGATACAGACCCAGCTTGGTGATGGCGCGCATCGCCTGCATCAGGCTGGAGCTGCGCAGACTCGGCTCCGCACCACCGCGCACCAGCTGAAACACCTGGACGATGAATTCGACTTCGCGGATGCCCCCCCAGCCCAGCTTGATGTCCTGCTCATGGCCGCGTTTTCGCACCTGCGCATCGATCTGGCCCTTCATGTCCCGCAGCGAATCAATCGCCCCGAAATCCAGGTAGCGGCGATAGACAAACGGCTGCAAGGCCGCAATCAAGTCCTGGGCCAGCTCCAGATCGCCGGCCACAGGGCGGGCCTTGATCCAGGCATAGCGTTCCCACTCGCGCCCGTGGGCTTCGTAGTACTCCTCAAGATTGCCTTGCGAATGCGCGATCGGACTGCGCTCGCCAAACGGACGCAGGCGCAAATCCACCCGAAACACGAAACCGTTGTCGCTGCGTTGCTCCAGGCTGCGGACGATACGCTGCCCCAGGCGCACGAAATACTGCTCATTGCTCAGGGCTTTGTCACCGTCGGTTTCGCCGGCGCCGCTGTAGGCAAAGATCACATCCACGTCGGATGAAAAATTCAATTCGCAACCACCGAGCTTGCCCAGCCCGATCACGCAAAATTGCGCGACCCGACCATCGCGCAGCCTCGGCTGGCCATGCCGCGCCTGGAGTGCGACGCGATGCCAGTCGACCACCCGACTCAGGCACTCATCGGCCAATCGGCTCAGCGCGGTGACAGTCTGCTTCGGGCTGACCTGAGCGCTGATTTCCTGCCAGGCGATGCGCACCATGCGCTGATTGCGATAGTCGCGCAGGGCCGCGTCGAAGACATTGACATCCGGGGTTTGCGGCAGGTCAGGCACCTCGTCGCGCAACATCGCGGCCAGCTGCTGCGGATGCCGCACACACCACTCGCGAACGAAGCTGCTGCCGGCCCAGACCCGCAGCGCTTCGTTCCACTGCGCCTGCGACCAGTCCGCCAGATGAGCCTGCAGGATCTGGCAGGCGTGTTCGACCCGAGACCTCAGCAACTCGGGGATGGAACTGAGCTGATTCATGCGCTTAGGACACCCGTGCAGTGAAAGAAGCAGCGCCAAGGACCGGGCTGCGGCCGATGCTGCCCGCCGCCCGTGCCCCGCGTTAACCGCCAGACGCATCTTAACCGCCAAGCGCATGCCCATGCTGAGCCTGACCCGTCCTTGGCCACTGCATCAGGCGGCTGATTCGGCTACGCCCGCCGGTGTGAAGAAAAAGTCATCGAGCCGTAAGGCTTGGTGCCTGCCCGCCCCCACAACAATCCACAGAGCCTGTGGATAAACATGTGCACGGTTTCCGGACAAAGCGTCTAAGTGCTTGCTGGGGCTGGAAATACGCCCGCTGAACACTTTATGCCCAGAATAATTTAATCATTATTAATCAATCGCTTACGAATATACGGCACAATTTCCCAGCCAGCTTGACAGGCAAATAAAAACCTTGCCCGGCCAGCGTTTTTTGTGCATAAGAATAAACCCCAATGATTGCTGAGGTTTTACTCCACGGCCCCGCCGTCGAGCAGTAGAGTTTTGGCGCAAACACGCAATTTGCGCCCTGTCCATAGAACTGTTTTGGCCCGTTGCTGACAAAATCTGCCCCGCAATCGCTGGCTATTCACGCCGACCTTGCCGTGACGCTCAGGCGCTCAACCCGAAGCCCGCGGCAATACTCAGGCGCAAGGCCAGTAACGCCAGAACCGTCTTGAACAGGAAGACAAACTGACGGGCCGAAACGAGCCGCATCACCTGGCGCCCGAGCAGCGTGCCCAGCGCCACGGCCAGCATCAACGGCGCCAGCAGCGCGGCCTGCTCGATCAGCCCGAAGCCATACAGCCCGAATGCGACGATTTTCAGACCGTGCCCCAGACTCTGACAGGCGGCGAGCGTGCCCACGGTGGTCTCTTTACTCCAACGCGAATCCAGAAAAAATGGCCCGATCACCAGACCAGTCGCGCCGATGACCATGCCCAGGCCGCCGTTCAGGGCACCGGCGACCAGCATCTTGCTGCGCAGCGACCATTGCCGACTGAGGGCGTGCTCACGAGGCGGCAGCAGCGAGACCAGAATGGCCAGGGCCAGCACGAGACGGATTACATCGGCATTCGCGCGGGCGATCAGCGGTGCGGTCAGAAACGGCAGGGGCGCACAGGCCAGACTGAACCAGGCCACGCTGCGCCAGTGAATATCGTGGCGATAGGCCAGGGCCCGGCTGGCATTGGAGACCAGTTGCACCGCGGCATGCAGGGGCAAGGCCACCACCGGGGCCAGACCGACCGCAAACATCACCCCGATCAGCAAGGTGCCTCCACCCAGACCGGCCACCGCGGAAATCAGCGCACC
>JBFJVB010000179.1:0-6187 GCA_041624435.1 Oceanococcus sp. | reverse complement strand
TAAGCCTTCGTCTCACCACCAAACTTCTTGCCCTGAACCACCGTCAGCGCCGCTGTCAGCGTCGTCTTACCGTGATCCACGTGCCCGATCGTTCCCACATTGACGTGGGGCTTCGTACGCTCAAATTTTTCTTTGGCCATTTTTCCTGGGTCCCCTCGGATCGCAGATTGTCGAGAAGTGTTAAAACAAAAAACTGCTTACGTGCTACTGATAAAGCATGGAGCCCATAACCGGATTTGAACCGGTGACCTCTTCCTTACCAAGGAAGTGCTCTACCGACTGAGCTATATGGGCCTTGACTGGTCCTTCCTGCCTCCGACCGAGAACGCAGAACCTGCCGATCATGAGAGCTGAGCCTCACAACTGGCGACGATAGTTCTACCCGCCTTGCCGAACGCCGTACATCCTGCGCCCGCCTCGCGGCTGTCGCAGTTAAAGCAATACATTCACCGTTGACCGAAACCCCCGGCGATTACAACAAGTCCTCACACCAAGCCATCTGGCATCAGGCTCCCGGTCTTCGTTTGGAGCGGGTGATGGGGATCGAACCCACATCATCAGCTTGGAAGGCTGAGGTTCTACCATTGAACTACACCCGCCTTGCGAAACCGTTAAAATCTGGTGGAGGGAGTAGGATTTGAACCTACGTAGGCATAGCCGGCAGATTTACAGTCTGCTCCCTTTGACCGCTCGGGCATCCCTCCGAAGAGCCGCGTATTGTTCGGATGGGCCCTGCCCTTGTCAACCGCAATGCGACAATCCATGTATCTTGAAGGCCCAGATGTCAGCCACCGCTTGGAGAAAAAAAACGTGAAGCGTGCCATCCCTATCGGCGTAATACTGCTTTTTGCGGGCTTTTCCGCATCGGCCAACATGCTCCAGGAGCTGTATCAACAGGCACGCGAATACGATGCGCAATTCCGCGGGGCACGCGCGGAATACCAGGCTGCCCTGCAGGCCAAACCGCAATTGCGCGCAACCATGCTGCCACAACTGAGCGCCACGGGCACGGCCCAGCGCGCGCGCGACAAGATTACCCAGAGCGTCATCCCCCAGCAGATCGGTTCAAGCACTTCCAGTTCCTTTTCCGCCTCGTTGCGGCTAAGCCAACCGCTATTCGACTGGGCAGGCTTCGCCCGCCTGAGACAAATGGACGAACAGGTGGCGCGCGCGGAAGCCGGACTGGCCAGTGCCGAACAGGATCTGATCCTGCGCACGGTTGGCGCCTATTTCGACTGGCTGGCCGCCGAAGACAACCTGCGCTTTGCCCGGGCTGAAAAGCAGGCCATCTCGCAACAGCTCAGGCAGGCGCAGAGTCGCTACGAGGTTGGTCTGTCAGCGATCACCGATGTGCATGAGGCCCAGGCCCGCTTCGATGCTAGCCGCGCCCAGGAGATCGCTGCCGCCAGCCGGCTGCGATCCGCCCGGGAGTCCCTGCAGCTGATTACCGGACAGCGCCCGGAAAACGCGGTGCCGCTGCAATCACCACTCAAGACCGAACCGCCTTCACCGGCATCGCCGGATGAGTGGGCCGAACGGGCCCTGGCACATAATCTGAATCTCAAGCAGGTGGAACTGAGCAGCCGGCTGGCCCGCGAACAGGTTCGCGAAGCGCAGGCGGCCTATCTGCCGCAGCTCAGCCTGTTCGCCGAACAGACCTATACCGACCGCTCCGACACGCCGCAAGGGCTCGAATCCGAAGGCAGCAGCATCGGCCTGCAGCTCCAGGTGCCCTTGTTTGCCGGTGGCGGCAATCATGCCCGGGCCAAGGAGAAGCGCTTTGTCTACGAGCAGGCCCAGGCCGAACTGCTGCTGCGTCAAAGGGAGGCGGTGCAGCTCACCCGTGACGCTTACGACGGCGTCGTGACCGGGGAAGTACAGGTCGCGGCACTGAGCCAGGCCGTCAAATCGGCCGGAGTTGCCCTGCAAGCCATCGAGGCGGGCTTTCGCGTCGGCTCCCGAACGTCCGTGGACGTGCTCGATGCCCAGCGCCTGCTGTATGGCGCCCAATCCGATCTGGCCCGGGCGCGCTACGACTATCTGCTCAGCGTCCTACGGCTCAAGCAGGCCGTCGGCGCCCTGGCGGAGCCCGATCTCGCCGCACTCGACCAGTTACTGGTGCAGAAACCCTAGCCCATTCGCCATAGGACGAGCGCTGTAGGAGCGAGCGCCACGCGGACCGCTGGCGATACCGCGGCAAACCCGGCCTGACGCCCATTCGCGGCTGAAGCCGCTCCTACAACAGCGGGGCCGGCACCGCCCGAGCCTGGCCGTAGAAGCGAGCGCCGCGCAGCCCGCTGGCGATACCGCGCCAAACTCCGGCCCGCTGCCCTTTCGCGGCTGAAGCCGCTCCTACAGCAACGGGGCCGGCACCGCCCGAGCCTGACCGTAGGAGCGAGCGCCGCGCAGCCAGCTCGCGAAGCTGCACCAAACCCTCACCGGCCACCCATTCGCGACCAAGGCCGAAGCTACAGCCAGGGTTCCAGCAGCTTCAGGCTGCGGGCCACGGCGCCCTGATTCCGGGCTGCGAACTGCTGGCCGGCCGCCCCCATGCGCCGGGCCTGTTCCGGCTCAGCCAGGACATGCAACAGCTGTTCTCCCAGCGCCGGGGCGGCGTCAACCTGAATCAGAGCCTGGGCCTGCTCCAGGGCCGTGGCGATATCCCGACAACTGTCCAGGTGAGGTCCGGTCAGAATCGGTCTGGCCAGGGCGGCCGGCTCCAGCAGGTTGTGCCCCCCGACCGGCACCAGGCTGCCGCCTACAAAAGCCACCTCAGCCACGGCATAAGCCCACAGCAACTGGCCCAATGAATCGATCAGCAGAACCGCAGCCTCACCCAGGGGTTGAGCGCCGCTATGCAACACGGCGTCCAGCCCCTGGCGCTGAATCAGACGCATGATCTGCACGCTGCGCCGGGGATGGCGCGGTGCGAGCACCAGCAATGCCCGCGGATGGATCGCCCGGAGCTGCTGGTGAGCTTGCAGGACCGCTTCTTCCTCACCGGGATGGGTGCTGGCAGCAAGCCAGATCGGCCTGCGCTGCGCATGTTCCCGGCGCCAGCGACCCGCCTGCTCGACCAGGCCTTCCGGCACGGACAGATCGAATTTCAATGAACCGGTCACGCTGATTTTTTCCGGCGACACGCCCAGCGTCGTGAATCGCTCCAGATCCGCCGGAGTCTGTACGCCGAAGTGCGCCACGCCAGCCAGGGCTTGGCGCAGAAACTGCGCACCAAACAATTGAGGCAGACGCCGCGTCGATTGAACGCCCAGTCGGCCACTCAACCACAGCACCGGAATGTTCTTCTGCCGGGCCACCCGCAGCAGATTGGGCCAGCACTCGGTTTCCAGCACCACCACCGCCCGCGGCCCGAGCGCCTCCAGAAACTTCCGCCAGAGACCGCCTAAATCCAGCGGCAACAAGCCCACCTCCGCCCGCGGCGCGATCTCCTTCAGGCGCGCGGCACCGCTGGGGGTGAAGGCGGTGAGATACACAGGCAGCGCCGGATGGCGCGCTTGCAGCTCGGACAGAAAACTGAGCGCCGAATTCGCCTCGCCTACCGAAGCCACGTGAATCCACAGCGGCCGGTCCGTCCGTCGCGCCACGCGTCCCAGACGCTGCCCCCAGCCCTGTCGCCATGCCGGCTCCCGCCGTCCGCGCCACCACAGCGCGAAGAAGAAGACCGGGGCCAGAAGCCGGATCAGGAATTGATAACGCACTGTCAGCTGGCCGTGACCGAAGGCCAAGCATGCAACACGACGCTGGCGATCGAGACCGTGCTTTGCTGCGTACGCTCAGCGCTGCGACAGCGGCCAATCACGCGTAGTCGCTATAGGACTTTTCTTCGATGATGGCGGAGCCCAGCTTCAGGTTGATCTGTTTCTTGACTGCGGCGCGCTGATCGTTGGTGACATAGACCGCCCGGGCCAGTTCGACGAAGCGCTCACCAAAGGTCTTGGCCGCTTCCTGATCCCGGATGTCGTCCTCGATGACCCAAAGCTTCTCATTCACGCTTTTCAAGGCGGCACGCTCCTCGCCCACATCCACGTCCGGGACCGCACGGGCCCACAGCGCGCTGAGCAATTCCAGTTCATAACGGACGTTGCGCACTTTCTCCGGATCCGCGATGCGTTCAGCCTTGATCTCCAGGATGGTGATCTTATCCAGCAATTCACCGGGGGAGACCGGCGCCATGACATTTTCCATTGCTATTTCTCGATGTGAGTCAGCCATTCCGGGTGGTCGCTACGCTTCCCGCTGACATGATCAAAATACAGGGACTGCAACTGCTGCGTGATCGGCCCACGGCTACCACAGCCGATCGATCGCCCATCCAGTTCGCGAATCGGCGTCACCTCGGCCGCGGTACCGGTGAAAAATGCTTCGTCGGCCACATACAGCTCGTCCCGGGTCATCCGCCGCTCGACGATTTTCAAGCCCAGCTCTTCTGCCAGAGTAAAGATCGTCCGCCGGGTGATCCCATCCAGGGCCGAGAGCAAAGTCGGGGTATGCAACTCGCGCTCGAAGACCGCGAAAATGTTCTCACCGGAACCTTCCGCCACATAACCGTCCACATCCAGCAACAAGGCCTCGTCATAGCCGTCACGCAGGGCTTCGGTCAAGGCCAGCATCGAGTTGATGTAATTGCCATTGGCCTTGGCCCGGCACATGGTCACGTTGACATGATGACGGGTGTAGGAGCTGGTGCGGATGCGGATTCCCCGCTCCATATTGTCGGCACCCAGATACGCGCCCCAGGTCCAGGCGGCAACAATCACATGCACTTTCAGATTGTCGGCGCGCAGGCCCATGCCCTCCGAACCGTAGAACACCATCGGCCGGATATACGCCGAGGCCAGTTCATTCTCCTTCACGGCAGCAATCTGCGCGGCATCGATCTGCGCCGGCGTATAGGGAATCGTCATGCCCAGAATTTTGGCCGAATTGAACAGGCGCTTGGTGTGCTCCTGCAGGCGGAAAATCGCTGTGCCGGTCGGCGTTTCATAGGCCCGTACGCCTTCAAACACGCCCATGCCGTAGTGCAGGGTGTGGGTCAGGACGTGAGTCGTCGCATCCCGCCAGGGCACCATCTCGCCGTCATACCAAATGAAACCGTCTCGGTCGGCCATTGAAATCATGAATTGCTCCGCACAAACGGCGCCCGCAGGCCCGCGCATCAGGGAAAAGCCCCAGTTTAACGCGGCGCGCAGGCAGATTCGAAGAAATTCTGTGCGGCTGCGCTTCGGTCCGGACCCGGTGCTAAGATAATCGCTCGATTTTCAGCTTGAATTCGCGTGAACGTTTCCGTCATTTTCACGACTTACAATTCCCCGGTCTGGCTGGAAAAGGTCCTGTGGGGCTTTGCCGCGCAGAATCACGCGCAATTCGAAATCGTGATCGCCGATGATGGCTCCGAACCCGCGACTGCACAGCTGATCGAGTCCCTGCGCAAGGTGATCAAGCAGCCAATCCAGCACGTCTGGCATGCGGACGAAGGCTTTCGCAAATGCCGGATTCTGAATCAGGCCATCCTTAAGAGTCGGGGCGATTACCTGATCTTCACCGACGGGGATTGCATCCCGCGACAGGATTTCGTGTCCTGCCATCTGGCTCTGGCGCAACCGCGCCGTTTTCTGTCTGGCGGTTACTTCAAGCTGCCGCTGGCGCTCAGCCAGCAACTGTCGCGCGAGGACATCCTCAGCCAACGGGCATTTGACCTGAGCTGGCTGCGTCAGCAGGGACTGCCGCGCAGCCGGCGCAATCTCAAACTCAGCGCCCAGGGCTGGCAAGCGCGCACGCTGGACGCCCTGACCACCGCCAGGGCCAGCTGGAATGGGCATAACGCCTCAACCTGGAAATCGCTGATTCTGGAAGCCAACGGCTTCGATGAGCGCCTGCACTACGGCGGTGAGGATCGTGAATTCGGCGAACGCCTGGTCAACGCGGGCATCCGGGGGAAATGCATCCGCCATCGTGCAATCTGTGTCCATCTGGACCACGCACGCGGCTATGTCGACCCACAACGGGTGGCCCAGAATCAGGCCATTCGGCGGCAAACGCGCCGCAACCGCTCAACCGTCGCGGTGCAGGGTTTGCGCGAGCTTCCCACGGCCCCTTAAGCCAGCAGACGCCCGCTATCCGCGGCATCCAGCAGTCGGGTCCAGGCAGCCTCCACCTGGGCCGGTCG
>JBFJVB010000178.1:0-6247 GCA_041624435.1 Oceanococcus sp. | reverse complement strand
GGCGTCCGTCGCGATCGGGCCCTGGGTTTGGGTGCAGCGTGATTCGCGAGCTGCGCTCGCTCCTACGGTTTCGTTCGGCGGCGGCGGTCGTGCTGTAGGCGCGGTGTCCGTCGCGAACCGGCCTTGGGTTTGGGTGCAGCGCTGATTCGCGAGCTGCGCTCGCTCCTACGGTTTCGTTCGGCGGCGGCGGTCGTGCTGTAGGCGCGGTGTCCGCCGTGAACCGGCCTTGGGTTTGGGTGCAACGCTGTTTCGCGAGCTGCGCTCGCTCCTACATCGGCAACGCTAACGCGCGGCTGGCCACGTCGCAGCCTACCTATTCTTGCCGTGCGTGGTAGGCCTCCACGGTGTTGTGCAACAGCATCGCAATGGTCATGGGTCCAACCCCACCGGGTACCGGAGTGATCCAGGCGGCTTTTTCCGCGGCACGGGCGAATTCCACGTCGCCAACCAGGCGGCCATCGGCCAGACGATTGATGCCCACGTCGATGACCACGGCGCCCGGCGCGATCCAGTTCCCGCGAACGAATTCAGGCTTGCCGATCCCCGCCACGACGATGTCGGCTCGGGCGACTTCGGCGGCCAGATCGCGGGTCTTGCTGTTGCAGATGGTCACGGTGGCATTGGCCAGCAGCAGTTCCAGTGCCATCGGGCGGCCGACGATGTTGGAGGCGCCGACGACAACGGCGCGTTGGCCGGCGATGGGCTGGCCGGTGCGCTCGAGCAATTTGATCACACCATACGGCGTGCAGGGCCGTAAGCCCGGCCGGCGTTGCAGCAGGCGGCCGATGTTGCTCGGATGGAAACCGTCCACGTCCTTGCCTGGATCGATCCGGTCCAGAACCCGGTCCGCATCGATGTGCGCAGGAAGCGGCAACTGGACGAGAATGCCGTCAATCTCCTCGGCATCATTCAGGGTGTCGACCAGTTCCAGCAGGCTGCCCTCCGAGGTGTCGGCGGGCAAGCGGTGGGGCAGGGAGCGGACGCCGATTTCCGCGCTGGCGCGTTCCTTGTTGCGGACATACACCTGAGAGGCAGCGTCTTCCCCCACCAGGATCACCGCCAGACAGGGCGCACGTCGATTGATGTCGAGCAGGGCGTCAATCCGGGACTTGAGTTCGGAACGAAACTGCGCGGCAATCGATTTGCCATCAAGAATCTGTGCGGTCATGGAGTTTTCAGAGGGAGCCAGGGCGCATTGTCGCATTCCCGCTGCCGCGTATCTAGAAAGGGTTTGATTCCGGCCGGGCAAACAGCGTACTATTCGCGCCCCGTCGGGGCATAGCGCAGTCTGGTAGCGCATCTGCTTTGGGAGCAGAGGGTCGGGAGTTCGAATCTCTCTGCCCCGACCATTTTTCTTTGCTCGAAGTTACGAGCTTAAAGCCGCCTGTCGGGCGGCTTGCCGAGTGATCCTAGGCCCGCGTCAGCGCAGCTTGGTGCTGTCGGGCCTTTGCTTGCACACCGTGCCGACTACCAGCATTTCGCCGGCGCACTTCCCGTTGCCGTGCTATTGCCCACGCTGTCCAGTTTCAGCGTGGTGCATTTCTTGTCATTGAGCTGATCACCCAGCGGCGTTGCGGTCAGGGTGTAGCTGTCCTGATCACGGACCATGGTGATGGTGTAAAACCCTTCCGGTGAGGCGATGGGGCTGGTGACAGAACAGGAGACGTCGTTGTAACGGCCAAACTGGGTGAAGCAGCGTTCCAGGCGTTGCGCCGTTTCGGTCAGGGTTACCTTGGCGTCCGCGCGCCGTGAGTTGAGCACTTGTTCGCGGTAACTGGGCAGGGCGATCGCGGCCAGGATGCCAACAATGACGACCACGACCAGAACCTCGATCAGGGTAAAACCTTTGCTTTGATTACGCACGTTCACTCGGTCTGTATCGTGATGCGGTGAATTTTTCTGCCCTTGCCGTTCCCGCGCAACTCGATCAGCACCAGAGTGCCGATTTGCAGGTCGCTGCGCTGGGCCTTGCTGCCCTCGGACCAGCGCACCTGGACCCGGTCATCGATGGGGTAGGCGTCGCCATTGATCCTGATGAACGACTCCTCGATGGTTTCGATCCGGGCTTCGATTCCCGCATCCGGCGGAGCGGCGCGGGCGCCAGGCGACAGGCACAGCGCGAGCAGCAGAAGGAGAGCTGACAGGGGCTGTCTGGGTGTTGGTTTCATGATCATTGGCCTATTCTACGTAGCGCCAGGACTGGCGTCCGAAGGCGCCATCAACATTCTCGACGGTGATGTCGAGTTCTCCGGTGGAACCACCGCCATACTTGTATTCAATGCCGTCGCCGACCACGATGCCCGGGGTCTTGATAAATCCCTGTTTCGATTGTCGCCCAGACACCGGAATGTCGTCGCTGACATCTTCGGTATCGTGGATATCGACGAAATCGGCGCTATTGAACAGCTTGTCCTTGTTCAGATCAAACGGGGTTTTATCCAGGCGGGAGCCGGTGAGCGCATCGATCTCCATCAGCCAGCTGGTGCCACCGAAGCCGCAGGCATCCTGATTGGGAGTCATGGTGGTGAAGATCACCTTGCCTCCGCGCAGAATCGGTCGACTGATCTGGCGTTCACCGCTTTCCGGCAGGTCCATGTACCAGCCTTTGTGGGTGCTTGCGGGTTGGTGATTGGTGCTGGTTCGCACGTACTCATCAAAGGCCGCCTGGGTCGTGAGAATGGCTTGCTCCAGCAAGTTGCCGCGGCCCGAACCTACCGGTGGTAATGAGGCGAGACCTTTTTCGCTGTTGTCGTAGATGCCGTAGAAGCTGTTGATGGGGCTGGTGAGCCGGGTATCGCCGCTGGCGAGGTAGCGGCCGGTGCCAAAGAACACCACGCTGCCGCCTCCGGGCTGCAGGGCCACTTCTGGCCGGGCCGTGATCACCTGCCGGGTGCCGGCGGCGCAGGTGGCGCCGAAATCGGCACAGGCGGTGAACAAGGGCTCGGGGACAAAAGTCACCACATTATTGAACGCGGAACCCCAGCTTAAGGGGGTGGATCCGCTCAGGTCGAATTTCCACATATTGCCTTTCAGATCGCCAGCGTAGACATAGTCGGTGATCTGGTCACCATCGGCATCGACCGGAATCGGTGTGGACAGGCCATTGTCGCCACCCACAAAGGTATCGATCTTCTTCAATACCGCGCCGGTGTCCAGATCCAGAATGAACAGGACCGCCTTGCCGCTGGCGCTGTTGTAGCCGTTCGCGACGATGGCCGCCCAGCTGCCGTCGTTGAGACGGGCGATGGTGGGTTGGGGCAGGGAATAGCCCATATCGGGATCGAGCGTGGCGTTGAACTCCCACAGCACATCATTGACGCCGAAATTGCCCGGGTCGGTGACCCGCAGCGCAAATACGCCACGACCACCGGCTCCCAGACCGCCAATCAGCACGCTTTCCCAGGTGCCGTTGATCTGTGCATCGAGCACCCGTGGCGAGCCGTCAACAAAGAATTTGTGATTGGCGTCGTAGGCCGGGCTGGTCAGCAGCGGCAGTTTGGCCAGCAGCGCATGGGGCACATAGGCGAACAGTTCGACGCCGCTGTCGGCATTAAAGGCATGCAACATGCCGTCATTGGCGCCCACATACAGGGCTCTTGTCCGGTTCTTGTAGCGGTCACTGCTACGAAATGCCGTGTAGCTGGTGCCTTCTCCGCCGGGAAGGGCGCCAAAGCCATAGTCTTCGTTGCCCACGAAGTAAGGGTCGGAATTGACGATATCGCCCAGCAACTTGGCCCGTGGCCGCAGCTGCAAACCGTTGGGGAGTTCATTGCTGCGGTCGCCGCGCAGGTAGTTCAACCGATCTGGCCCCAGCGTGTCCACAACGCCGTTGGCGGCGATGTTGAGCAGCCCCTGCTGTGTGAGGTCCAGGGAGTCCCAGAGAAACAGCTGCCCCTTGGGGATCGCGGTTGGCAGGCTGGTGTATATGCGGCGGGCGTTGGGCAACGGGATTTCGTCGGCCGCATCCCAGATCGGGGTGCTGACATTGCCGGCCAGATCGAGTTTGCGGGCGATCAGGCCGCCGCTCCAGTTACTGGCGTTGAACCGTGCCTGGTACACCAGGGTGTCATTGGACAGGTATCCGGAACTGCTGGTGACCGACGCGGCGGAACTCAGTCGTGACTGGATATTCCGGAAGGCGGACTGCAGTGCCTCATTGAGCTGCGCTTCATTGTCGGCGATATAGAAGGCGCCATCGCCTCGGTCGGCGGCGTCCTGGAGCATCTGATTGGACTGGGCGAAACCCACGGTGTAGGTCACCAGATTCTGCTTGGCGAATTCAGGGTCGTTGAAATCGCCGCCTGCAGCGTCCGTACCGCTGGGGCGCATATCGGTTTCGTAGCCGAACAAGGCCAGGTCATCCAGGTACAGCGAGTAACCCTCATTACCCTGGCTGCCGCCGTCGTGATTACGAAATCCGTCTGAATACTGCGGAAAGACCGGATAATCACTTTGCAATGTCACCGGGTCCAGACCGTCATAGTTGGGCAGGGTGCCGATCAGATCGGGCGGGATGTCGATGTCCTGAGTGGGAAATCCATCGGTCACCGCAACCACGAAACTTTTCTGGCAACGCAGGGTGATCGGGCTGGTATAGCTCACCCCGGTGTTGTACTCGCTGCTCATGCCACGGTAGTAACGGGTGATTTCGTAATAAGTTTCAGCCAGCGGGGTATTGGTGGACGGGGTCAGGGCGGCGATCGAATTGAGCAGTGTCGTCGTCGAACTCCCGCAGGTGGCGTTGATGCGGCCACCGGGCCCGCCGTCGCCACTGATGGGGCGGTTGAAAGAAGCGATGCCGATGCGCAGATTCGAGTTCGCCCGGACAATATTTGATGCGACCCGTTGCGCGACTTGCATCCGGTAGCTGTTGGGGATCAGCGGACGCAGATCCACCGTCAGGCCGTCCTGGCCGTAGGTCTCGATCAGGTAGTTCATGTAGTTGCCACTGACCCGGCTACGGTTGCTGCCGTAGGGGTCGGGCAGGCGCACGCAGCGCTGAACACCACCGCGCACCCCGCGAATGATGTCGTCGCTGTTGGATGTGCCGGCGCATTTCGGCAGGCTGGAGAGCGAGTTGTTCGCCGCTTTCCAGCAGCTGGTATTGCCCAGGTCGCCGCAGGACAGGCTCCAGTCCGGGTAGGTGGTGGTTGCCGAGTAGCCGGAATCGGTAATCAGATTGCGCATGCTGCCGGAGTTGTCGATCAGCAAGACCACATTGGCCTGCGCCTCGGTCGAGACAAACAGCGGGACATCCGCGATGTTGATCGCCTGGGCCGATGTCGATGCCAGAGCGAGGAGACCCAGGAGTCGTGTTCTAGAGGTGGTCATAAGATTCAGGCTCGTGGCGGTTCGAAGGAGACGTCATGGCCCCTAGCGACGGAAGGTGGTTTCGAGCACGACCACGGCCGTGCCAGAGATGCCGACGCCGCGCGCGGTGACGCGGTAGTGCTTGATCGCATTGGCTGCGGTGTCGGAGCCCAGGCTTTCTGCCGGCACCACGGTGGCGGGGATTTGTTCGATGAAATAGGCGGCGCTGGCCCTGGATAAAGCGTTGGGTGCATCGGCCAGACCGGCGTACTGGCGAACCTGGCTCGCATCGCTCCAGTCGATGCTCAGGCGCAGGGGCTCCAGCGAGGCATAGTCGCGGACCGGATACAGGCCGTTGGTGCCGTCAAACAGCGGGAGCGCTGGCTGGCGCAGGAACAGCTCGGCGTCGCGCAGGGCGGCTTCGGCCGCGTGCAGCGCCACCGTGGATTGCTCCACATTGCCGGTCATGCGTTCCTCCAGGATCGTGGCGCGAATCCCGCCCATACCAATCAGGGTCAGCATCAGCAGCAGGAGCAGGCTGATTACCAGGACCACCCCGCGTTCGCGAGCGGATGGTCTGGCGATACGGGTCCGACTCCTCATAGCAACTGATTCCGGATCGCCACGTTGAATTCCATGACGCGGCGCAACCGGCCGTCAGCGTAGGGTCCGAAGTTCTGCCCCAGTACGGCATAGACGCGCGGATCTGCATCGCCGACGGCGTCGATGCTGCGCGCCAGCAATCCGACCTGAACAATCTTGATATTCTGCCAGTTCACGACTTTGTCCGCGGTGCGAAATTCATTGGGTGTGCCATCGCCATCGGTATCCTCGCCGTAGCGCAGTTGCAGGGTCTCGATGCCGTCAACCAGTTCTTCGGCGGGTTCATCGGCGAGCCGGCGCCACAGGGAAGGGCCATGGCCCGAAGGGCTTTGGC
>JBFJVB010000177.1:0-6394 GCA_041624435.1 Oceanococcus sp. | reverse complement strand
TCGACTCTACGCCCCAGAGTGTGATTGATGCTTTTGAAGGCGAGTAATCGTGGCTTACCTGCTTGATACGCATACCTTCCTTTGGTGGTTAGCTGATGACCCCCAGCTCCCGCAAGGTGTTCGCAACACCATTATGGCCCCGCAAAACGATGTCTTGGTTAGCGCAGCAACGGGCTGGGAAATCTCTATCAAGCAATCACTTGGGAAGCTGGATGTACCAACCGACTTAATGTTCTTGCTGGAGGAAGAAGGGTTTATTGAACTCCCAATCAGCTACGATCATGGGCAACGAGCAGGGCAACTCCCCTCGATTCACCGCGATCCATTCGACAGAATGCTGGTTGCACAATGCCAGGCTCAGGGTCTTACACTATTGACGCGAGACGAGACGATTCCGCGGTATGCCGTTAAAACCTACTGGGATTAGCAGCTACTGCTTCAGGCACTCACCGCCAGTTCGTTGTAGAGGGCCGATCGGCGGCATTGTTCTGCTTGCCCCCGTTGAGCGTACGCGAAGAATCGGCCATCAACGGACATCCAGCCTGCCGGCAGGGCAATTCGAGGTTCAAACCTCAGAAACCAAATCGGCGTGACTATGGAAGCGGACGAGATCCAGGTGAATCGCAAGGCCAGCGCTCTAGTTCAGCCAGCGCTCTAGTGCAGGAGGCGCACGCCGTCTGGTGCGGTGGTTCCGGTCTGTGCGAGTATGCCCGGACAACTCGGGGCGAGCGGTCGGTGTTCCTGCCGCCGCAGCGACCGAACGGCAGATGGAACGGGGCCCACGCGACCCCGGTGGAGGGGAAATGGCAGACAGAAAAATTAACCCGGGCATGGCTGGTGATACGCCCATGGCTGACCTGACCCGACGGCGGGTTCTGAAGACCAGTGGTGTCATGACCTTGATGGCGGTGGTGCCCTTGCTGTCGCATTGCAGTGGCTCCGGCGGTCGTGATGGCCATGGGACGGGAGCGGCGACACCACCCGCGAGATTCCTTGACGAGCATCAGCTGAACACCTTGCGGGCGCTGGTTGACCGCCTGATCCCCGAGGATATGGACCCCGGGGCCGTAACAGCCTGTTGCGCCGAGGCGATCGACCATCTGCTGGCCGCCTTTCAGTCCAATCCGCCTTTCATTTATGCCGGCGCGCCGTTTTCGGATCGCGGCGGGGCGGCGCGAAACGATTTTCTTGAGTTTGTGCCGCTGGACGAATACGAGGAACTGGCCTGGCGGCTCGCGATCGAGGGCTCGCAGGGTCTGCCCGAGCGGGAGTTCAACGGGCCGGTGAAAGGGATGCAGCAGATCTATGTCGATGGTCTGGCGCGGCTTGATGCAAGGGCGGTGGAGCAGGGGTTTTCCAGCTTTGCGCAGATGCCTGCGCCCCAGCGCGATCTGATCATTGGGGATGGCAGTGATGGACTGGTGCAGGAGATGATGGATATCGCTTTTCCGGATACCCTCGATGCCATGTACGGACCGCCGGAATACGGGGGCAACTGTGCGCTGGTGGGCTGGAGTTTCACCAACTTTGATGGCGACGTTCAGCCCCGAGGCTATACCGCTGAACAGGTGGTCAATGGGGACAATCCAGGACCATTTGATCCATTCCTGCCGCCATCCTTCGGGGCGGAGTCCGCTGACCCGGCCAGCGTTCGTGCGGCGACCGGCACGGCGCCACAGGACATCGTGATGCCATCCACGCTGTCGGTGGCCAGCAGCGAGATCATGGCCGCGGCCATGATGAACGCGGATGGTTCGATCAGCCGCCTGATGGCCAGCCTGAGGCCGATGGCGCAGCAGCGGGTGGCCACGCTGAGTTCACGCGTATGGCAGGAGGTGACCCGTGCCTGATGCCGTCATCATCGGTTCGGGACCGGCGGGCAGTATCGCCGCGCATGCGCTGGCGCAGGCGGGTTGGTCGGTCACCGTGCTGGAAAGGGGACGCAATCTGCGGCCCGGTTTTGGCGAGGTGCAGAGCAGCGAGCTTGGCACCTTGTATTCCAGTGACGAGGTCAAGACCTCAAGACAGTTCGGATTTCCGCATCCCCGGCTTGAGCCGATCACCGGCAGGACTCAGGCCGAGGCCCAGAGTGGCATGGAGCGTTCCATCCAGGGCCTGCACGTTTCGCTCGGCGCGGCGGTCGGTGGCACCTCGCTGCATTACAACGCCAAGTTTCCCCGTTTCTGGAAGCAGGATTTCACCCAGCTTTCGGATCTGGGGCCGGTGGATGGCGCTCAGGTGGCGGACTGGCCGATCAGCTATGAGGATCTTGCGCCTTACTATGATGAGGTCGAGCGGACGATGGGCGTGCAGGGTGATATCCATGCCATGCCTGCCCGTACCCTGGAGCAGTCTCCGCGCGCCGGGCAGTTCGTCATGCCGCCGAATCCCACGGGGTATTCCGCGCGGCTGCTGGCGCAGGGGGCGAGGAATGTCGGCTGGGAGCCTTTTCCTTACCCGGCGGCGGTGAATTCGCAGGACTTCGATGGCCGTCCGGCCTGCAATTCCTGTGGCATGTGTTCCAGTTTCGGCTGTCCGATCAATGCCCGTGGGGATGCGCTGGTGAGTTACCTGAATCCGGCCGTGCGTACGGGACGGGTCCGGGTCATCGAACGGGCGCATGTGTTTCGCATCGAGACGACGCCCGACGGCCGCCGCGCGACCGATGTTCGATACTACGACCGGAACGGGCAGGCCCAGTCGATCAGCGCCGAAAAGATTCTGATTGCCGGCAGTCCCATCCAGACGGCGCGCCTGCTGTTGTTGTCGGCCAGCAGCAGCCACCCGAATGGCCTGGGCAACGGTTCCGACCAGGTCGGTCGGAACACGATGTTCCACTACTTCACCGTCGGCGGTGCCTTTTTTGACCGCGATGTGCAGACCCTCAGGGCGCAGAGTACAACGGTGCAACTGGACGATCTTGTCGGCCCGTTTACCGGCCCGGAGGTACAGGCCCTGGGCGTGCCGTACATCAAGGGTGGGCTGATTCAGGTGGGCTCCGGTTTGCCGTTGCTGCAGGAAGCCTATTTCTACGCCGGCCTGGGGACCGGTCACGGCGACGCCCATAAGCAGGCCATGCGCATGTCGCTTGCCCGGCAGCGACTGGGTGGGGTGCAGTTCGTTGGCGAGGATCTGCCGCAGGCCAGCAACCGGGTGGATCTGGATCCGAACATCAAGGACTACCGGGGGCTGCCCACGGCGCGGGTGACCTACGCGCCCCATGCCCACGAGGTGGCGTCGGCCCAGTACACCGCGCCGCAGATCGAAGCCTTCCTGTTGGCCACACCGGGGGCCGCAGGGGCGGTGGTGATCCCGCAACCGCTGATCTCCGATCAGCCGTCCAATACCGCCCACCATGCCGGCACCGCCCGCTTCGGCGCTGATCCGGCGACCAGCGTGTGCAACCGCGATGGTCAGTTGCACGAGGTGGAGAATCTGCATGTGGTGGACGGATCGCTGTTTCCCACCTTTCCCGGCTTCAATCCCACCCTGACCGTGCTGGCCAATTCACTGCGTATCGCCCGCGCCATTGCCGAGAACCGCGCATGATCGTCACCATCAAACAAGCCTTGATCCTGCTGTGCCCCCTGCTGTTGTCCATCGCGGCCTGCGGTGGTGGCCGCGCAGATCTACCCGGTGCGGGGGGTGACGCTGGCGTAGCGGATGAACCCTTCCGCGTACTGGTGTTCTCGCGAACGGCCGGTTTTCGTCATGCCTCAATCGAGGCGGGTATTTTCACCGTCCAGCAACTGGGTGCGGCCAATGGTTTCGAGGTGGACGCGACGGAAGATCACACCCTCATCAGCGAAGAAAATCTGGCCAACTACCAGGTGCTGATGTTCCTCAACACCACGCTCGATGTGCTGGAGGCCGAGCAGGAACAGGCCTTCGAGAATTTCGTCCGCAGCGGTGGCAATTTCGTCGGCGTGCATTCGGCCGCGGATACCGAGCATGACTGGCCGTTTTACGGCGAGCTGGTGGGGGCCTATTTCCAGTCACACCCGGTGGCCAATCAGCCGGGCAGTCTGCGGGTCGAAGATGAAAGCCACCCGGCGGTGGCGCATCTGGACAATCCCTACCCGGTGGCGTTGGAGGAGTTCTACAGCTTCAAGTCGAATCCGCGGGGCAGTGTGCGGGTTCTGCTCAGTATCGATGAGGACAGTTACACGCAGGAGCCGAATACCAGTTGCGACCCCTCGGGGCCGACCTTCCCGCAGGGATACACCGGCCGGATGGGGGATCACCCGATGAGTTGGTGTCATGACAAGTTTGCGGGTCGCGTGTGGTACACCGCGCTGGGGCACGAAACGTATCTGTATTCCACGCCGGACTATCAGCAGCATCTGCTGAACGGCATTCTCACCGCGGCCAGGCGCGTTCCGGCCAGCTGCGAGGTGAACCCCAAGCCGGACGCTGTGCCGGATTACATCGAACCCGAACTGATCGCCTGCGAGCAGCAGTTGGTGCCGTAAGCCGATAGGCGCCTGCATGACCGCCAGCTGTGGTGACGAGGGGCAATAGGCCGTCCGGCATCGGGCGCAGTCGGCGCAGGCTGCTCGCTGCCACCGCGGGCCGGACCCGGACCCGGACCAGCCCGGCGAGTATCTGCGCCCCGCGCAATCCCAGGAATCATGGGCGCACTCACAAACAGGGTAGTGCAACAATCCGCCGTATCCCGGACTTTGGCGCGTCAAACGGGTTCCAGAACAAAGCAGCCGACCACAGAGGTCGCCCCAATCATCGAGACCGGCCAGTAACCGACCTCCATGGAAAACGCCAGACCGCAGCATCTGCCGACGGGAGCCGACGTTGGATCACCGAACGCCTGAAACCCGCCGGCTACCGGATGTTCATCGCCACTTCCCTGGGCGGGGCCT
Organism: Oceanococcus sp.; assembly: GCA_041624435.1. Classification (GTDB taxonomy): domain Bacteria; phylum Pseudomonadota; class Gammaproteobacteria; order Nevskiales; family Oceanococcaceae; genus Oceanococcus. The sequence goes on along the minus strand of JBFJVB010000177.1, from coordinate 1,517 downwards.
GTAAACTGGCCCGGCCAGCAACACGAAATCATCCCGCGCGGCCTGAACCCTCAATGCAAGCTCATGCGCCTACACGGCATCAACTTGGAGCGAAGTGGGCATGATGTTGTCTGGCATATTCGAGACCCATTGCTGCCTGGGCGTGCATCGCTCATCCAGTGACAGCTTCACAATCAAGATTCGACAAAAGGGATGTGGGACATGCAGGACAATCCGAACCTGAAGAAGAGCGGCGCCATCGCTGCGGTGGTAATCGCCGCGTTACTGGTTTTGGCTAAATGGGCGACGCCGCAGAATCAGCCTGTCACCGCGGAAGACCTGCCGGCAACAGACGATGTCGTGATCGAGGAAGTCGACCCAGCTGCCGTTGAGCTCAGCGCTGACGCCACCGTTAAACCGAAAACCGCGGCTCCGACGTCCAAGCTCATGCCCGTGCCGCCCGCGCTCGCAGCTGTTGCTCCGAAAGTCGAAACTACAGCTCAGACGTCAGCATCCGCAGCATCCAGGGTCGAAACGGTCACAGCAGCAGTGAGCCAATGGGCCAAATGCTGGTCCAACCAGGATGTTGCTTGCTATCTGGCGGCCTATTCAACGATCTTTGCTCCTGAAAACGGCTCCTCGCTGGACAACTGGAAGAAGACCCGGACCAGCAAGCTCACTGCACCGAAATCCATTGCATTGGAATTGGGTCCTCTTCAATTCCTTGAAAACACGAGCACTGAGGTGGCCGTGCAGTTCGAGCAGGCGTATCGCTCTCCGACCTACGCGGACAATTCACTCAAGACGCTGGTACTGATGAAGGAATCCAGTGGCTGGAAGATTATTCGTGAGGCGAGCGTAGCCCGGCCCTGACGGCACAGCAGCAGAATCTCGCGCGGACTTTCAGCGTTGTTTGTCCATCGGTTGATGGACAAACAACAGTGCGCCTGCTGGAGTTAGTGCACCCTTCCTGTTGTGATTTGGCCGGAGCCGGAAGGGCGCAGGCCACTGGCTATGCTTCACGGATTCATTGGCGTGAATTCGATGAAGGCGTATCCGTTGCGCTGTCGAAAACAGGTTGGTGGAAGTTGCAGAAACTGGGTTGCTTCAGACATGCCAGTGCTCCTTACAGATCGCATTATCGGAAGGTATTAAGTTGGCTTGTCAAGCTTGCACTACGTTCGCAATGGGGTCGGCAGCTCCCGTTCGACGCCTGGGGGTCAGTTATCCTGAGTGCGCCATTTCTATTTCTGCTGGGCCGGATGCCAGCCCTGGGCTGTAAGCCTGGACATGGATGGGAAGGCTCGGCCGGCAGTCGGCAAGGCGGATCGCAGGGCAGCCAGCTTGAAGCATGTCCGGCCTATTGGCGACCTGGGCCCTTAAACGGTCAAAATCAATTTGCCGGTGGTCTGGGCGGATTCCAGCGTCCGGTGCGCCTCGGCGACGTCATCCAGCGCAAATTCCTGCACCGGCAGCGGGCGCAATTGTCCGCTGCTCAGCCATTCGAGTATCTGGTGCATCGCTGGGATCAGCAGGTC
>JBFJVB010000176.1:0-6427 GCA_041624435.1 Oceanococcus sp. | reverse complement strand
TTGCTGTTCCCGGCGACGTGTCGGAAGTGCTCGATATGGCCGCTCTGTTTATCCAGTCGGTTCAGGCCTCCGCCGTAAGTGCCGATCCACACCGTGTTCTTAAAGCCCGCAATACTCGTGACCAGATCATTGCTGAGCGAAGACGAGGTTTTCGCGTTCTGGCGAAAGTGAGCGAAGGTGTCGCTCATGAAGTTCCATTTGCCGATGCCGTTATAGGTGCCAACCCATAACACGCCGCCGCGATCCTGGAACAGGCTGGTGACACGGTTATGCGGAAGGCTGGCCTGATTCAGCGGGTCATGTGAATAGAGGATGAAACTCTGCCTCTGACTCCTCCACTCATTGAGCCCCGCCTCCGTGCCGACCCAGAGTGTGCCGGCCTCGTCCTGATAGATCACGCGGACCTCATCATGACTCAGGCTGTAAGGATTCTCAGGGTCATGCTTGAAGCGTCTGAAGGTGCCGGTTGCGGCGTTGAAATGACACAGGCCTTTTTTCGTGCCGATCCACAGGCCGCCGTCCCTGTCTTCGTGCAGGGCACGGATCTGATTGCTGATCAGCGAATCGGGGTTTGCGGGATCATGCTGGTAACGCTTGAATGTTTCGTCACGGTGATCGAACTTTGCAAGCCCGTTGCTGGTCGCGACCCACAGCGCGCCATTGCGGTCTTCGATGATGGCGACAACCTGGTCGCCGGGCAGGCTGGCGGTGTTCTCCGGGTCATGCCGATAGTGGACGAAGGTGCCGCGCTGCTTGTCCATCCGGTTGAGGCCACCGCCATCCGTCCCGATCCAGTAGCTACCCCGGCTGTCCTGAAATACGACGCGTATCTGGTCGCTGCTCAGGCTGCTGGGCTTATCGGGGTCGTGTCTGAAGTTGACGAAGCCATCGGATGCAGGGTCATAAAGACTTAATCCGCCCGCAAAGGTGCCAAACCAGAGCTGTCCTGCCTGATCAACAAAGCTTGTCCATACCCAGTCCTGGGCCAGTGAACGGGGATCCTTGGGATCATGGTAATAGGTGACAAATTCATACCCGTCATAGCGATTGAGGCCTTCCTGGGTGGCCAGCCAGATGAAGCCATCGTTGTCCTGTACGATCGAATTCACGGTCGCCTGCGACAGGCCGTCGTGGGCATGCAGGATGTTCAGTTGTATGTTGCGGGGCAGGATCCCCAGGCCATCAACGCTCGGCTGGCTGGCGGGTGCGCCGAAGCTGTACAGGCATAGCAGTAGTACGGCGAGGACGAGCGTTACCCTGGCATGCCCGTCAGATGACGGTCGACAGGTTTGAATATGCCCTGTTTGCCAGGTCAATGGAAGCGCCGTCATGTCGTTCTTTCCTCGCTATGCGCTTATCCGAATGGCCCTATCCCACGAATTGTCACTTGATGGAATCCCTGAGTGGTTTTTAACAGAAATTTCGTCGCGCGTCCCTGCGTTCACCCGGATCAGGTCATTCCCAGGCCGATCTTGCGAGAATCGCTATGGGGCATGGGCCGCCAGGGTGGGCGTCGCCGATCCCCCGCCGCCCGCCTGCGGCCATCGTGTACAGGCCGCGCACCACAGCGGCAGTGCGCGGCGTTCATCGAACCGCCATCAGGCCCTCGGCTCACCTACTCCGGCTCGACCCAGCTGTTCGTGCTGGCAGGCTCGGTCAGGCTGTCGGCCCACAGGTAGCCGTCGGCCCACAGGTAGCCATCGGCCCAGAGGTAACCGTCGGCCCAGAGGTAACCGTCGGCCCACAGATAACCGTCGGCCCAGAGATAGCCATCGGCCCACAGATAGCCCTTGACGCCGAATTCACCGTCGGCCCACAGATAGCCATCGGTGCCGGGCTGCGCGCCCATGATGTAGTAGTTGCCGTTCGCGTCCTGGTTGGCCGGGCCGCCGAAGTGGGCGATGCCGGCCAGGTCGGCGCTCACGTTCAGGCCTTTGTTGGCGCAGTCGTAGTTGGTGCTGTAGGCGGCATCGTAGGCATTCACCAGCCCGGCGCCCTGCTGGAAGATCGAGTACGCCAGTCTGCCGTCCGAAGTCACGGCGGGTTGCGCGCTGGACAGGATCTTGCACTTGACCTGGTCAGGCGTGAGCTCCGGCTCCATCTGCAACACCAGCGCCGCCACGCCGCTCACGACCGCGGCCGCCTGCGAGGTGCCCGACATGGAGAAGAACGAGGCGCCCTGATAATACTGCGGATAGTTGAGTGCGATATGCGTGTCTTTGTCCATCGCGCCCAGCACGTGACCGCCCGGCGCCACCACCTCCGGCTTGACGAAGCCTTCATAGGTGGGGCCGGCCGCGGAGAAGCTGGCCAGCACATCGTCGGCGCCATTGCCCGGCGAGTAATTGTCGGTCATCGCGCCCACCGTGATCACGTAGGGGATGTTGCCCGGTACGCCGATGGTCTGTGCGCCCGGGCCGCCGTTGCCGGCAGAGGCCACGACCACGATGCCGGCCTGCCAGGCTGCCATCACCGCCTGGTTCAACGGATCCTGCCAGTAGTGCGAGCGCGGAGTGGCCGAGATCGACAGGTTGAGCACCTTGATATTGAGCTGCTCACGGTTGGCGACGATCCAGTCGATGCCGCGGATGACATCGGCATAGCTGCCCACGCCGGTGGCGTCGAACACCTTGACCGAAACGATGTCCACATCCGGCGCGATGCCGTTGAACTTGCCGTTGATCGCCAGCTTGCTGCCAAAGGCGGTGCTGGCAACATGGGAGCCGTGACCGTTGGCATCGTTGTTGAAACCGTCGCGAATTTCGTTGTGTTTTCTGTTGTCCGAGTACCAGTAGGCGGTGTCGGTCAGCGCGTCGTAAGCCACCTTGATCCGTGGCGTTGCGGAGGAGTTTTCCGAGAGCCCCGGCCCGGTGTAGATGCCGGAATCCAGCACCGCGGCCGTCACGCCCTGGCCGGTAATGCCCTGCGCGTGTAGCTGATGCGCTTCGATCAGGCTGGGGTAGTGCACATAGGCATCACCATCCAGGCCGCCGCTCGGTTCTTCATTTTTCCGGGGCTTGCCGGTGCTGCTCACCGGGGTGTCGCGCATGACGCGCAGCGTGGCGTCCATGGCTTTCAGGCGGGCGAGCTGCCCCGGGCTCAGCTGCGCGCCCACCGCGTTGATGACACCGAGCCGGTGGGTAACATCACCGCCGACCGCCGCGACCAGGCCGGCCAGGCTGTCCACATCGCTGCCCTGCAACAGGAAACCACTGGCCACCGTGTGCTGCTCGGCGGCCTGGGCGGCCGTTGCGGCGCCATCCACTGCGGGTGCCTGGTTGAGGATATGGCGGCCGACCAATCCGGTAGCGGCCAGGGTCACCAGACCGACGCTCAGCAGCGTGGTAGAAAGCTTGGGTAGGATGGTGTTCATCGTCGTATTCTTCGAGTTCTTCGGGTTCATTTCAGCACTCCCCTTTGCGTTGCTGCTGTTTCGTGCAGGTGGTGGTCGGGCTTTCCGTTGTGGTTGAGGATTCCGTTGTCGTGGAGGCGTCGGTGCTCACGGCCCATGAATCGGTGCTGCCGTCGAGGTAGCGCTGGGCGTCGGGTTCGACCCAGTTGAGGATCGAGGCGGCGGCCATGCCCGGGTCGACCGTGCCGCTCTGGTCCGGGCTCCACGGATAGCTGCGACTCCAGAGGTAGGCGTCACCGAAAACCTTGGCGCGGCTCCAGACATAGGCGTTGCTCCAGAGGTAGGCGCGGCTCCAGACATAGGCCCGGCTCCAGACATAGGCGCGGCTCCAGATGTAGGCATCGCCGTCCAGATAGGTCGCCGAGCCATCGCCGTCGCGGATCACGAAGTTGCCGGCCTCGTCTTCCTCGACAGGGCCGGCGAAATGGCTGGTGCCGGCCAGGTCCGCGTCGATATCCAGGCCCTGATTGGCGCAGCCGCTCTCGCTGCTGGTCAGCGCGGCGTAGGCGTCGATCAGGCCCGCGCCCTGCTGCAGCACCGAGTACAGTGCATCACCGGTATCGGTGTTCATCGCGGCGCTGGCGGTCGCCGCCAGGCGACATTTGACGTCATCGGGTGTCAGTGCCGGGTTGGCCTCCAGCATCAGGGCCACCACGCCGCTGACCACGCCGGCCGCCTGTGAGGTGCCGGACATTTTGAAATGCCAGTTGTCTTCCTGCAGATACTCGCTGTGCTCCACCGCGAGGGTCTGGTAGTTCTTCATCTTGCCGATCAGGTGACCGCCCGGCGCCAGCAGGTCCGGTTTGACGAAACCCTCGAAGGTCGGACCGGTGCTGGAGAAGGTGGACAGAAAATCATCACTCAGGTCCTGGGGCGTATTGTTGTCATCGGCCGCGCCCACCGTGATCACGTAGGGCAGGTTGCCGGGTACGCCGATGCTCATCGGTGCCGGGCCGTCATTGCCGGCCGCGGCCACCACCACGATGCCGGCCCGCCACGCCGCCATCACGGCCTGGTTCAGCGGGTCGTCCCAGTAGAACGAGCGGGGCGGTGCGCTCAGCGACATGTTGAGTACGCGGATGTTGTAGGTGTCCTTGTGGTCGATCGCCCATTGCACGCCGGCAATCACGTCGGCGTAGTAGCCATGGCCCTGGGCATCGAGCACGCGTACGTTGTACAGCTCGGCGTTGGGCGCCACGCCCTCGAACTGGCCGTTGCCGTTCATCCAGCTGTTCGCCATCACCGAGGCCACATGGGTGCCGTGACCGTTGTCATCTTCGTCCGCCCAGGGCTCAAGAGCCACGACCGGGAAGTGATGCAGGCGACGCTCGAAGTAATACGATTCATCCAGACCCAGGCCATCGAAGATGCCGCTGTCCAGCACCGCAACCCCAACCCCGGAGCCATAAATGCCCATCGCATGGATTTCATCGGCGCGGACCCAGCCCGGAAAATGCGTCTGCATGGCCTGTGCGTTGGTCGATGCCTGCTTGACCGAGTCATCGGTGGTACTGGTGCTGCTGAAACTCGAGTCCTTCACCGGACGCGCGCTGGCCTCCACGCGGTGATTGGGCGTGATGGTCGCGCGGGCATCGAGTCGCTCACGCTGGCGGGCGGTGAGCCTGGCGCTGACGCCCTGGATCACCGTCAGCTCGCGCTCGACGCTGCCGCCGATGCTGGCGACCAGGCGCGCGGCTTGTGCGGCCGACTGCGCCTGCACGATGTAGCTGAGGGGTGTGGGTGCCGCTGGGTGAGTGTGATCGTCGGTACGTTTGGTGTACACGTGCGGATCAGCACTGCTTATAAAGTAGCTGCCCATGGCAAAGCTGACGAGCCCTGCGGCAACGACGGGGAAAACTCTGATCACGATTTCCGGACCTCCGTGTACGGCGCCAAGATGTATTTTTGGGAACCCTCCGCAAGACGGTTTGACGCCAATGTCGCGCGAGGGCGAACGGTAGTGGCCTCCCGTTCAGTGACCCCAAATTAACGACGCGGCTGTAAAGAATTTGTAAGCGCGAGCGCTGAAGCTTTGAAAGCCGACAGGGATGCCGCCGGCGCTTCACAACACGGGGCCACCAGAGTGGCGCAGCGATATCCAACCCCAGCAGGTGCTGAGTGGGATCGTGAGCCTGTATAACTGGATTAAGCCCGGCATCCTCGATGCCCATCCTGGCCTGCCTGCAGGATGCGCAGCCCGCCGGCCGGTCGCTAGCCACTTCGACGAGCAGGCCCCACCTCGCCACTGTCTCAGCGTGGCGTGCAACACGCCGCCAACTGGCGCCCCCCTGGGTATCGCCTGCGAATGCTCAATTGATCTCAGTGGACTGCCGGTTGTCATCCCGCACCAGCTGACTCCACGCGCTCAAGTTGCCGGGTGCGGAGCAGGAGTACACGCAGTGTCCGCCCCCGCTGCCGATCGTGGTCAGATCATTCGGGTCATGGGCATCCCAGGTCCACACCCCGCGGCCAAGATTGGCCTAGCCATGCCGGTTCGTCAGTTCGTGCAAGGACTGACTGGCGTTGAGGGTGCCCACATTAGTTGAAGCCGCCCTGTTCGCCCACGATGACGGGGCGGGACAGGGGGCCTGCCGGCGGATGATTCCCCCCGGTCGCCACGCCGGTTCCCGGCCCGTAGCCCCGGATGACCGCGCAGCCGCTGCAGTTGCCACGTCTGACGGTGACCAGCACCGCCAGGTCGGGCAGTCTGGTTTCCAGGACGCCACTACATGTCAACAACCGTTTGTTAAAACAGGTCTTCATTGCTGTCGAAATAATCGATCATGATGAGCTGAAGGTTTTGCGAGAAAGCTCAGCAACGGCCTTGAGTAGCCATCTCCACCGAGCACGCTGTCCAGGTTCTGCCTGCACTTTGGCTAAGGCAGAGACGCCGAAACGGCTCAGACTGAAAAGAATGCAATGTTTACGAGATTTTTGCGTTTTTACCCTTGCCAAGGATGCCCCCTCCACGTATAGTTGCCGGCTCTGGTGCGGGGTGGAGCAGCCAGGCAGCTC
>JBFJVB010000175.1:0-6534 GCA_041624435.1 Oceanococcus sp. | reverse complement strand
GGCCGGTGTTCATCCTTGTGCCGCCCCAGCACCCGGTAGGCCTCGGAGATCCGGACCACCCGCTCGACGCAGGGCAGGCTCTGCATGTCGTCGGCGCTCAGGCCAATGGTATCGCCGAGCAGATAGATCTCCGTCAGACTTTGTTGCGCGCCCTGCACGGTATGCACCCGATACTCCACGTCCTTCAAGGTGTCGAGTGTGGACAGCAGATCCGTGTAGGTATCGGCGCTCAGATCGGTGTCGGGATGAAGAATCAGAATCATGGGGCAGTGCCTTGTGGGTGGGGGCGGGGGTGCAATGCATCGACTTTCGCCGCGCAGATGAAGTCATTGTGGGTCAGACCTTGCGCGGCATGGGTGGTCCACAGCACCGTGCATTCCCGGTAGCTCAGGCTGATGTCCGGATGGTGGTTTTCCTGATGGGCGATCCAGGCGACGGCATTGACGAAAGCCGTGGTCTCATAGTAATTCCGGAACTGGTAGCGCGCATGCAGGGCCGTGCCGTCCGCGTTCAGGCTCCAGTCGGACGACAACTCAGGGAGCAGCCGGTCGCGCGAGACCTGATCCAGCGGGGGGATACCCCCTTCGCAGGCGAGGCAGCGTTGCTGATGCAGGGGCGTGGCCATAGTGGGTAGAAGTGTTCGAAGGCGCGCAAACATAACAGCGCGGGGGAACAAGCTCAATCGCTTGCAGGCTGCGGGCTGGCGGTGGGTGCGGCATAATGCGGCGTTTATACCCCGAGCATAATTGATGAAGTCTGCTGAGCATCTGATCTGGATCGATCTTGAAATGACCGGCTTGGAGCCCTTGCAGCACAAGATTATCGAAATTGCGACGATTGTGACGGACAAGGAACTGAACGTGCTGGGCGAAGGGCCGGTGCTGGCGATTCACCAATCCGATGCTGAACTGGCGGCCATGGATGAGTGGTGTACGCGCACACATACCGGGTCAGGCCTGGTTGCGCGGGTGCGCGCATCGACCGTGACGGAGGCCCAGGCAGAGCAGCAGACCCTGGACTTTGTATCGCAGTTTGTCGATTCGGGCGTGTCGCCGATCTGCGGCAACAGCATCGGCCAGGATCGGCGCTTTCTGCACCGCTACATGCCTCGTCTTGAAGCCTGGTTCCATTACCGTAATCTGGATGTCAGCACCTTGAAGGAACTGGCGAGACGTTGGGCGCCGGAGGTGCTGGCAGGCATCACCAAGGAATCACGGCATCTGGCTCAGGACGATATCCGCGACTCCATCGCCGAATTACGCTATTACCGGGAACACCTGTTCAAGTAAGCCGGTGCTCAGACCGGCAGGCCGGATAATGCCGGCCTGCCGACGACGTTCAGATCGCCAGATCCTGCAGCGACCCACCGCGTTTGAGATGTTCCGCGACCCACAAGGGCTTGCGGCCGCGGCCGGTCCAGGTCTGGTCCGGATTGGCCTTGTTGCGGTACTTGGGCGCGACCTTGGCGCGACCACCTGCGGTCTTCCCGCCGCTGCTGCGGCCGGGTAAATCCTCCAGCGTCATGCCGTGCTGTGCGAGCAGCGCTTTCACCTGTTTGATGACGTCCTGGCGTTGCGCTTGCTTCTTTCGGGCCAGTTCAGCCTGAATGTCGGCTTGAAGCGCGGTCAATTTGCTCACGTCGTAATTTTTCAGATCCATAGAATTCTCGTTGAATTAACTGAATTTATTGTTTCTCGGGGATAAGTCCAGCCTATGAGTTCCCTGGCCATTTCTTATTTTGTTCGAGAATAATACGCAAATTGATTATGAAATCAAATGGCCTCGCTGTTATTAATTGGCCGGGTTTCCAGAAGGAGGGGATGCGGGATGGCTGGTCGTGCCATCGCATTAACGTCTGGAAAACTTTTTCAAAGTGCGCGGCGTGAAATATTTTTTCGGCATATACCAGTCGTATTCGATCATCTCCTTTTCTTCGTTTGTCATATTAATAATGACATAGCGCCGGGACTGGATGTCGTAGTGCACCTGAACGCCATTGATGGTCAATGGAACATTCTGAAAGGTGATGGCGTGAGCTTCGGCGGTACGCCAGAATTCATCATGTTCGTCATACATGTCTTGCAGAAGAATAAGCCAGGAGTCCTCGTCCAGATAAAAGGTGCGCCGTTTATAGATGTGGTTAAAACCTTTACGCACCTCGGCTTCGATGACCCAGACGCGATGCAATTCGTAACGCGTCAGACTCTGCTTGATGTGACCCTGGGTGATGATGTCCTTGTAGCGGTGTTTATCGCTATACAGCTCATAGGCGTTGTACGGTACATACATGTCTTTTTTGCCGATCATTTTGACCGTATACCGGTCCAGCGGGCCGTTAAACATGTCGATCTGATCGTGCGTCATCAGGCCGTCGAAAGCCGGATTGTCGTAGCCGACTTCGCCGATGCGCCGAACTCGGCCCAGGCCGGGATTGAATACCCAGACGCCGGTTATTTCCTTGATTCGATCGACGGGCACGTGAATCAGATGTGCGTCACCGGTTTTATTCGCTGGAGCCACGACCTTGGTGAGTAACCACAGATTCTGATTGTCCAGCGTCTCCACCGTGGTTTCCGGATGATTGTAATGGTAGGAGAGTTCCAGATAACTGCGCTCCACGACGAAGTCACCATCCGCGCTGGTAACCGCATGATTGACATGACCGCGGTAGCCTTTGGTGTTATAGCGCATCACGTGATTCCACAGCGCTTCAATGCCGGAATTGGGCAGGGGAAAGGGAAAGCCTATGGCGGCACAACAAAAGCCGTGACCATCACCGGTCAATTCCACCGTGCGCGCATTGCGCTGGGTATGTTCGTAAATGTAATCCGGGAATGAGGCGCTGCGTCGCGTCGGGTAGATCGGCATTTGATAGGAATTGGGGAAGGTTTCAAACAGCGCCACCTTGCCGGCCGAAAGATGTTGCAGATGCTGTTTGTAATTCTTGCCGGTGATGGTAAACAGGGGTTTGTCGGCGGCAAACGGGTTTTCACCCCGCTCCATCGGTTTTTTCGGCAGACCGCCATCCCAGTCCGGGATGGTCTTGCCATCGCCGGCTTTTTCGCCGCCCAGGGGGGTGAGGTCCTGCCCCAGGCGGGCGGCTTGCTCGGCAGGCACTTTGGCCATGACGGACTGGCTGATCAGGCTGAGTATCAGGCCAGAGACTAGAACGGCGCGCATGGGCAGGACTCCTGGGCTTCTATTGATCGGCATGGGTGGAGCGAAGTCGGGCCGCCGTGATGTGCTTGGCGGGGCCGGCAAAGAATCGTGCCAGCGCAGGCAGGACGAAGAGTGCTCCAAGCATATTGGCGAGGAACATGAACACCATCAGCAAGCCCATGTCTGCCTGAAATTGCAGATCGGACCACAGCCAGGTGATGACCCCGATCGACAGGGCGACCCCGGTGAATGCCACTGCCTTGCCGGTGAGGTTGAGGGTTTTGAAATAGGCTTCGTGCAGCGGCAGGCCATCGTCCAGGTGATCCTGCAGAACGCTGAAGGTGTAGATGCCGAAATCGATGCCGATGCCCACAGCCAGAGCGGTGACCGGCAGGGTGGCGACTTTCAGGCCGATTTCCAGCACCGCCATGACCGCATAGGCCAGCACGGAGACCACCGCCAGTGGGGTCATGATGCAGATGAGGGCCGACAGGGAGCGAAAGGAGAGCCAGCACATCAGGCCGACCGCGGCGTAGACCCAGAACAGGATCGATTTTTCCTCTGCCTTGATGACTTCATTGGTGGCCGCCATGACGCCGACATTGCCGCTGGCCAGGGCGAAATTCACTGGCGGGGCGCCCTGATACTCGGCCTCCACCTCCTGCTTGAACTGCTCGGCGGCGGCGATGATGCCTTCGAGGGTTTTGGCCTTGTGATTCTGCGTGAAAATGATGATCGGCATGACACTGCAATCGGGATTCTGCAGGCCGGCGGACGAGGGCACGGGGCTGATCGCCTGGACGATGGCGTACTGATTGCGCGGCAACACCGCCCAGTCCGGGCTGCCCTCATTCCAGGCTTTGCGAACGTGCTTGGCGATCTGCGGCAAGGAACTGACCGAATCGACTCCCGGCGTGTTGCGCATCCGCCAGGCGAAGCGGTCCATCAAATCCAGTACATCGTAGCGCACACAGGCCTGTTCTTCGGTTTCGACCATGATCTTGAGCTGGTCGACGCCGATGGTGAAATGGCGGGTGATGGCTCTGGAGTCCTGGTTGTAACGCGAATCCTCGCGCAACTCCGGAACGCCTTCATGAAAGTCGCCGATTTGCAGATCCTGGCCCTTCCACAGGCCCCAGCTCAGCAGGCCAGCGGTGACTACCAGAATGCCGATCGCGTAGCGGGTGTCGGTGGCCTTGGCAACCAGGCGCCAGACCCGATTCCCAAGCTGCTCGCGCCAATTCAGCCGCCGCGTGTATTCCTCGTGATTGCTGATCGAAACCACGGATAACAGGATCGGCATCAGCCATTTGTTGGTGACGATGATCGCGGCCATGCCGAAGGCGGCATTGATCGCCATCTCCTGGATGATGCGAATGTCGATCAGAGCAATGGTGACAAAGCCGAACACGTCGGTCATCAGGGCCGCGGTGCCCGGAATGGCGACGCGGCGAAACGAATTGATCGACGCTTTCAGGCTGGTGGACTTGTAGGTGGTGATTTCATCGGCCCAGGCATTGACCATCTGGATGCCATGCTCCACCCCGTTGGCCAGCACCAGAAACGGCACCAGAATCGCGAACGGGTCCAGGCCCAGGCCGAAGATGTGCATCAGGCCAAATTCCCAGATCACCGCGACCAGGGAGCAGGCCAGCGGCAGGATGGACAGTTTCCAGGACGCGCAGTACAGGCGCAGCAGCAATGCGGTGAGCAGCAGAGCGATGGCGAAGAACATCACCACCTCGGTGGTGGCGTCGGTGACATTGCCGACAATCTTGGCAAAGCCGATGATATGGACTTTGATCTGGGGATCTTCGAACTGTTGCCGGATTTCTTCCAGGCGGGCGGCGACTGCGCGGTAATCCAGCTTTTCGCCGGTGCTGGGGTCCAGTTCCAGCAGTTCGGCGACAATCATCGCACCACGCTGGTCGGTTGAAACCAGCCGGCCGATGATGCCGGCCTTGCCGACATTGTCGCGGATATGCTGGAACATCTGCGGACTGGGTTGATAATTGCGCGGCACCACGTCGCCGCCCTTGAATCCACCTTCAACCACTTCGATGTATCTGACCCCGGGGGTGAACAGCGAAGTCACGCGGGAACGATCCACCCCGGGCAGGAAGAAGATTTCGTCCGTGACCTGCTTGAGACGTTGCAGAAAGGCTTCGTTATAGATGTCGCCTTGCTGGTTGATCAGCGCGATGCTGATCAGATTGGCGCCACCGAAGGCATCTTTGTGCTTGTTGAAAGTGGCCATGTAGGGATGGCTCTGCGGTAATTGCTTGGCAAAGCCAGCATCTACCTGAACCTGTGCGGCATGCCAGCCGAACCACAGCGTCAGCGTGCCCAGGAAGGCAATTCCCAGCCAGCGCCGGCCAAACACAATGGGTTCTACCACGCGCAGAATGGACTGTGCGGTTATCATGCGGATCGGTCTCCCCGCCCTGGATTAGCAATTCAGGGACTTGTTGAAAATTTGAATTATGATGCCCCCAGTATACCCAGCGACGCGCACTGTGCATTCCGGTTGTGCCGCGCCCGTTACTGAATTCACGAGAGTCTTATGAGCTATTTTGTGGTGGCCGCGCTGGCGGCGGCATTGACGAGTGTGCTGACGTGGTTGCTGGCCTACGGGGTCTATCGGGCGCGGCTGCGCGATCAACTGGAGCAGTTGCGCGAGGAACTGGCCGCCGAAGTCGAGGAACGGGTTCGGCGCGGCGCGCTGGCTGCCGCCGAAGAGCTGTTGCCGGCGTTTCGCAAGGAAGTGGCGGATGGGTTTCGTGACGCGGTGCGCAGCGTGGCCGGCGGGGATGTCGCGCGCAATGTGGCGCGCACCGGGGCCGAACTGGTTGGTGGCAGTCTGGACACGCTGTTCGGGCCGAAAAAACGCAGCCGCTTCCGTTAGCAGCGGGTGACGCTACGGGGTGATCAGAGCGGTGCCGCAGCGGGCTCGGTGGCGTCGATGGCTGCGCCGCTGGCTTTCAAACCCTGCGCGGTTCCGAAACGCTGCTCGTAGAGACTCAGCAGCGTCGGCACGACCACCAGCACCAGTACGGTGGCAAAAGCCAGGCCAAAGGTGATGGAGGTCGCCATCGGAATCAGGAAGGAGGCTTGCAGACTGGTTTCGAACATCAGCGGGATCAGTCCGCCGATGGTGGTCAGGGAGGTGAGCAGCACGGCCCGCAGGCGCTGGCAGGCCGCTTCGATCAGCGCCGCATTGCAATTCAGGCCACGAGCGCGTAATTCCTTGTAGAACGCCACCAGGATGATCGAGTCATTGACCACGATGCCGGACAGGCCGAACAGCCCGAAGATCGACAGCATGGTCAGGTCCAGGCCCATCACCCAGTGTCCGAACAGGGCGCCGATGATGCC
>JBFJVB010000174.1:0-6673 GCA_041624435.1 Oceanococcus sp. | reverse complement strand
TAGCCAACCAGGCCGGCTCCGGCGCGCTGCAGGTGATGCCGCTGGACCTGCATGCCTTTGTTGCGCAACTGGGCTTTCCGCTGGGCCGAACGACCTCGCCCGCGCCCAGCGAGCTGAGCATGAACTGGACTCTGGGCAAAGAGCGCGTGGCCGTGGACAAACTCCGTGGTGCCCTGGCCGGTGAGGCGCTGGCCGGAACCTTTTCGCTGGAAGGCTTCAGCGCGCCGGTGATCCGCACCAGCCTCGATCTGGCGGGTCTGACGGTGGAGGACTGGCTGCCGGCCAAGGACCCGGCGGCCGAGCCGGACAAGCAGTCCGAGGCCGGCGGGGATATCAATACGCTGGAATTGCCAATGGACTGGGCCAAGGATCTGAACCTGACCGCGCGCGCCGGTATTGCCCGATTCCATGCCTACGGGGTCAAATTTCGCGATGTGCTGTGGACCGCCGATGCACGGCCAGGGCGGCCGGTGAAGCAGAAACTCAGCGCCAACGCCTATGGTGGCCAGTTGGCCGTCGACAACTCGATTGATGCCGGTCAGCCCGACCCCTTGCTGGGGCTGAAGCTCTCGGTCAAAGCCCTGGGCCTGGGTGAACTGCTCCAGGACGGCTGGGGCAAGCGCTGGATCAGTGGCACGACGGAATTGGGACTGAGCCTGGCCAGTCAGGGCAAAACCGTGGGAAAAATGCGCACCAGCGCCAATGGTGAGGCCAGTTACCGGCTTCAGGATGGCGAAATGCAGGGCGTCAGTCTGGTGGATGTGGTGCGCAAGGCCAGTGCGCTGCTCGATGGATCCAGTCACACCGCGCAAGCGCAATCCACCAGTTTCAGCGAGCTGGCCGGGCGCGCGTTGATCGAATCTGGCAAAGTGCGCGTGCAGGATCTGGCCGGTGGCAATGACTGGTTTGCATTCGCCGGCCAGGGCTTCATCGATCTGCTCGCGGGGCGATACGACTTGAGTCTGGCCCCGGTCTTGCTGAAGAATGCGCACACCAGCAGTGACAAGACCTTGTCGAAACTGATCGGTCTGGCCATCCCGATCGGGGTGAGCGGGCCGCTGAACGCGCCAAAATTCAAAGTGGATTTGGAACAGGTTCTGAAGGAAAAGGCCAAATCTGAGCTCAAAGGCACGCTGGACAAGGAAAAGGACAAGCTACGAAACAAGTTCAACGACAAGCTCGGCGATTTCTTGCGTTCGCGCTGATCCTCTGCTTCGATCAATTTCCCGTTATGGCTGCTCAACTCGATCATCTCGAAGTCACCCATGTCGGTCGACGCTATCAGGTCGTCATGCACGCGCGTATGCAGGCCGAGGCGGCCAAGGCCTACGCCGTGTTTACCGACTTCGCCCGACTGCCCGAGATCAATCGGGCAATCGTCAAAGCCGATCCCATTGAAGGAGGCGCACCGGGCACCCAGCGCCTGCATACCCAGGTGAAAGTGTGCGTGATCGGGATCTGCCGGGTGTTCGATCAGGTCCAGGACATGGCCAAGGCCCCCCCGGAACAGCTGAGCGCACAGGTGATTCCCGAACTGAGCAACCTGCGTTTTGGCCGCGCATCCTGGCGCATCTGGGATGAAGGCGAGTGGGCGAAACTGATCTTCGAAGCCCAGGTGGAACCGGATTTCTGGATTCCTCCCCTGATCGGTCCCTGGTTGATCGAGCGCAAACTGGCGCAGGAGGCGGTCGACACCGCCGAAGGCATCGAACGTCTGGCCAATGCCGTCGTCCTGGTCCCCTAGACTGCTGAACTGGTTTGCCCGCCACGGCCGGCACGATCTGCCCTGGCAGGCGCCGCGCGGGCCGTATCAGGTGTGGGTCTCCGAGATCATGCTGCAGCAGACCGGCGTCGCCACGGTCATTCCGTACTATCAGCGCTTCATGGCCGCCCTGCCGACCCTGGAATCCCTGGCCCGGGTGGAGCCGGATCGGCTGATGGCCCTGTGGTCCGGCCTGGGCTACTACGCCCGGGCGCGCAATCTGCACCGGGCGGCCCAGATCATCGTCGAGCAATATGCCGGGCAGTTTCCGGATGACAGCCAGACCCTGCAAAGCCTGCCCGGCATCGGCCGTTCCACCGCCGGCGCCATCCTCGCCCAGGCCTTTGAGCAGCCGGCGGCGATTCTGGATGGCAATGTGAAACGGGTGCTGGCCCGGCATGCCGGTATCGAGGGCTGGCCGGGCAAGGCCGCTGTCCTGCAACGCCTGTGGCAAGAGGCGGAACACCGCCTGCCGGCGCAGGACCCGGCCGACTATGCCCAGGCCATGATGGATCTGGGCGCCACCGTCTGTACCCGCCGCGCGCCGAGCTGCGAGCAATGCCCGGTGGCCAGCGACTGCGTGGCCCGCGCCAGCGGCCGCGCCGAACAGATTCCCGCGGCCAAACCGCGCAAACAGCGCCCTGTGCGACAGCAGTGGTATCTGATCCTGCGCAACGAACAACAGCAGATCCTGCTGGCCAGACGTCCGCCTGCGGGCATCTGGGGTGGCCTGTGGTCCTTGCCCGAAGCCGCGCTGGGGATGGAGGAATTCAGCCCACTGGCCGCCCGGCTCACGCCTCTGGGTCAGACGCTGCGCCATGAGTTCAGCCATTTTTCTCTGCTGATGGAACCGGTTTCGGGTCAGCCTCGCAGCGATCTCATCAAGGATGACGACAGCCTGTGCTGGCATACTGTGACTGACGCGGTAAATCTGGGCCTGCCGCAGCCCATCCGAAGATTGATTGAGACCTATTGCGCATGAGCCGGACCGTAAACTGCATCAAACTGGGAATCGAAGCGGAAGGGCTTGAGCGCCCGCCCTATCCAGGGGAACTGGGTCAACGCATCTTCGATCAGGTTTCCAAGCCCGCCTGGCAGGAATGGGTCGAGCATCAAAAACGCCTCATCAACGAATACCGGCTGGTGCTGGCCGACCCCAAGGCCCGTGCGTTTCTGGCCGAAGAAATGGAGAAATATTTCTTCGGCGGCGGCGATCTGGCCCAGACCAGCTACGTCCCGCCGCAAGACAATGCTTGACGCCAGCCGATCCGAACGGTTTAATACGCGCCCCTCGCCTCAATCTGCTGCGCAACGCAGCGGGCGCGAGGCGCAGAAGTAAAGGCCAAGTAGCTCAGTTGGTAGAGCAGCGGATTGAAAATCCGCGTGTCGGTGGTTCGATTCCGCCCTTGGCCACCATTTCTTCCTGGCCATGCCTGCGAAGCCAGACGGGCTCGATCCGCTTAGTCGCATCTCAGCGAAGTCCCGGAATCCGCACCACCAGAAAACCCCCATCTGTTCGCTGGGCGCATTTGGTTTCTCTTGCCAACTGACAACTATGGCGAGCTCGCTCGACGCGGCGGCGCGCCTGCTGGTTTTGTTCAAGCGGGTGTCAGCCGATCCAGCAAGCTGAACCGCCGACGCTGCAAGCGGCACAGGATTGATCAAGCTTAACAACTGGCATTTTTACCAGTTGTCGTGGCGGCTTCCACCTTAGATGATCCATCGAACGAGTCTATAGGCTCGCAGCGTGGCCGCGCGGAGAGAGGCCCTTGTGAAATCAAGCGTTGAGCTCTTGGTATCGCTGACAATCAGAATCGAAAGGCCGTTGGATCAAGCGGCCGAAACAGCTTGGGGGCAATGGATGGCCAATTGGTGGCGGTTTTCGCTGGGGGTGGCAGCACGTCTGCTTTTCATCGGTACGTCGGCGGCGTATCGCGTCGATACCGTAAGCCTGTCGACTGCTTTGGCGTTGAGGCCTATTTGCCCAGCGTGGAAATTTAGACGCGCGTCGACTAAATGCAGGGGTATCCAGGGGAAAAGACCATGCTTCGAGTGATGTTGGTAGCCATTTTGCTCTGCACGGCTGGGGTGGGCTTGTATGTCTATTGGCCACAAAGTTCCGGGCCGATCAAGGCGCCGGTGGCTCCAAAAGCAGTAACCAAACTCGCCAAGCCGGACTCCCCTGCGTTTCGCCGACACCAAAGTGTTCTCGCACTGTTGGAACAAGAGGATTATCCGGCACTCGAGCGGCAATTATTACTGATCAGAAATTCGGCCGACTCGGCGCCCGGCGATGAGCTGCTCCTTGTCGAGCTGTTCGATTCCATCGCAGCGACTGACGAGCATTCGCAAGCGCGATTGCGCGCCTGGCTCGAGGCCAGGCCCGAAACTCCTGACGCATTGGCTGCTTTGGCGATCCAGTCCATCGAGCGCGCATGGCAGAAACGTGGCCATGGTTATTCGGCTGACGTGCCTGAAAGTGATATGGAAGAGTTCAAACATTTGATGGCCATTGCGGCTGAACAGGCCAGCCAGGCCTTGGTCGAAGACGCTCAGCACCCAATAGCGCACCTTGCACAGCTCCGCTCCGCCCGCGGTCTTGGCGCTGCCAAAGGATGCGCCGATGTTGCCGGACGGTTCCAGAAGGACGCTCCAAACAACTACCTGATCTGGAAATCATTTATCACCTGTCTGGTTCCGCGTTGGG
The DNA here is from genome assembly GCA_041624435.1 of Oceanococcus sp. GTDB lineage: Bacteria > Pseudomonadota > Gammaproteobacteria > Nevskiales > Oceanococcaceae > Oceanococcus. Next base: position 2,204 of record JBFJVB010000174.1, on the reverse strand, counting down.
GCGGGAGCCACCAGGCGGTTGCACAGGCTGCGGAAGCCGCGCAAATCCATGTGTCCAGAAACCCGCGCCTGAAAACGCTGTTGGGATTTCCCTTTTGGTCGGTTGCACGGGATCTGAGATCGGCCGGCAAGTACGCTGAAGCTCTGGAGTGGCTGAACAAGGCGTTTGCCTGGGGTGATGATGTCGATTTTCTGCAGCAACGGATTGGTATCAATCTTCGCCTGAAAAATTTCGAGCAGGCCTGCCGGGATTCGATCCGATATCGTGAATGGAATCCGTTTGATGAAAAAGACTACTTGGAGATCAGCCTGAAACGGTTTCGTGAACATGCCATGGAACTGCACCGCCAAGGCGACAGAGCTGATGCCATCGAGGCGTATTCGGCTTATCTGTCATTCAATCCCAAAGACAGTGCAATTTTTTTCTGGCGTGGCAATGCGCATTCTTCTGAAGCTCAATTCGAGCAGGCCTTGGTGGATTTTCGTCAAGCCTACTCACTGGACCCGGACAGTATTGGCGCGGTCAAAAAGATCGACTGGGTGCTGGCCAAGGATGCGCGTTGGGATGAGATCATTCTGACCTGGAGCAGCTACATCAGCACCCACCCCAACGATGCCGATGCCTACATGGAGCGCGGCGGTGCACATTTCCAGAAGCGCGATATGCAAAGCGCTCATGCCGATGCGGTGCAATCCTGCAGTCTGGGCCGCAAGGATGCTTGTGTGTGGGCCGAGAGGACTAAAAGCGCGCTGTGATCTGGGGGCATCAACGGGCTCCGAAGTTTTGATAGGTTTAGAGGGGGGTGTATTCGCCTATGGTGCTGACCAGTACGTGAATTTTGCAATTTCTGTTGGAGACATTGCGGATATGCTTAGGGGTTTCCCCATCGTCAGTTGGGGCTTGTGACTAAGATGTCATATCACGGTAAGAAGCTGCTGTTCCTCATGTTTTTTTGTGTGGCAATGGGTATCGGCGATGGCTTGTTCTACCCGGAGCAAGGGCTGGAGTTGCATGGGTTCTTGCTAAGTCCACTGTACGCGCTTGGGATGGCCGGATTGTTTTATCTCTGTTATTACGTGCTAACGCTTCGCTGTCCGAATCCAGATTGCCGGGCGCTTCAAATTTATGCTGGCGTAGCAATCCGCGACTGGCACTGGCCGTCGGATAATTGCCGCGTTTGTGGGACAGAACTAAACAGGGGGAAACAGGGGCTAGCCTGAGATTTATAACATCTCCCCCACCCCTGCTTGGTCAGATCCTCAGAATCGAAATAGGGGGCAGGTTGCAGTTTTTGAATACTACGAATTATGGTGCGAATTACGTTGACATCTTGCCCATTACATTTGCCGAAGTTCGATGGCTGGCAAACTCAACCTGAGCCGTGACGGGCTCGGTGTGCTGGCCAGTGCGACGACCCTGGGCGAGGTCAGCCGACGGCCGCAGCTACAACCGTTTCGCGGAACTCGCCAGCCAGAGCGCGAGCTTCGCCGGCAACAGCCTTTATCACGTAAGCTTTGACGTTCGCGACAAGCTCGGTCGGATCGTGCAGAAAACCGAAACCATCCAGGGCAGCACAAGCACCACGGCGTATGCTTATGACGCCGCCGGTCGCCTGGAGACGGTCAGCATCGACGGCAGCACAGTGTCGACCTACAGCTATGACGCCAATGGCAATCGCCTGAGCCACAATGACGCCACGGCCAGCTATGACGCGCAGGACCGGCTGCTGCGCTACGGCGACGTGAGCTATGCCTACACCGCCAACGGCCAACTGCAAAGCCGGACCGAAGCGGGCGCCACCACCACCTACGCCTACGACCTGCTGGGCAACCTGCGCAACGTGAGCCTGCCGGGCGATGTGGAGCTGGAGTACCTGATTGACGGCCGCAATCGCCGCATCGGCAAGAAAGTAAACGGCAGCCTGGTCCAGGGTTTTGTCTACCAGGACCAGCTCAACCCGGTCGCCGAACTGGACGCCAGCGGCACCCTTGTCAGCCGCTTCGTCTATGCCGACAAGGCCAACGTACCGGCCTACATGATCAAAAACGGCGACACCTATCGGATCATCTCAGACCACCTGGGCAGTGTACGGCTGGTGCTCAACAGCAGCGATGGCAGCGTGGCCCAGCGTATCGACTACGATGAATTTGGCCATGTCACGCGGGACAGCAACCCGGGATTTCAGCCGTTTGGGTTTGCCGGTG
>JBFJVB010000173.1:0-6722 GCA_041624435.1 Oceanococcus sp. | reverse complement strand
GCGCCAAGTCGGCCGTAGGGGTCGGTTTCCCAGGTCAGGCCCGATGCGGTTTCCTCGCACGACAGCCAGGTATTCCACGGGGTTTTACCGCCAGCACAGTTGGTACTGGTGCCGGACAAAATGGAATAGGCATCGACGATACTGCCGTCGGGATCGAACACCAGCGCGCCGCAGCCCCCAATGCCGGGAACTTCGCTGTTGGACGTGTAAATCCAGCCACCGTTGTCGCGTGGGTAACAGGCTCCGCCATCGGGGAACATATGCCAGGGGTAGGCAGAGCCCAGAGCCGGGGGGCTGCCATGGCGGGCCACGGCGCGGACCACAAAGCCTTCCGGAACCGCGACGCCATCGAAGTCGGGCGGCCCCAGGGGGCCGATGTTGGCCAGCGGACCGCTGGGAATACTCAGTTCCCCGAAGCTCTCACTGCTTGCACTGAACAGGCCACCCAGCCGTCCGGCACCGCCGCAGGCCTGGAGCAGGGGGGCGGTCGCAATCACCCCGCCGCTGAGAAACAAATGCCTGAGTAGTTGTCGTCGGGACGCTTGATACGCTTCATTCATGGATGCGCTCACTCAGCTCGATTGAATGGAGAAGAACAGAACCGCCAAGGCAGCCAGTTCACCGGCAAAGGTGAGGCTTGCGCCGATTCGCCGGGCCAGGATGTGGCGGCTGAGCATGCCGATGGCGTGCAGCACCCGCGCCACGGTGAATCCGCTGACCAGCACGGCCAGAATCGTACCCTGAGCTTGAGTCATTTCCACCGCCAGCAGAATCATACCAAACAGCAGTACATGTTCGACCCCGTTGCCGTGGGCTCGAATCGCCTGCTTCAGGGGAATCTGGCCGCCGTCGCCATGCGCGACTTTGAGCTTGATCCGTAGCCGCGAGACATTGAGCCCCAACAGGGTCAGCAACAGGGCGTTGCCCAGGACAAACCATTTGAACCAGAAGAATTCCATCATGAATCAGGATACCTGCAGTTGATGAGTTGCGCTCAGTCTACGGTGCAAACTGCGGCTGTACACGGGGTTTTGGTTCAACGCGGATTCGCGAGCGTGCGCTCGCTCCTACCTGTGGCGGAGGCCGGGTCGGCGGGATGGTGGGTCCTGCCCCCTGCAGGAGCGGCTTTCAGCCGCGAACGGGCGTGGGGTTTGGGCTCAACGCAGATTCGCGAGCGTGCGCTCGCTCCTACGGTGTGGCGGAGGCCGGGTCGGCGGGATGGTGGGTCCTGCCCCCTGCAGGAGCGGCTTCAGCCGCGAACGGGGGTGGGGTTTGGTCTCAACGCGGATTCGCGAGCGTGCGCTCGCTCCTACGGTGTGGCGGTGGCCGGGTCGGCGGCGCAGGTGCAGACCCCGGCGGACACGGTCTCGTCTTCACGGACGATCCCGCGGGTGGGGGCATCTGACAGTATTGGCGGATACTCAGACTGGACAAGGCAGGGGAATGACAATGGCGGTGGTTTTCGAGTCCGTGGCATCCGTGCTGGCCGCACAGGGTCAGCCGTTGGGCGTCAGCGAGTGGGTGGAGATCACCCAGGAACGGGTCAATCTGTTTGCGGACGCAACCGATGACCATCAATGGATCCATGTCGATCCGGAGCGGGCCAAGACCGGACCGTTCGGCGCCACGATCGCGCACGGTTATCTCACCTTGTCGCTGGTGAGCCGGTTTCTGCCCGAACTGGCCGAGTTACGCAATCTCAAGATGGGCGTGAATTACGGCACGGACAAGGTGCGGTTTCCTAATGCCGTCAAGGTCGGGGCACGGGTGCGTGGCCGTGGTGAGGTGGTCAGCGCCCAGGAAGTCAAAGGCGGAGTGCAGGCGACCATCCGGGTGACCGTGGAAATCGACAATGAAGAAAAGCCAGCCTGCGTGGCCGATATCATCAGCCGCTATTACTTCTGAATCTTCGGCTTGTTCTGACCGTTCGCGGCATTCGCGCTGCGAAGCTGCCCAGCGCTGAGAGTTGCACCTTACTTACTGAAATTCCAAGGATTTATGATGAACGAAGCAGTCATCGTCGCGGTTGCAAGGACCGCGATCGGCAAGGCCTACCGCGGAGCTTTCAACGATACCGAAGCGCCGGTACTGGGCGGGCACGTCATCAAGGCGGTGGTGGATCGCAGCGGTGTTGATGCGGCCAGCATCGATGACGTGATCCTCGGTGCCGCAGCACAGCAGGGCACTCAAGCCTATAACCTGGGGCGTTTGTGCGCCTACACCGCAGGCCTGCCCAACACGGTGCCGGGCATGACCCTGGACCGGCAATGCTCATCGGGTTTGATGAGCATCGCCATTGCCGCCAAAGACATCATGGTGGGCGAAAAGGACATCGTGGTGGCCGGCGGACTGGAATCGATTTCGCTGGTGCAGACCAAGCACAAGAATACCCATCGGGCCGTGTCCAAGGCGGCCCTGGCGAGCGAGCCAACCGCCTATATCCCGATGATCGAAACTGCGGAAATCGTGGCGCAGCGCTACGGTATTTCACGCCAGGCCCAGGACGAATACGCGCTGCAAAGCCAGCAGCGGGTCGCTGCGGCTCAAAGCGCCGGGCGTTTCGATCAGGAAATCGTGCCGATCACGGTGCAAAAGCAGCTGTTCGACCGGGAGACCCGAGCGCCGGCCGGTCATGAATCGGTCACGCTGCGCCGCGACGAAGGCAATCGCGCGGACACCAGCCTGGAATCTCTGGCCCAACTCAAGCCGGTGTTCAAGGACGGTCAATGGGTCAAGCAGGGCGAAAACATCACCGCGGGAAATGCCTCGCAATTGTCCGATGGTGCGGCGGTGGTGATGGTGATGAGCCGGGCCCAGGCGGAACAGCGAGGCCTGCCGATCCTGGGCATTTATCGCGGTACGGCGGTTGCCGGCTGCGCCCCGGACGAAATGGGTATCGGGCCGGTATTCGCGATCCCCAAACTCCTGGCGCGCCACGGTCTGGCCGTTGGCGATGTCGGCGTCTGGGAATTGAACGAGGCATTTGCGGTACAGGTACTGTATTGCCGCGACCAGTTAGGCATTCCGAATGAGCGGCTGAATGTCAACGGCGGGGCCATTGCGATCGGTCATCCGTTCGGCATGTCCGGGGCTCGCATGGTGGGGCACGCGGTGCTGGAGGCACGCCGACGGGGAGAAAAGTATGCGGTCGTCAGCATGTGTATCGGCGGCGGCATGGGCGCAGCGGCCTTGTTTGAAATGCCGAATTAAGTTGAAATGGCCTGTCCGGGCGGTTTGCGTAGGCCGTGGGGCGGCGATTTTGGGAATTCTGGGGCAGCTGGTAACGGGGTTCTGGATTGGGTGAAGGCTCTGCGGAGCCTGCGGTACATAAATAGAAAAGGACGAGGGGACACCGATGTCTAAAGCAGAACTTCTGGATGTCGACACCAAGCTCCATGAGGCCGAAGGCTCATGGATCGATGGCTGGCCTGCGATGCTGTTGTCGCTGCTGATCATAGGTGCGGCCGTGTATTCATTCTCACCACGACCACCCGGGCAGTTTCCGGCCACACAGGTGTATGCGGACAAACTGCTGATCACCGATGTGGCCAGGCGTGGCAATCGCTTTGCGGCGGTCGGCGAGCAGGGCAAGATTTTTTACGCCGATGATCCGGCCGGACCCTGGCAACTGGCTACGGTCACGCCGCAGCGGGGCTCCACCCTGAGCAGGCTGGTCTTTCTCGATGCAAAAACCCTGGTGGCGGTCGGGCACGACTCCTGGATTCTGCGCAGCACCGACGCTGGGCGTAGCTGGCAGGAAATCAGGTTCGACGCGGAAAAGAGTGAGCCCTTGCTTGGTGTCGCCGGTCCGTTTAACGGGCAGTTATGGGCCTATGGCGCTTTCGGCCAGCTGCAAGTGTCGCGCGATGGTGGCCAGAGCTGGAGCCGTCAGGAACTGGTCAAGGAAGAATCCGCGGCTGAACCTGCGGTAGCGGAAGCCTCCGGATCATCCGATCCTTTTTCGGATAACTACGATCCGTTCGGCGGGTTTGGCGGTGGCGGCAGCTTTGATGATTTCGCCACGCGCCATCTCAACGGCATCACCCAGGCCAGCGACGGGGCCTTGTGGCTGGTGGGCGAGCGCGGACTGGTTGCCCGGTCCGTCAATGGCGGTGAAACCTGGAGCCAATTCGAAACGGGCTATACGGGATCGTTTTACGGCGTGCTGGAAACCGCAGGCGGTCGCATCCTGGCCTATGGCATGCGCGGCAATATCTTCAGCACCCGCGATGCTGGCGAGAGCTGGCAGCGCAGTCAAAGCAATACCGAAGAATCGATGTACGGGGGGATGATTCAGGACAATGGCGACATCGTCCTGGCCGGTGGAAACAACATCATCATCCGTTCCAGCAACGGCGGAAAATCGTTTCAGGTGATTTCGCTCAAGGGCAGTTCTTCACTCACCGACGTCATGGTTCTGGCGCCAGACCTGTGGCTGACGACCGGGGAGCGCGGCGTGTTCCTGCAAGGTCCTGATTCGCCGAAGCTGGCGGCTGATAGTGGAGAAGCACAATGAGTACGACTGACCGTATCGTTGCCGGGCTGGCTGACAAGCTGCTGGCCAATCGAAAGTTTTTCGCCGTGTTGTTCGGGCTGATGACCCTGTTTTTCGCCTGGAGTGCGAGTAACGTCAAGCTGGACCCCGGCTTCCTGAAATTGATCCCCATCGAACATGAATACATGGTCACGATGATGGATTACATGGACGAGTTTTCCGGCGCCAACATGTTGCTGGTCAACGTCCGCTGGAAAGGCGAAGGCGACATTTACAATCCGGAGTTTTTCGAAGCTCTGGAAAAAGCCACCCAGGATGTGTTCTTCATCCCCGGGATTGACCGAACCAAGGTGTCATCCCTGTTTACTCCGGACACCTACTACATCGAGGTGACGGAGGATGGTTTCCAGGGCAGGCCCGTCGTCCCGGCCGAGTACAGCGGCGAAAGCGGACAGCTCGAACAGATCCGCAACAACGTGGAAAACGGCGGACAAATTGGCCTGTTGGTCGCCAACGATCTCAAAGGCGCATTGATCCGGGCCAATCTGCAGGAATATGACCGGAACAAGCCCCAGGGCGAGCAGCGAGTCGATTACTGGGCCGTGGCCCACAAGCTGGAAGAGATTCGCGACAAATACGAGAACGAAAATGTCGAGATCAATATTATCGGTTTCGCCAAATTGCTCGGGGATGTGATCTACGGTTTGCTCGGGGTGTTTGCGTTCTTCGCCCTGGCTTTCGCCATCACCGTGTTCCTGCTCTACCTCTACACCCGCTCGGTCAAGATCACCATCACCGCGCTGGTGGTGGCGATGTTGCCGGTGCTGTGGCTGATTGGCGCATTGCCGCTGATTGGTCTGGGGATCGATCCGATGTCGATTCTGGTGCCGTTCCTGATCTTCTCGATCGGGGTGTCCCATGCGGTGCAGATGACCAGCGCCTGGCGAATGGAGGTTGGCAACGGGGCAGACTCCACCGAGGCGTCCAAGCTGGCGTTTACCAAGCTGTTCGTGCCCGGCGCCGTGGCGTTGCTGACCGAAGCGCTGGGTTTTGGCGTGATCATGTTCATAGCCATTCCGATCGTGAAGGAGCTGGGGATTACCGCGTGCCTGGGCGTCTTGCTGATGATCATCACCAATAAACTGGTGCAGCCGATCATCCTGAGCTATCTGACCCTGGAAAAAGCCAGTATCGAGCATTCGCAGAAAGCCGAGGAGGGTTTTGGCGGCGCGCTGTGGGACAAGGTGTCGGCTTGTGCCAATCCGAAGGTTGCGGTGTGGGTATTCGCGATTGCAGCGGTCTGGATGGGCATCGCCACCTGGCAATCGCGTCATCTGGTGATCGGGGATACCGGGGTCGGCGTTCCGGAATTGCATGAAGATTCACGCTACAACACCGATAATCGCACCATCGCCGAGTCCTACGACATCGGTGTGGATCTGCTCACGGTGATGGTCGAAGCGCCTGATTTCCCGACCGATTCGTGTCTGCAGTATCCGGTGATTGATCTGGTGGACCGATTCGAGCTGTATCTGCGCGGGGTGCACGGCGTGCAGTCGGTGACCAGCGTGGCCGGGATCGGCAAACTGGTGATTACCGCCTTCAACGAGGGTAATCCTCGCTGGAAGGCCTTGCCGCGGAACTCCGCCGGCCTGTCCACCGGCTCCAAGGCCTTCGATCCGCGCCTGGGTCTGAACAATGACGGTTGCCGGGCGATTCAGGTACTGATCTTTACCGAGGATCATGAAGGTCCGACGATTGCGCATATCGTCAGGGAGATCAAAACCTTCATCGAGGAGAACCCGGTCGACGGGGTGACCATGCGTCTGGCCAGCGGCAACGTCGGCGTGATGGCAGCCACCAATGAAGAGGTCAAGCGCGCCGAGGTCAAGATGCTACTGGCCTTGTTTTCCGCCCTGATCGTGTTCTGCCTGATTTCCTTCCGTTCCTGGACGGCGCTGATCTGTGTGCTGGTCCCACTGGTCGCGGTGACCGTGATGGGCAACGCGCTGATGGTGATGCTGGACATCGGTCTGAAGGTGGCCACGCTGCCCGTCATCGCCCTGGGTGTCGGGGTCACAAGAGCGACTGATCCGCATCGTCTTGCACGGGTTGCGGGGTCCGATCGAAATCCGCGGATTTCAACTGAGGCGAGAATTCGGGGGCGCCTCCGCGATTCTCCTCCGGGAGAACCCCGACGGGACCACAATCCTCGTGGAGGATTGCG
>JBFJVB010000172.1:0-7015 GCA_041624435.1 Oceanococcus sp. | reverse complement strand
TCGCCTCCCTCTTCGCCTACCTGGCGCAGTTGGCTCTGCTCTCAGAGTTGCGCGGAAGACCGACGCCCCACGTCCGGTTTCTTGTGTCGGGGCTGCTCTCTTATCTGGCCGGTCTAGCCCTGTTTGCGGTGAGCCCGCCGTCAGCCCGGCTCACCGTCTTGCTCAATGATCCCGCGGACCTGGCTGCCGCCGGTCCGGGAGCCCCCGCCAACAGCGGGGATAACAGCAATGCCCTGACTCTGGCCGAGGCCCTGCGGGCGCCCTTGATCGGTACCGCCAGCGCCCAGGAATACAATATTGCCCTGGTGAGCCGGGTCGGTTCACAGGCGCGACGGCTGGAGGCCGCCGAAACCGCCCAGGCGGCCCTGGTGGCGCAGCATCAAAATCTGCGCGATGAGGTGTCGGGCGTCAATCTGGACGAGGAGGCCGCGGACCTGCTGCGCTACCAGCAGGCCTATCAGGCCGCCGCGCAAATCATCGTGGTGGCCAATGAAGTCTTCCAATCCTTGCTCGCGGCCGTGCGCTAGGCGGAGGTTGATATGCGCGTGACTCATTCCATGCTGTATCGCCAGACTCTGGCCTCGATCGGCCAGCAGCAGGCGCAGGCGCTCAAGCTTCAGGATCAGCTCGCCAGTGGCGTGCGCCTGACCCAGGCCAAGGATGACCCGGCGGGAATGGCCCGGGTGCTGCGTAACAGCGATCGCCTGATGGTGCTGGATCGGCAACTGCAGAATGTGCAGGGTCTGGATTCGCGCCTGCGACTGATTGACAGCAGCCTGGACGGAGCGACGGACAGCCTGCATCGCGGTCGCGAGCTGTTGATTGCCGGTACCAATGCCGCCCAGTCCCCGGAGGCTCTGGCGACGCTGGCGATCGAAATGCGCGCGCTGGGAGAGGAGATGTACCGCCTGGCCAACGCGGCCGACGGTCAGGGAAGGTTCCTGTTTGCCGGTGCCGAAGATGCCGCCGCGCCGTTCAGTGGCGGTCCCACCGCCGCGCTGTATCAGGGCGGAAGCACGGCGCGGCAGGTGCCGATCGACGACCAGGCCCGAATGGCCGACGGGGTGGCGGGTGATGCGGTGTTTCTCAACGGCCCGGCCGGTGATCTGTTCGCGCTGTTCGATGACCTGGCCACCCTGCTCGAAGCGCCCACGCCGACCCCCGCCAGCGTGGCGCAGCGCTACGCCGACCTGGATGCGGGTCTGAGCCGTCTGAATGACGGCCTGGAGCATGTGCTGGGCACGCGCGTCGAGCTGGGCACCAATCTGCAACGCCTGGAGTCGATCCGGGACCGAATTGACGAAGTCGAGATCGAGATCCTGGCCGATTCAGCCAGTCTGCGGGACACGGATTTCGCTGCGGCGATATCCAGCCTGTCGCTCGAGCTCAGCGCCCTGGAGGCCGCCCGCACGACGTTCACCCAGATTCAGGGCCTGTCCCTGTTCAATTTCCTGCGCTGAACCAGCTGCGATGCGGCGGGCGACTGCTGGTCGCCCGATTTCGCCTGGGGAGCGGATTCGAAAGCCGACTCACAGCGGACGATTACACCAGTCTGACGTGCGTGTTCAGGGTTAAAATTCTTCAAATTTCGAGTTTCAGGCTAAAGAATCCCGTCCCCTGACCGATAACTACCTTGCTTTCGGCAAAAGCCTGTTTTGGACTGAGCCGATGATCTCCACTCAGTTTACGAGGATGACACCATGCAAGGTATCAACACCAACATCATGTCGCTGAATGCGCAGCGCAATCTGTCCAGCAGCAGCATGGATCTGGCAACGTCCATTCAGCGGCTCTCCACCGGTCTGCGGATCAACAGCGCCAAGGATGACGCCGCCGGGCTGGCCATTTCCGAACGCTTTACCGCGCAGATTCGCGGCGTGAATCAGGCCGTTCGCAACGCCAATGACGGTATTTCCCTGGCCCAGACGGCCGAAGGTGCCCTGGGCACCATGACCGAGAACCTGCAGCGAATTCGCGAATTGGCCGTACAGTCGTCCAATGCCACGAACTCCGCCTCTGACCGCACCGCACTTCAGGCTGAAGTCGCGCAGTTGCTGTCGGAGATCAATCGGGTCGCTGATGAGAGCAGTTTCAACGGCGTCAAGCTGTTGAATGGCAGCTTCACCGGCGCGGTCTTCCAGGTCGGAGCCAATGCCGGTGAGAGCATCACCGTGGCCTCGCTGGCCGATGCCAACACCGCCGCCCTGGGTAGCCTGAGCCAGAACACCTCGGCGGGCTTGTCCATCGCCGCGAGTACGATTACCGGATTTGCCACCGCGATGATCGCGGGCGATCTGACGATCAATACCGTGGACGTCGGCCCCATTGCCGCGGCCAGCAGCTCGGCCGAACGGGCAGGTCAGCTGGTCGATGCGATCAATGAAGTGTCCCAGCAAACCGGAGTCGGGGCGTCCTATGACGGAGTCACCGGACAGCTGACGCTGAATAGCGAGGCGGCCATCACCATCGCTGGCGCGGCAGCGGCCACGGTCAAGGGTTATGCCAATGGCGCCCTGGCCACGGTGACGACGGCCACCGGCATCGATACCCTGACGGTAGCCAACTATGCCGGGGCGCAAACAGCCCTGGGCCTGATTGACAGTGCGCTGACCACCATCAACGGGGCGCGGGCCGATCTGGGTGCGCTGCAAAGTCGCTTCGAAAGTGTGGTCGCCAACCTGCAGACCACCAGTGAAAATCTCAGCGCATCACGTTCACGGATTCTGGACACCGACTTCGCTGCGGAAACCGCAGCCCTGACCCGGGCGCAGATCCTGCAACAGGCCGGTACCGCGATGCTCGCCCAGGCCAACGCAGCACCGCAAAACGTGCTGAGTCTGCTGGGGTAGTCGAGCGCCATGAATTGAAGGTCACCGGTCCTGATCGGTGACCTTCCGCACTCGAAGGAGGTTTAATCGAATGGATATTTCTTCACTTACCCAGGCGGCGCAGACCCAGCCGGTGCCGGTGGAAGCACAGAAGCCGGTTCAGCCGGTGACTCCCGTGCTGCCGACCCAGCGGCCTGAAACCGGTGAAAAGCGCGACGCGGCGCAGTCCGGTGTGGCCGGGTCCATGGATGCCAACGTGATCATGGGCAAGGATACATCCCTGCAGTTTCGCATCGACCGAGACTTCAACAGCCTGGTGGTTTCCTTGCTGGACAGCAATGGCGAGGTGGTCAGGCAAATCCCTTCGGACCTGATCATGAAAATTGCTCAGCGTATCGAGCAGATTCAGGACAAGGGCTATATGGGACTGGACGAACTGGCTTAGGCCTTGAGGTCCTGGGCACGCGCTTTGCAAGGAGGGTCGTATGCCAACTTTATCTTCTGCCGGCGTGGGATCAGGGCTTGACATCAATGGCCTGGTCGCGCAACTGGTCGCCGCCGAGCGCAGTCCGGTCGCCACCCGTCTGGCCCGCCAGGAAGCCAGCGTTGAGCTGCAGCTGACGGCCTTCGGCGCATTTCGCAGCGCTCTGGCTGCGATTGATAGCGCCCTGGATGGACTGGTCGACGCCGCCGACCTGAATGGCCGTAGCGCCAGCAGCGAGGATTCCGAGGTCTTTACCGCAAGTGCCAGTGCGGGTGCGCCGCTGGGCCAGTTTGATGTGCAGGTCGAGCGTCTGGCCGAAGGTCATCGACTGGCCAGCACCACAGCCCTGGCCTCGGCGGATCAGGACGTCGGTTATGGCACCCTGAGTCTGCAACTGGGCAGCGACAGCTTTGACGTGGTCATCGACAGTGCGGCGCAAAGCCTGGCCGATGTGCGCGATGCGATCAATGCCGCGGCAGACAATCCGGGCATTGTGGCGACGATCATTCAGGCCGATGCCGGCGCCATCCTGCAGCTGAGCTCGGACCGGACCGGGACGACCAGCGAGATCCAGCTTTCCAGTAGTGGTGGCGATGGGAATCTGAATACCCTGATCGCCGATCTGGGGCAGACGCAGGCTTTCGTGGATGCACAGGTCTACCTCAACGGCAACCTGGTGACTTCGGGAACCAATACCATTTCCTCGGCCATTGAAGGGGTGACGCTGAACCTGCTCGAAGCCCGGGTCGGCGAGGTTTATTCTCTGGACATCGGACGCGACAATCAGCAAGCGGTGGATGCCCTCCAGGCTCTGGTCAACGCGTACAACGGTTACGCCAGTCAGGCCAAGGCCCTGGGTGGGTTTGATGCGCAAAGTGGCCAGGGCGGCCCGCTGAACGGCGACTCCGTGTTGCGTAGCGTCAACAGCCAGTTGCGCCTGGCCCTGTCTGCCAACTACGGCAACGGTGGCATCAGCAGCCTGACCGATCTGGGCATCAGTATCGAGGCGGATGGTCAGCTGAGCCTGGACCAGGGCGTCCTGACCGAGGCCCTGGCCGATGACTTCGCCGGCGTACAGAGTTTCCTGGAGGGTGAGCAGGGTTTTGCCGGCACGCTCGCGACTCTGACCGGCCAGTACATCGACGAGGACGGCGTGATCGGTTCCCGGCTCGAGGGGCTGAACAGCCGACTGGATCGCATCGAATCACAGAACGAAGCCCTGGGTGAACGCATGGCGCGTCTCGAGGCCCGCTATCTGGCTCAGTTTTCCGCGCTGGATGCCTTGCTGGCGCGGCTGCAGCAGACCAGCGCCTACCTGAGCCAGCAACTCAGCAATCTGCCCGGAGTCGGCGGATCCAACAACAACTAGGCCCATTTGGCTGGCGTCGCGCCGCGGCGATCATTTCCCCCAGCGGTAACTTCAGAATCGCCGCCCCGCGCCGATAACCCCAACAGGATTAACAGGAGAGATCGCATGCATGCAGGCAGCCAGGCTTTTGCCGCGAATATGTACCACAGCGTGGCGCTGGAAACCGGAATCGCAGCCTCGAGCCCGCATGGCCTGGTGAGTTTGCTGCTGGGTGGCGCTATCGAGCGCGTCGAGTCGGCCCGGACGGCACTGCAAAATGCCGAGCAGAGTCTGGCGAACGAGAAGATCAGTCTGGCCTGTTCGATTGTTTCGGAACTCAGAATCAGCCTCAACCATGAACAGGGTGGCGGGCTGGCCGCCGATCTGGAGCGCCTGTATGACTATATTCATCGCCGTCTTCTGACGGCGCAAATCGGTCGAGACCCGTCTGCCCTGAGCGAGGTGGTGGACCTGCTGAGCCAGATTCATCAGGCCTGGCTGGAAATCGCAGATGCCGCTTCAAGCTAATTCCGATCTGGGTTCACTTGAGCCCCTGGACGAGGCCCACGCCGGGCCCAGCTACGAGGATGTCTGTGGCCTTGCGCTCAGCGATCAGACTTGCCCGGCGACGGATCAGGCCAATCTCGCGGTACTGGCCGCTGTGGCGGCTCTGGACATGCAGCATGCGGTGAGTGGCCGGGATGATGCCGATACGCTGAGCCAGGATTTGCAGCAGCTGGATAACAAGCTCAATGTCTTGATCCAGATGTTCGCGACCTTCTGGCGCCAGCAGTGCGCGTTTCCACCAGCGCATGCAGTGACGGTTTCCGCCGATGCGCTGCGTCTGGACGTGACCGGCCCGAACGACGATGGGGAATTGTTGCAGCAGCTGGAATCGGGTCAGGCCCGGTCCGTGTCCCTCTACCTGCATGATGCCTTGCCCCAACCTCTGGTTCTGCCGCTGGCACGCTGCGAAGTCCATCAGGGCGGGGACACGGCGAACTGGACTCTGCATTTCGCGCAGCTGAGCCAGGAACTGGAAGATGCCCTGGCGCGGCACGTGTTCCGTCGGCATCGTCGGGCCGTGGCCCAGAGTCGTGTTCTGCAACCAAGCAGCGCAGGCGAATGACATTTTCTTGACACGGGATTCGTAAAGTTCAGCTCATCCGCGACGTAATCACGTCGTAGGCATGAGCAAGGAGAACCTTATGCAACCGGCCCTGTCGATCAATCTCAGTCAGAAAGTGGCAATGACGCCACAACTGGCTGAATCCATTCGGATATTGCAATTGTCGGCTGAAGAGCTGGCCGAGGAGCTGCAAGCCGCGCTGGAAGAAAACGTCATGCTTGAAGCCACCCCGGAGACCCCTGCGGAGGAGCAGGAGGAACCTGCCGTCTGGACTGACTCCGCACCGCATGCTCAGGACAGCTGGACTGTCAGCGCGCCCTCACGCGACGATTTCAACTTTGAAGATCGCCTGGTCGCGGCGGCGCAGACCGTGCACATGCGCATCTTGCAGCAGGCTCAGATGCTTTACCCCGATGAGCGTCGCTTGCAGATTGCCGGGGCCATCATCGATGCCACCGAAGACAGTGGCTACTTGCAGGTGCCGCTGCAAAACATCGCGCAGGAACTGGCGCCAGACCAGGCGGTGATGATCAGCGAGATCGAGGCGGTACTGTTCAGCCTGCAGCGACTCGAACCGGTGGGCTTTGCCGCCCGCAGCCTGGGCGAATGCCTGCGGATTCAACTCGACGAACTGCCGACCGATACCGAGGGTCGTGATCTGGCCATCGCCATTGTCAGCCACCATTTGCCTGCCCTGGGCCGGATGGCCCTGGAGGAGCTGATGCAGGAACTGGACCAGACCGAGGCCAACATTGCCCAGGCCATTCGTCTGATTCGCAGCCTGAGCCCCAAACCGGCCGCAGATGAACAGGTTGCCGTGGCCGTGATTCCCGATGTTCTGGTCGAATCGGTTGCCAGCGGCTGGGCCGTGCGACTGAACAACGGCGCCTTTCCCTCACTGCGCATCAACGCCGAGTACGAGCGGATCGTATGCGCAGAAACTCAGGCGCGCAGCATGCGCGGCCAGTTGCAGGAAGCCCGCTGGTTGCTTCGCTCCGTGGAAATGCGTAACGACACCCTGCTGCGGGCAACGCAGTACATTTTTGAATGTCAGCAGGATTTCCTGCAGCGCGGAGAAACTGCCTTGCGTCCGCTGACCCTGAAATGCGTGGCGGATGCGATCGGGGTGCATGAAAGCACCATCTCGCGTATCACCACCAGCAAGTTCGTGCAGACGCCCCATGGCGTGTATTCACTCAAGACCTTCTTCCCCAGTCAGCTGGTCG
>JBFJVB010000171.1:0-7015 GCA_041624435.1 Oceanococcus sp. | reverse complement strand
GCACGCTGATCGCGATCAGCGTGCTGATGTTCGCGCTGCAGCTGTCTGGCCAGTCGTTCCTGCTCAGCCATCTGGCCCTGTGGCCACCGGGACCCAGACCGCTGCAATACGCAGCCGAAGGCGCCTGGCGGTGGCCTGAGTTTCAGTTCTGGCAACTGCTCAGCTACGCCTTTCTGCACGGCAGCCCGATGCATCTGCTGCTGAATATGTTCGGTTTATGGATGTTCGGCACGCCGGTGGAGCGGGCCCTGGGGTCGGGACGTTTTGCCCTGTTCTATCTGGTCTGCGTCCTGGGCGCTGCCGCGGCGCAACTCCTGGCCGCGCGGCATGCGGGTGAGATCGTGCCGACCATTGGCGCTTCGGGCGGGGTCCTGGGCGTGTTGCCGGCCTTTGCCATCCTGTTCCCCCAGGCACGCATTCAATTGCTGTTCCCCCCCATCAATCTGCGTGCCCCCGTCTTCGTCCTGCTCTACGGCGCCATCGAACTGTTCTTCGGGGTCACCAACACCCTGCCGGGCATCGCGCATTTCGCTCACCTGGGAGGCATGCTGGGCGGCACGGTGCTGCTGCTCTACTGGCTGAGCGACCGCGCCCGGCGAAGCTGAGCCTCAGTCAATGGCCTCACGCCACTCGCGGAATTTCTGTTCCAGAACCTGCCAGGAACTGGGCTGACGATTGGCCAGAACCTTGTCCAGTTGCTTCAGCTTCATGACCCCCGAGCGATAGCCTTCAGCGACCAGCTCGCGGGCATCCGAGGCATCGCTGCGGTTGTAATTCGCCAGATCCAGACTGATCAGCACATCCGCTTTGGCCAGTTGGCTCTGGGTGGTGGTATCGATGGCGATATCCATCGCGTTCATGATCACATCGACGACATTTTCGGGCTTGTCATACCGCCGCGAGCCGTTCAGATCCACAGCCACCAGCACCTCTGCCCCCATCGCCCGCAGCGGCGACAAGGGTACATTTTCGACCAGACCACCGTCCACCAGCATCCGTCCGTCGAACTCTGCCGGCACGAATACCCCTGGTATCGCGCTGGACGCCATGATCGCGTCGATCAGCCGGCCTTCCTTGATGATGACCGCCTCACCGGTATGAATATCGGTGGCGACGGCGGCAAACGGCAATGGCGCATCCTCCAGGCGCTTATCACCGACAAAGCGCTCGACCAGCTTGCCCATTTCGGTGTTGCGTAACAAACCAAAACGCGACAGCGTCGCCGCGGCCATATCCATCCAGTGCAAGCCCATCGCCGCCGTACGCAGGTCATCCAGATCGACGCCAAACGCGTACAGCCCCCCGACCAGGGCGCCAATGCTGGTCCCGGAAATATAGTCCGGTCTGACGTCGTGCTCCTGCAGGGCGCGCAACACGCCGATATGCGCCGCGCCCCGGGCGGCCCCACCACCCAGGGCAAGTCCGACGGTAGCCCGTTCCCGGGGGGCTTTATGTGCGGGTGCTTTGTTCATCAGGTTCCCCGGTTCAGCGCTCTGCAGCCGGCCGCCCTGGCTGCAGCCGGCCAAATCGATGGGCCAGAATCTCGGCCATGGACCTGGCCAGGCTCACGGTCGGAAACCCGGCGATCAGTAAACGATAGGACACGGCGCCATCGAGCGTCTCAGGCAGCAGGCTGGCCGCAAAACCGGCCTCCTCCAGTTCGGAAACGGCTGCCTGTCCATCTGTTTTGGTCAAGAACGGGGAGATGTTCAACACATAGGCGGACTCGGTGAGCAAGGGACGATTGCCCATCACCGCATTGACGCGGGGCGGACGGGGCCCAAACTCCCGGGCGCGCGGCGGCAGGTGCAGCGCCAGCTCCCCCTGCGGAGTGACCAGATACTTGGGATTGAACTTGATCAGCCCGTGCTCGCCCTCGGCGTTCAACACCCGCAGAAAAAACGGCCCCACCCCTTTGGCAAACGCGTAACGATGCAAATCCATGCCCACCACCTTCAGCGGCTCGCCGTCGTGCAGGGCAAAATGTGTGTCCGGATCGGCGGTATACAAGCGCTGCCTTGGCTCCAGGCCGGTACCGCGCACCCACACGGTTTGTCCGATCAACCCTTTGGCCACGGCATAGGTGTCGGAGAAGATAATCTTGCCATGCAGGGCCAGATGCGCCATCCCGCTCAACTGTGAATGCACACTGGCGTCCTCCGCATACACCGGGGAGCAGTCATCCAGATAACCCTCATACCAGCGGACCCCTTCGCGAATCAGGGTCTTGCCGGTCAGTTTTCCACGGCGCTGATGGTAATGCGCATAATCCAGGGGCTCTGAGCGCAGGGAAGGCTGCTTTTTCCACAGCACGAAACCGTAGCCCTGGAGTATCGGATCGGCAGTCGGAAACTGAAACTCCCGTCCGGGCCGAAACTCGAAATCGCAGTCCAGCTCGACGATTTGCGAATATTCAGCAGTCGCGCCAGCGGCCGGGGATGAGGCCGCCGCAACGGTCCAATTCCCCAGCAAAACGCAGATCAATGGCGCAGCCAATACCGTGCGAGCCGTCATGAGCCGAGTTTAACTGTTCGCGGCGGTATAAAATAGATTTCCAAGCTCACAGATGGACCGCATGCTCAACGCCGACACCGAAATCGTCAAACTCAAGCGTGAAGTCATCGGCGTCCTCGTACCCGAAGGCCAGAAAGTGCGTTTGCCCGCGCAGACCGAATGCGGGATCACCCAGGCCCTGGGCGGTTCCTTCACGATCTATATCGAAGGCCGCCTGTTTCGCATCAATGGGGAAGACGCCGATGCCCTGGGCAAGACCCGACCACCGAAGATCACCCTGCCCGAGAATGCCGATGATGAGGCCGTGGAAGAAATCATCTGGCAGCAGTTACGGACCTGTTACGACCCGGAGATTCCGATCGACATCGTCGAACTCGGCCTGGTCTACGATTGCGTGGTGGAGCCCATCGGTGACGCCTCGCGCAAGGTGATGGTGCGCATGACCCTGACCGCGCCGGGCTGCGGCATGGGCGACGTGCTGGTAGCCGATGTCACGCATAAGCTGGAACAGATTCCGACCGTCGACGAAACCGACGTTGAACTGGTGTTTGATCCGCCCTGGAACCAATCCATGATGAGCGAAGCCGCCCGCCTGCAGACCGGGATGTATTACTAGCCGGATCGTGTCCCGCGCAGGGCTGCGGCGCTGCGCAGCTCATTGGCCACATTCCACAGCAGGTTGCGCAGCAGGTGAATCTGCCCTTCCACCGGCAAGCCTCGCGCAATGCGGATCAGCTGACGGTAATAATAGCCCTGCATGCCCATGACATGGATCATCTGGATCAGCTTGGAGGGACTTACCGGACTGAACCAGCCCCGCCGCGCCATGATGGCCTGTTCCGAGCTTGGCACGGCATCAATCTGCCCGCTCAGCAGCGGACCGACGAAATCATTGGCCACGCAAAATGGTCGCCCCAGGCCAATGAGCTGACACACTCCGGAAGAGATGGCCTGCTCCATGGTCTCGCGCTGACGAAACCCACCGGTCACCATCAAGGGCATCTGCGCCAGCTCACGAACTTCAGCCGCATATTGCAGAAAATACGCCTCCCGTTGCTGGGTGCGCTGCACCTGGGCCGAGTCCGCCGCGGCGTCGGTGACCCCGAGCAGGCGCGGCTGTTCGTAGTTGCCCCCGGAAATCTCCAGCAAATCGATACCTTCGGAATTCAGCATGCCGAGAACCGCCGTACTGTCTTCCGGGCTGAAGCCGCCGCGCTGAAAGTCAGCAGAATTCAATTTCACCGAAACGGCGAATGCATCCCCGACCGCCGTGCGTACCGCCCGCACGGTTTCAAGCAGGAATCGGGCGCGATTCTCGATGCTCCCGCCCCACCGGTCGGTACGCCGATTGCTGAGCGGCGACAGGAAGGAGCTGAGCAGATAACCGTGAGCGCTGTGAATCTGCACACCGGTGAAACCCGCTTGCTGTGCCAGTTTGGCGGCAAAGGCCCAGCGCCGAATGAAATCCAGAATTTCTTCCTCCGCCAGCGCTCTGGGCAACTTGACCTGCCCCAGCAGCCTGACCGGCACCGCGGACGGGCCGAGCGGCTGTCTGGTGGCATAACGGAAGGCTTGCCGACCGGCATGGGAAATCTGCATCCACAGATGCTGACCGTTACGGGTGCCGACCTGCGCCCAGTCACGCAGGGCATCCAGTCCGGCATCGTCCTCGATCACCACATTGCCGGGCCGTTCCAGAACCCGACGGTCGATCTGCACGTTCCCGGTCAGGGCCAGGCCCACGCCGCTGTCCGCCCAGAATCCGTACAAGCGTCGGTGGGCTTTGGTCGCGTGGGAATGCGCGTCGGCCAAGCCTTCGGTCATCGCGGCCTTGGCGATCCGATTCTTCAATACAGCGCCACAAGGCAGGGTCAGGGGACTGGCCAGTACGCTCACAAAGCACTCCGAACGAGGATTATTTGCGGTTACACTGCGCTACCGTATCAACAATTGCCAGCATGTCGGACACAGTCAGCAACGCAATCCGGGTCAAAGTCACCGCGGAATATCTGCCAGAACAGTCGGACCCCGAGTCCGAGCGCTATCTGTTTGCGTACCACATCGAGATCAGCAACGAAGGCGAACAGAGCGTGCAACTTCTCAGCCGGCACTGGCTGATCACCAATGGCCGTGGCGAAGTCGAGGAAGTGCGTGGCGACGGCGTGGTGGGTCTGCAGCCCACGATCCATCCGGGCGAAAGCTTTCGCTACACCTCGGGCTGCCCGCTGGAAACGCCGGTCGGCACAATGGAAGGCAGCTACACCATGCTGACTGCGGATAACGTCCGATTCGACGCCAAAATCGGCGTGTTCCGTCTGGCCCTGCCCGGCAGTCTGCACTGAACATTGCCCGAGACTCGTATGCCCCCCGAAAACACCACCGCAATCGAAGCCGCCGCCTTCCGCCGCCTGCTGCAGCACCTGGACAGCCGCAAGGACGTGCAGAACATCGACTTGATGAACCTGGCCGGGTTCTGTCGCAACTGCCTGGCCCGCTGGTATCAGGAGGCCGCCGAAGAGCAAGGTGAGCCCCTCAGCCAGGAGGCCGCGCGCGAACACGTCTACGGGATGCCTTACACTGAGTGGAAAGAAAAGCACCAAACTTGAGGGGGGCGCGAAAGCTTGCCGCCAAGCGTGTTGGCAGCCACAGCGCCAGGGAGAAAGCATGAAGAAGTTACCGATTACTGACGCCGCGTGGCTGCTGCTGGAGAATCGCGAACGGCCCATGCATGTTGGCGGCCTGCAATTGTTTGAATACCCGGAAGACGCCGAGGCCGGCTTTCTGGCCCGGATCGCCCAGGATTTCCGCGCCGGGACCCTGGTCAAGAAACCGTTCAATCAGCGCCTGACCAGACCCTATAGCCGCACCGGCAGTTTTGCCTGGATGGAAGACAGCCAGTTTGATCTGGACTACCACTTTCGCCACTCCGCGCTGGCCACCCCTGGACGGGTTCGCGAACTGCTCGGCCTGGTCTCCCACCTGCATAGCACCTTGCTCGATCGCCATCGGCCGCTGTGGGAAACCCACCTGATTGAAGGACTGGAAGGCAACCGTTTCGCGATCTACACCAAGATCCATCATTCGGTGGTCGATGGCGTGGCCGCAATCAATCTGGCCATGAATTCCTTCTCCCCGGATTCATCGGTTCGCGACCTGCCCCCGCCCTGGGCCCGGAGTCGCAAGGATTTACGCATCAGCCGGGAATTTGGCAATCGCGACGCGGTGACCAGTGGACTGAGTTCACTGCGGACCCAGGCGCGCACGCTGCCGGGCGTTGTCAGTGCCCTGCGCGATCAGTACCGGCAGTCACGCCATAGCGAGGCCGAAGTCGTGCCTTACCAGGCGCCGCCGTGCATGCTGAACCGGCCCATCACCGGCTCGCGCCGCTTCGCCGCGCAGTCTTTCTCTCTGCCCCGCATCAAGGCGGTGGCCAAAGCCCTGGACGGGACAATCAATGACGTGGTCATGGCCATGTGCGCCAGTGCCTTGCGCACCTACCTCATCGGCCAGAACGCCTTGCCCGACGCGCCGCTGATCGCCATCGTGCCGGTCTCGGTCCGCCCCAAGGACGAAGACAGCACCGGCAATGCCATCGGCTTCCTGCTGTGTAATCTGGCGACCAATGTGGGCGACCCCGGCACGCGCTATCAGCGCATTCAGGACTCGATGCGTTGCGGCAAGGCGCGCATGAGCCAGATGTCCCGTCAGCAGATCATCAACTATGCGCTGTTGCTCACCGGCCCGATGATTCTGGGGCAATTGCTCGGATTCAAAGGGGATCGTCGACCGATGTACAATATCACCCTGTCCAACGTACCCGGCCCGCGTGAAACCTTGTATTGGAACGGTTGCAAGATGACCGGACTGTATCCGGCCTCGCTGATGCTCGATGGTCAGGCACTGAACATCACCATGGTGTCCTATGCGGAATCCATGGAATTTGGCATTACCGCCTGCCGCAAATCTCTGCCCAGCGTGCAGCGCCTGCTGGACTATCTGGACGATGCGCTGACGGAACTCAGCGAAGTCGCCGGGCTCTAGAAACTCTTGATCCTCCCCCGAATCAACCGAAGGCATGTTCCCCATGTGGCGTAATCGTCTGCTTTTACTAGGTCTGTGCGTACCCGGACTGCTCTGGGCCGAAGTGTCCGGCGTGGAACTGGGTAATTTCGATGCCACGATCCGGGCTCAGGATGACTTCTATCGCCACGTCAATGGGCAGTGGCTGAAAACCACGCGCATCCCCGCCGACAAGTCCAACTATGGCAGTTTTACCGCCATCTCCGACGCTACCGAAAAACAGTTGCAGACCATCATCCGTGAGTCAGCCCGGGCCCAGGCCGAGATGGGCACGGAAAATCAGCAAGTGGGCGATCTGTATGCCAGTTTCATGGCTGAAAAGCGTATCAACCAACAGGGGCTGGAGCCACTGCAAGCCGATTTGAATCGCATTGATCGCCTGAACCACCATGCCCAGATTCCCGCTTTGATCGCGCAATTG
>JBFJVB010000170.1:0-7022 GCA_041624435.1 Oceanococcus sp. | reverse complement strand
TGCCGACAGCAGCGCCCGCGATGCCCAGACCCAGGCCACGCTGCTCGCCGCCTGTCCGGCCACCGAGCAGACCCTGGGTAGCAGCGCGCAGCTCTTCGTCGAACGCGCCAAGCTACAGGCGCACTGCCTGGCCGCGGTGGGGCACGGCAACACCAGCAAGCTGCCGCTGCAGTGCGGCCCGGACAGCGTGCTGCTCGACGCGGTGCAGATCAACAACATCGACTTCACGCCCACCGAACTGAGCGTCGACACCATCCCGCGCGCCACCCCGCTGCAGATCGTGCTCGACAGCCAGGCCTGGGGCACGGTCTGTGCCGATGGCAGCCCCTACGCTTTTCAGCTGCGTCTGGCTCCGCCGGGCGAGCCGGTGGACAAGCTGATCACGCATATGGAAGGCGGCGGCGTCTGCCTGGTGGGCAGCGGCGACTGCGTCGGCCGGCCGGCGCGCCTGTTCCAGGCGCTGGACAACGGCGCCGAGGAACTGGAGCGCGGCTACCTCTCCCGCCATCCGGACAATCCCTTCCGCGACTGGACGGTGCTGCACCAGCCCTACTGCAACCAGGACCTGTTCATCGGCGGCGGGGTGGACGAGCCCGGCGGGCCGCCCGAGCACAACGGTTTCGTGCGCCGTTACGGCGCGATCAACCTGCGCGCCTCGATGCGCTTCTTCCGCGACCTGCTGTGGCGGCTGCGCCGCGACGGGCGGGTCGAAGGCAGCGAATTCGGCTACCTGCCCAGCCAGCCCCGCCTGCTGTTCAGCGGCACCTCGGCCGGCGGCTACGGCGTGCAGTACAACCTGCATTATCCGCTGGACGAGCTGCGCTGGGAGAACACCATCGGCCATCCCCACGCGGCTTTCCTGATGCCCGATGGCAGCACCAATCTGCGCCTGCTGTTGCAGAGCTTCGGCTTTGCCTGGGGCGCGCGGCCCTACCTGCCGCCGTACTGCAACGAGACCGATTGCGGCATCAGCGAGGTCAATCACCTGGCCCACGCCGCGCGCCTGGGACAGACGCCCTACCAGTGGCTGCTCAACAGCTCCGCCCAGCACGACACGGTGCAGGAACCCACCCAGGGTTATCCCGGTCCCGTGGCGCCGCCGGCCCCGCTGCCCGGCTTCGAGGCCAAGGACTGGATCAACCGCATGCGCACCGCCTACTGCACGCTCAAGGACACGCCCAACCTGAATTTCCATCTGGGCGCCAACCCGCAGGGCACGCACGATTTCATCAACACCCCGGCGCCCTTCGAACCCCATCAGGTCTGCGTGCCACAGCTGCTGGTGCAAGGGCAGGGCATGCTGCGCTGGCTGCATGGCATCGCCGAACACGGCGGCGACGCGGCCATCGACCGCGTGGCCGAAGGTCCCACGCTGGACGGCGTCGCGCCCTTTGCCTGCGCGCTGACGCCGCCCCAGGCCGACGGCGATCAGGACGGCGACGGCATCGTCAACCTGCTGGATCTGTGCCCCGGCACGCCGCCAGCGCTGAGCGTCGCCCGCAACGGCTGCGTCCTGGGCGCCACCGACGACGACAGCGACGGCATCCCCAACAGCCGCGACTTCTGCGCCGGCACCGTCACCAGCGAACGGGCCGACCAGTACGGTTGCAGCCAGCCGCAAGTGGCCTCGGGGGACTATCCCGGTATCGCCCCAAGCCAGGATTGTCTGTTTGCGGATTGAAGCGCACGAGCCCGGTACCCCTGGGCTTCGCGTGTGGCGATGCAGGCGGCGGATGAGCTTGCGATGGGCCAGGCGGACATGGCGCAGGCGGCCAATTGGCATCGCCAATCTCGGCTGAGACTGCCCCCAAGCCTGCGATTTGGATTAATTTCGAAAGATACCTACACTGCGTCGTCCGCGCGAGTGCCGTGGCGTTCACTGTTTAGTAATTTGCCTGACCCGAACACGGGGGGTCGCCAAATACAAATAGACGGTTTTCGTCCTGACGTGAGACGACACATAAAATAATTTTCGATAAAAGATCTTGATCAGGGGGAAAGAATGGTAGACAAACTCCACGCCAAGAGGCGGAGACTCGTTCTCAAATCTATAGCGGGCGGCGCGGGCGCCGCGGCCGCTGTTCAACTGGCTGGCTGCGGAGGCGGGGGCAGTGGATCTGATGGCGCCGCCTCGCCAATGGCTGGATCGACAACGGCACCCACCGCAACACCCACCGCAACACCAACGCCGACATCGGCACCCGCGGCGAGCGGCGAGAAAGTTCTGATCATCGGAGCGGGTGCTTCTGGATTGGCAGCGGCTCGTCGTCTGCAAGATGCGGGTGTGGCGGTCGAAGTTCTGGAGGCGCGGGATCGTATCGGTGGCCGACTGCGCACCAGCTATACCCTTGGTGCGCCTTTCGAGATCGGTGCCGGGTGGATTCATTCACCGGCTTCGGATCATCCGGTCTCTCAGTTGGCGGCCCAGCAAGGCCTGGCCACGCATGAAACGACGGACTCAAGCATTGCTGTGTTCGACACCAACAACGTGCAGCAAACCGATCAACAGAACGCCGCCGGATTGGCCAACTTCAATCAGCTGATTCAAGACGTCAATCAGCACGTGTCGACACAGCCTTCGGATATTTCCTTGGCCGACGCGATGAACGCGGTTAACCCGAATGCTCTATCCGATTCCGGACCGCTGCGCTACATCATTGGTGATTCCATCGAGTTTTCAACGGGTGGTCCGGTGGAAGATTTGTCCGGATACTACTATTCGGACGATGAGACTATTGGCGGCAGGATGAACCAGGACGTGGTGCTTACCGAAGGCTATGAGAAAGTCCTCACGCCCTTGGCCAATGGCATCACGATTCACCTGAACAAGCCGGTCAGCCAGATTCTGTACGGCGCCGCTGGGGTGACGGTCACGGCCCGGGATGGATCGACGTATTCTGGATCACGCGTGCTGGTGACCGTGCCACTGGGCGTATTGAAAGCCAGTTCCATTGATTTTTCCCCGCCGCTGCCGAACGCTGTCACCACCCCAATTAGCCGCATCGCCATGGGCAGTGTCAGCAAGGTGGCCTTGAAGTTCGACAGCGCATTCTGGGATACATCGATTCAATATTTCGCGCGGACCGATGCCGTAAAAGGTCGTTGGGAAAAATTCCTCAACTACCGCACCTTCTCAAACGAGAATATTCTGCTGGCGCTGTCGTATGGTGCGGCCGCCCGCGTCGCCGATGCCAAAACGGATGACCAATTGCAGGAAGAAGTTCTGGAGGTGCTGCGTGGGCTGTTCGGTGCAGCAACGGTCAATGCTCGAACGGTGACCGGTCGTGAAACCACCCACTGGGCACAGGACGAATTCTCGCTGGGCGCGTATTCCTATCCCAACGTCGGTGTGGAACCCGCCGAGTTCGACGCAATCGGCAGCCAAACACCGATGGATCGAGTGTTTTTCGCCGGTGAACATACGATTTTCCGGTACAAGGCTACGGTGCACGGAGCGATCATCGCCGGTCGTGAACGCGCTGATCTGATCATGAGCAAGATCAACGCAACACCCAAGAAGCTGGCATCCTAGCCAAGCTGGCGATCTGATGGTCAACGCCGCAGTATTTTACTGCGGCGTTTTTTTTTGCAGCAAGCCTCTACAAAGCGGGGGCGCGACAGGCCACGGCCGCAGCTTCACAGTTCCAGTTCCAGGTCCGAGGCCGGGCGCGCTGAGCACAGCAACACCTTGTTTTTGCCGGCCGGAGGCTGTACGCCCTGTGGATAGCGCACCTCACCACTTAGCAAGGTGGCTTCGCAGGCCTGGCAGGCGCCGTAGCGACACCCCGAACTCACCTCAATACCGCTGGTCTCGGCCAGGCTGAGCAGGTTTTCGGCAGCAGCGCTCCAGCGTGCTTCGCGGCCGCTGCGGCTGAATGCGATGGCATAGGGGCTCTCATCCTGGGGGCCATGAATCTGCGAAGCGCCAAAGCTTTCCGCGTGAATCTGCTCCGGTGCCACCTGGTGCGCTAGCAGCGCATCATGCATGGCCTTGCTGAATTCGGGTTTGCCGCAAATCATGAAACTCGGCCCGGCCTCCATGTCGACCTCTGCCAGCGCATCGCCAAGCGTTAATCTGCCGGCGTGCAGCCAGGATTGCGCAAAGGCCTCGGTTGCCTGGCTGACGTGGACCCGCAGATGAAAGTTCTGCAGCTGCGTGCTGAGTGCTTCCAACTCGGCGCGAAACGGGAAGCTTTCGCTACGGCGGATGCCATGAAACAGATGCACCCGGCGCCGTGGATGCGCCTGCGCCAGCGAGTGCAGGATGGACAGGAAGGGCGTGATGCCGATGCCGCCGCTGATCATGACCAGGGGCGTGTCATCGGTGGGGATGGCCGCGAACTGTCCGCCCGGCGCCTTGATTTGGAGGGTATCGCCCACGGCGAGTTGGTCATGCAGATAGCCGGAGCCTTTGCCGCTGTGCACGCTGTCATCGAACCGGGCGGTTTCCCGCTTGACCGAAATACGGTACTGGGTGATGTCGCCGCTGGCGCTGGACAAGGAGTAGGGGCGGTAGACCGTGGACCCGTCATGTTGCGGAATGGCCAGGATGATGTGCTGGCCGGGCACGAAGCGTGGCAACGGGGCCAGTGCCCTACCGGCCAGCCAGAACGAGGTGACATCCTCGGATTCGCGCTCGCGCCGCACCAGGGTAAGGGGCACAAACCCCGGCGGCATGGCTGCGTCCGTGGCTTTGGTCTGGCTGAGCCCTGCCTGCATCTCGGCCATTCGATTGTTCAGTCGAATCAGCCGGGACTTGATGCGCCGTCCGACCTGCTCAAACCAGATATACAGCCTGCGGTTGGACTGGGGCAGCAGCTCCACCGTATCCCCGACCCGAATCCGGGCCCGATTCCTCGGTGTGGCGTAGGCGCCCAGATGCTGTCCGGCATGTTTCATCAGGGCCAGCGGGATGTTCGGATCTTTGCGCAGACCGGGTTGCGCGGCACCCGGCATGGAACAGCGGATCGTGGGGTGGTTGCTGCGAATCACGGCATCACCGATACGCAGATCGCGGCCCCGCCATTCGTTTTCGATCATGCCGCCCAGCGCGGGATCGGTTTCGATGACGAAATTGGGCCGATAGCGTCGGGCACAGAAATCCCCGTCCGGGTAATGCCGACTCATGGTATGCAGCGAGGCGGTGGTCAGAAAATGCAGCGGGTAGACGTCATACAGCGCGCCCGGCGGGGTCGCGTAGCGGGCCAGCGTGGTCAGCATGCCGAGAGAGAACGAGGATAGATCGGGGTCGGGATCATCCGCTTTCATGCCCAGCGCATAGCGAACCTCGGCCGGCGACATCGGTTTGGCCAGCTTGTAGGCGGCCCTGTCCCTGGGCAGGGGGCGGCTGATGAGGCTCACGCGCCGCCCCAGATGCATGGACAATATGGCCGAGGCATAGGGATCATCCGAACCTACGATCCGACCATCCGGCAACTCGATGGCCACCGGGCTGGTGACTTCCCGGCCAAACGCGCTGTCGGTGGCGCCCGTGTAGCGGGCCGTCAGCATCATCAGGCCGGGAATTTTCCGTCCGCCGACGATCTCGCCGGTGAGCTCGTCGCGCACGGCCCAGCAACGGTCGTTGGCAACTCCCTTGAACTCGATACGGGCTTCGGGCACCCGTTCGCCACCCAGCGATTTCACCGGGTAACGCCAGATTTCCTTGATCGTGCCGATCTGCATATCCGTTCCTGAAGCGAGCGCTTGGGGAAGTACCGAATCAATCCCGGCCGCCTTATCTGGCCAGCAGGGCCTCCACGGCCTTCAAACTGTCCTGAGCTTTGGCCAGTTCTTTTTTCGCAAACGCCTCGATGGCCTTTTCATGGGCATACACGTAGGTAAAGAACTCCAGGTGCTCGGCCTGAGCGTGGGTCTTCAGGCGCAGGAATTTCTCCTGGAAGGGTACGGTGCCGTCAGCCAGCAGTTTCATCGCCAGGCGCCAGGGCATGACGCCGAGCGCGGCACCTTCAACCTGGCCTTTCAGGCGCCAGCCGGTGGGCTCGACGACGGTCTGATTGGATGCCTGCATATAGTCCAGATAGCGCGCCAGGGTTTTCTCCTCCAGCGCCTTCAGGGTCAGCCACTTGTTCTTGCGCTCGGGGTTGCGCGTCAGCCGGGCGGCGGTGTCGAACACGGCGACGCCAAAGACTTCCGACTCGTGGATGCGCTGCAAGTCAGCCTTGTACTCGGGGTAATTCATCATCTGCAATCCGTTTGTATGTCTATTGAGTGTGGCAAATTTATTGAGCCGCGATATCAGCCAGGGCGTGCTCCAGGGCGGAAAAATACGCCTCGGTATCCTCCATGAAGGGCATATGCCCTACATTCTGGAACACCACGGTTCTGGCCTGCGGGATACGCGCGGCCAGCAACAGCGACTGCTTGGCGGGCACCACCGGATCGTGGGTGCCGGCGAACAGGTAGCAGGGCATGGCAATCCGGTGCAGCTGATCCGCGATGTCCAGACGGCCAATGCCATTGAACAGGGGAAACAAGGCCGCCGGATCCTGCTGGCGGGTATTCGGACCAATATTGTCCATCATACGCTGGCTGAGCGGGCTGGTCCGATAGGCTTTGCGGTCATGGGTCAGCAGACTGGCAAATACCCGCTGGATCAGCTTGCTTCTGGCCGCCAGCGTGATGTTGGAGGCAAACAGGGGCCTGGCCCCGCGGCCCAGGCCCGCCAGTTTCACCAGCAGACCTTCGACGCCGCCCCAGCGACCGCTATGGAAACCCGCGATGCTGACAATGCCCAGCACGTTCGGCGCCTGGTGGATGGCGAGATTCAGTGCACTGAAACCGCCGGTGGAATGCCCGACGATGATGGCTTTGCGCTCACCCAGCAGCGCCTTCAGCGCGCCATTCATCACCTCGAAGAACCACTGTTCATTGACCTGCTCTGGCGCGAAATCTGCGGGTACGGTGGAGGGGTGGTGGGCTGGCAGGCTCAGCGCATACCAGGCCCGGTCTTCCTTGAAGCCGGGCGGCACACAATCCAGCCAGAAATTCACCGAGGCCAG
>JBFJVB010000169.1:0-7052 GCA_041624435.1 Oceanococcus sp. | reverse complement strand
CGCCAGCTGACCGCGCGCTTTCGCGGAGCTTTCGGAGCGAGCTACCGCGAGCAGGCGGCGCCGGTTGAGGCGGCCACCGATCTGCAGTATCTGCATCGTCTGAGCCCGGCTGAACCGCTGCTGGTCCGGCTGATGGAGGCCCAGGATCAGGTTTGCGATCTGCGCCTGAAACTGTATGTGCACGCCAAACCGGCGAGCCTGTCGGCGGTCCTGCCCACGCTGGAGCATTTCGGCTTGCAGGTCCAGGCTCAGCATCCCTACGAAGTGACGCCCGCAACCGGCGGGGCGCTGTGGATTCAGGAGTTCGAGTTACACCAGACCGGGGTCTGCATCCTGACCAGCGAGCGCATGCGGACGCTGTTCGAAGACGCCTTCGGACGGACAATTCGCGGCGAAGTCGAAGATGACGGCATCAATAGCCTGGTGCTGACCGCCGGACTGGATTGGCGTCAGGCCGCCCTGCTGCGCACGATCTGCAAATACCTGCTGCAAACGGCCTGGCCATACAGCCAGAATTACATCGAGGATATTCTCAGCCAGCATGCCACCATCGCCTCCGATCTGGTGCGCCTGTTCGAAGCCCGCTTTGACCCGCAGTTCGACGCGGCAAGCCGTGACGGCCAGATCGAATCCCTTACCGCCCGCCTGAACCAGTCGCTGGATGCCATCAGCTCTCTGGATGTGGATCGCGTGCTGCGGGCGTTCATCAGCGTGGTCACGGCGTGTCTGCGAACCAATTTCTACCAACGCGATCCACAGGGGCTGCCCAAGCCCTATATCAGCTTGAAATTGGACCCGGCCGGAATTGACGAACTGCCGCTGCCCAAACCGATGTTCGAAGCCTTCGTGTATTCGCCGGACGTGGAAGGGATTCATCTGCGCGGTGGCAAGGTGGCGCGAGGGGGCTTGCGCTGGTCCGATCGACGTCAGGATTTCCGCACCGAGGTGCTGGGCCTGGTCAAGGCGCAGATGGTCAAGAACGCGGTCATCGTGCCGGTGGGCGCCAAAGGTGGGTTCGTGGTCAAGCGCTCCTTGGCGGGGCTGGACCGTGAGGCCTTCATGGCCGCCGGCATCGAATGTTACAAGACGTTTATTCGCGGCCTGCTGGATATCACCGACAACCTGGTGGATGGCAGCATCGTGCCACCGCCCGAGGTGCTGCGGCGTGACGACGACGATCCCTACCTGGTCGTGGCCGCGGACAAGGGCACGGCCAGCTTTTCGGATATCGCCAACAGCGTGTCCGCCGAATACGGCTTCTGGCTGGGTGATGCGTTCGCCTCCGGCGGGTCGGTTGGTTACGACCACAAGAAGATGGGGATCACGGCGCGCAGCGCCTGGGAATCCGTCAAACGCCATTTCCGGGAAATCGATATCGATTGCCAGGCCCAGGATTTCACCTGCGTTGGCGTTGGCGATATGGCGGGCGACGTATTCGGCAATGGCATGCTGCTTTCCCCCCACACCCGCCTGGTGGCGGCCTTCAATCACCTGCATATCTTTATCGATCCGAATCCGGATGCGGCGGCTAGCTTTGCCGAACGCAAACGCCTGTTCGAATTGCCTCGGTCCAGTTGGGCCGATTACAAGTCTGAGCTGATTTCCGAGGGCGGGGGCGTGTATGAACGCTCGGCCAAGCAGATCGAACTGTCTCCGCAGGCGCGCAAGGCGCTGGGCATTGAGCAGGCCCGTCTGACGCCGACCGCCTTACTGCACGAGATTCTCAAGGCGCCGGTGGACCTGCTGTGGAACGGGGGCATCGGGACCTATGTGAAATCGCGGCAGGAAAGCCATCAGGATGTTGGGGATCGCGCCAACGACGCCCTGCGTATCGATGGCCGTGAACTGCGCTGCAAGATCGTGGGTGAGGGCGGCAACCTGGGCATGACCCAGCTGGGACGGGTGGAATTCGCCCTGCACGGCGGTCGGGTGATCACCGATTTCAATGACAATGCCGGTGGAGTCAATTCGTCTGAC
Organism: Oceanococcus sp.; assembly: GCA_041624435.1. Lineage (GTDB taxonomy): Bacteria > Pseudomonadota > Gammaproteobacteria > Nevskiales > Oceanococcaceae > Oceanococcus. Next base: position 5,075 of record JBFJVB010000169.1, on the reverse strand, counting down.
CGCGAGGTCAATATCAAGATCCCGCTGAACAAACTGCTGGACGAGCAGAGTCTGGCGCTGGAGGACCGCAACCGCCTGCTCGAGTCGATGACCGCGGACGTGGCCAGCGGGGTGCTGCGGGATTCCTACCAGCAAACGCAGGCCCTGGGGCTGATGCAGCAGCAGGCGGTCGGGCGCCTGGATGAGCATGCCGATTTCATGCGCATGCTGGAAAAGGACGGCCTGCTCAATCGGGCCATCGAGTTTTTGCCCGATGATGAACGGGTGAGCGAGCGTCGCGCCGAACGCCAGGGTCTGACTCTGCCGGAGCAGGCGGTGTTGCTCTCGTATGGGAAGATCTCGCTGTATCAGTCCGTACTGGGCTCCGGCCTGCCCGATGATCCGTATCTGGAAAAAGATCTGCTGACCTATTTTCCGCCGGCGCTGCGGGATTCGCAGCCGGCCGCGCTGAAGGCCCATTATCTGCGGCGCGAGATCGTGGCCACCGTAATCACCAATCAGACCGTCAACCGGATGGGCGTCACGTTTGCCCATCGCACGGCACTGGACCGCGGCCTGAGCCGGGACAAGCCGGTGCTGGTCTATCTGGCTGCCCGGGAGATCTTTCAGGCCGAGGAGCGCTTCGCGGCGATCGAGGCCTGTGATGGCAAGCTTCCGATTCTGGTTCAGTACCTGCTGATGGAACGGGTCAGCGGCTTGCTCAAACATGTGAGCTCCTGGTTTCTGCGCAACGTACCTGGTGTCGATTCCTTGAGCGCCTTGATCGAGCGTTTTGCCGAGCCGGCCCAGGTGCTGGAAAGCTCGCTGGATGAGGTCTTGCCTGCGGCCTATCAACAGCAGCGTCAGCGCTATGCGCAGGACATGCAGCAAATGGGTGTCAGCGATGACATTGCCTCGGCCTATGCGAATCATCACGTGATCGGCTCGGCCCTCGACGTGGCGATGCTGGGTGAAAGTTCCGGCTACGCTGTGGGTCAGGTGGCGCGCGTGTATTTCGAGCTGGGAGAGCGCCTGCGCCTGCCCTGGTTGCTATCGGAGATCAACCGCTTGCGGGTGGAGGGGCGGTGGCAAGCTCTGGCACGCAACAATATGCGGGAGGAGGCCTACAGCCTCCACCGCCTGGTTGTGAGTCGGGCCTTGCAAAGCGAAGGCGATACGGCACAGCAACGGATGCAGAACTGGCTGAGTGAAAATGCCGCGCAACTGGAGTTTGCTGAACTGCGGCTGCATGAACTGGAAACCTTGTCAAACAACGAGTTCGCGAGCCTGACCATCGCTTTGGGAGAGCTTCAGCGCCTGAGCCTGTAAACTTGGCGCAATGCATACTCTAGAAGATTTCGTCGGCAATACGCCGCTGGTCCGTCTGCAGCGCCTGGGGGCGGAAACCGGCAATCTGATTCTGGCCAAGCTCGAGGGCAATAACCCTGCCGGCTCGGTCAAGGACCGTCCGGCGCTGGCGATGATTCAGCAGGCCGAAAAACGCGGTGAGATCAAACCGGGCGACCGTTTGATTGAGGCGACCAGTGGCAACACCGGTATCGCCCTGGCGATGGTTGCGGCGATGAAAGGCTATCGCATGAGTTTGATCATGCCGGAGCATTTGTCCGCCGAGCGGCGAGCGGCGATGAAAGCCTTTGGCGCCGAACTGATTCTGGTGACCAAGGAGCAGGGCATGGAAGGCGCCCGCGATCTCGCCCTGCAGATGCAGGCGGCAGGCGAGGGCAAGGTTCTGGATCAGTTCGCCAACCCGGATAATCCGCGCGCGCATTACACCGGAACCGGGCCGGAGATCTGGCGCGATACCGGTGGCCGGGTTACTCATTTTGTGTCTTCGATGGGTACAACCGGCACGATCATGGGCTGTTCCCAATACCTCAAGGAGCAGAATCCGGCGATTGAAATCGTCGGCGTGCAGCCGTCCGGGGAGTCGTCCATTCCCGGCATCCGGCGCTGGCCGACCGAATACCTCCCGCGCATCTACGATGACCGCCGGGTGGATCGGGTCATGGAGGTCTCCCAGCAGGATGCCGAGGCCTGTATGCGTGAGCTGGCCAGGCAAGAGGGCATCTTTGCCGGGGTGTCTTCGGGCGGTGCCCTGTTTTGTGCCCTGGAGCTGGCCCGGACATTGCGGGATGCCATGATCGTCAGCATCGTGTGTGATCGCGGGGACCGTTACATCAGCACCGGCGTTTATCCTGCCTGATTGCCCACGCTTGTGATGCGCCTTCGTCAAACTGAGCGCTGCCGCTCGATCGGCGAATTGGCACCACGAGTCAGGCCAGAATAGCTCCACCAGATCGGCCCGCAGGCCGAATTTTTTAGGACACAGAGTTGATAGGAAGAAGAAAAGTCGATCGAGAACCCCGCCAGGGCGAGGTGCTGGACCTGACCCATGACGGGCGCGGCGTGTGTCGCCATGAGGGCAAAACGGTGTTTGTGGCCGATGCCCTGCCAGGGGAATCGATTCAGTACCGCTTGAGCAGTCGTCGACGGCGTTACGACGAGGGTGAATTGCTGGAACTGCACAGTCGCAGTCCGGATCGGGTGGAGCCCAAATGCCCGCATTTTGGCTATTGCGGGGGCTGCAGTCTGCAGCATCTGCGCCCAGATCGTGCGCTTGAGGCCAAGCAGAAACATCTGGCCGAGGTGTTCGCCAGGATCGGTGAGGTGACGCCGGAGCGCTGGCTTGAGCCTTTGGCCGGACCCTTGTGGGCGTACCGCAGACGCGCCCGGCTGGCGGTCAAATATGTCCACAAGAAGGGCCGGGTGCTGGTCGGGTTCCGTGAGCGCGGTAAGCCGTACGTGGCGGACATCGGGCGCTGCGAGGTCCTCGACGCCCGCGTCGGCGAGCGCCTGGCCGAACTGGCTGCGCTGGTGGAAACCTTGCAGGCGCGCGAGCGTATCCCGCAGATCGAGGTGGCCGCCGGAGATGAGTCCGTCTGTCTGGTGTTTCGCCATCTTGATCCCTTGTCGGCCGAAGACGTGCAGCGTCTGCGTGATTTTGGCCAGCGCACGGGGCTGTGGATCTACCTGCAGTCCGCGGGCCCCGATTCCGTCGTAGCGCTGGAAGCCGACGCGCCCGTGCTGCGCTACGCCTTGCCCCAGTACGGTGTGGATCTGGAGTTCACGCCGATGGATTTCGTCCAGGTCAATGCCGAGTTGAACCGCAAGATGATCCCCCATGCGCTGGATCTGCTCGATTTGCACGCCGGGGATCGGGTCCTGGAGTTGTTTGCCGGCCTGGGTAATTTCACCTTGCCCATGGCCCGCAGCGGCGCGCAAGTGATTGCCGTCGAGGGCGAAGCCAGCCTGGTCGAGCGCGGCCGGGCGAATGCGCAGCGCCAGGGCCTGCAGGCCCAATATCATGTGGCTGATCTGTTCGAGCCGCAGCAGGGCGCGCCCTGGTTAAACTCCGGTTTCGACAAGGTGTTGCTCGATCCGCCCCGTGCGGGCGCCGAGCAGATCCTGCCGGCGTTGCTGGCCAAGCATCCGCAGCGCATCGTTTACGTCTCCTGTCATCCAGCCAGTCTGGCGCGGGATGCAAAAATCATCGCGGCCGCCGGTTATCGCTGCACGGCAGCGGGGGTGATGGACATGTTTCCCCATACCGGGCATGTGGAATCGATTGCGGCGTTTTCTCCCGCATGAGTACCAGCCTGGACATTGATCTGGGCCGGCAGCGCCTGCGTCTGCTCGCCGCCGGCACGGTGGTGCGCGAGTTCAAGGTGTCCAGTGCGCGTAACGGTCCGGGTGAGTGTCGAGACAGCGGCTGCACGCCCCGGGGACGCCACCGGATCCGGGCGAAAATCGGCGCTCAGGCTCCGGCCGGCGCGGTCTTCGTCGGACGGCGGCCCACCGGTGAGATCTATTCCGCAGCCCTGGCGGCGACGGCCCCGGATCGGGACTGGATTCTGAGTCGCATTCTGTGGCTGGGTGGGCTGGAGCCCGGATTGAACCGCTATGGCCCGGTGGATACCCAGTCGCGGTTTATCTATATCCACGGCACGCCGGAGGAAGACCGTCTGGGCGAACCGGTATCCCACGGCTGTATCCGCATGAGCAACGCGGATGTGATGGCCTTGTACGCCGCAGTGCCGGTCAATTGCGTGGTGAATATACATGTCTGATTTCGCTGCCGTCTGGATCTCACCGTGTTAGGTCCGGTCATGCTCGATCTGGTCGGGCGGGAACTGTCGCGCGCCGAAGCCGAACAACTGCGCCATCGCGCGGTGGGCGGGGTGATTCTGTTCACGCGGAATTACGCCAACCCGGTGCAGCTGCAGGCGCTGGTTGCGCAGATTCGCGCCATTCGCCCCGAAGTGCTGGTCGCGGCCGATACGGAAGGCGGACGCGTGCAGCGTTTCCGCAGTGGCTTTCTGCGGCTACCGGCCGTTGGACGCTATGGCCAGGCCTATGCCGAGCGGCCGCAGCAGGCGCTGCGCGCCGCCGCCGCCGGTGGCTGGTTGCTGGCCGCCGAGTTGCGGGCCGTGGACGTGGATCTGGCCTTTGCCCCGGTCCTGGATCTGGATGGCGGGGTGTCGCAAATCATCGGGGACCGGGCCTTCAGCGCGGAGCCGGAGGCGGTCAGCGCCCTGGCCCGGGCGCATCGGCGCGGCATGCGCGAGGCCGGCATGGCCGCCACCGCGAAGCACTTCCCGGGCCACGGTGCCGTCGCCGCCGACTCGCACGTCGCGCTGCCCGTGGACCGGCGTCAATGGGCCGACATCGAGGCCGACCTGCGCCCCTACCGGCGCCTGCTCGCGAACGGACTGCCATCGGTGATGGCCGCCCACGTCGTCTTCGAGGCCGTCGACGAGCGGCCGGCGAGCCTGTCGCAGCGCTGGATCAGCGATTGCCTGCGCGGCCAGCTGCGCTTCACTGGCGCGGTCTTCGCCGACGACCTGTCGATGGCGGGCGCCGCCGCCTTCGGCGGCATCGTCGAGCGCGCCCGGCTCGCGCTCGCGGCCGGCTGCGACGTGCTGCCGGTCTGCAACGACCGCGCCGCCGCGATCGCGCTGCTTGACGGTCTCGCCTCGGAACCGGACCCGGTCCGCCAGGTCCGGATGGTGCGCCTG
>JBFJVB010000168.1:0-7253 GCA_041624435.1 Oceanococcus sp. | reverse complement strand
GCCGGCGAAGACATTTCTCTCCCCCAGGTCGCCGACATCCAGGCTCAGTTGCAGCAATTTGACGGCCCCGGCAACCGCCTGGGCGCGGGTAATGCGAGCGATGCGCAGATCCACCCTGGCGAAATCCTCGATGCCGATGGTGTCCGCCTGATCCACGGCGGCTGCGGGTTTCGCGCCGGCGGGTTCCGCCGGCTTGCTGGCGGCTTCTTCTTCGAGCATGGCCGCCACGGCCTTCGGGTCGATCCTCTGCATCAGCGGCGTGAAGGTCTGCAAAGGCGCATCCAGCAGCGGTTTGCCGCGCTCATCCCAGTGCAGGCTGGCGCCGGAGAACAGGCTGTCGACCTTCTGCGCCGTGGCCGGAATCACCGGGGTCAGATACAGGCTGAGCAGGCGGAACAGATTCAGCGCGGTGGTGCAGACGGCCTGCAGGCGGGCGTCCTGATCCGGCTGCTTGGCCAGTTTCCAGGGTGCCTGTTCGGCCACGTACTGGTTGGCCTTGTCCGCCAGAGCCATGATCTGGCGGATGGCGTGACCGAACTCGCGGGCTTCGAAGGCCTCGCCGATCGGCTCGCCGGCGGCCACGAAGTCCTCGAACAGCGCCGGATTGTCCAGAGTCGGGCCCAGTTGCCCGGCAAAGCGCTTGCTGATGAAGCCGGCCGTGCGGCTGGCGATGTTGACGTATTTGCCGATCAGATCCGCATTCACCCGCGCCTGGAAATCCTCCAGATTCAGATCGATGTCCTCGACCGCGCCGCTCAACTTGGCGGCGAAGTAGTAACGCAGGTATTCCGGGGGCAGGTGGTTCAGGTAGGTGCGCGCCAGGATGAAGGTGCCGCGCGACTTCGACATCTTGGCCCCGTTGACGGTCAGGAAGCCATGGGCGAAGACCGCGGTCGGCGCCCGAAAGCCCGCGCCGTGCAGCATCGCCGGCCAGAACAGGGTGTGGAAGTAGGTGATGTCCTTGCCGATGAAGTGATACACCTCGGCGCTGGAATCCGCTGCCCAGTAGGCATCGAAGTCGAGGTTTTCGCGCTTGCACAGGTCCTGGAGACTGGCCATGTAGCCCATCGGTGCATCCAGCCAGACATAGAAAAACTTGCCTGGCGCATCCGGGATTTCAAACCCGAAATACGGCGCATCGCGCGAAATATCCCAGTCCTGGAGACCCGAGTCGAACCATTCGCCCAGTTTGCTGCGCACCGCCGGCTGGATCGGCGCGGTGTCCAGCCAGTTGCGCAGCCACTCGGTGAAATGACCCAGCTTGAAGAAGTAGTGCTCCGAGGCGCGCTGTTCCGGGGTGGCGCCGGACACCACGGATTTCGGGTTTTTCAGATCGGTCGGGCTGTAGGTCGCGCTGCAGTTCTCGCAGGAATCGCCGTACTGGTCGGCCGCGCCGCAGCGCGGACACTCGCCCTTCACGTAGCGGTCAGGCAGGAACATCTGCTTTTCCGGGTCATAAGCCTGGGCGATACTGCGCTTTTCGATGTGGCCCGCGTCACGCAGCCGGGTGTAGAACAGGCTCGCCAGTTCGCGGTTCTCGGGACTGTGGGTGGTGTAGAAATTGTCGAAATCGATCAGGAAGTCGGCATAGTCCTTGCGCTGCAGGGCGCCGACCTGTTCGACCAGGGCCTCGGGACTCAGGCCGAGTTTTTCGGCCATCAGCATGATCGGCGTGCCATGCACATCATGGGCGCAGACGAATCGACAGTCGTGGCCGCGCAGTTTCTGGTAGCGGACCCAGATGTCGGTTTGAGTCGATTCCAGCAGGTGGCCAAAGTGCAGCGCCGCATTGGCATACGGAAGGGCATGGGTGACGAGAATGCGACGCATGATCAGGAAGGCTCGGGAAAAACGCTCTATTTTGCCATATGCGGCATCTTGTTAAGATGCGCGGTCATTTTTCAGTTCGTCGGCGCGCCCGGATTGGCTAGCTGCCAGCCCGCTGCACGCCTGCGCACTCTTCAGGGTTCGCCGTGTTCGACACCAATGCAATCAATCAGGCTTTAGAAGAATTTCGCGATCCCGTCCTCGGTGATGCTTTGCCGGGATTTGTCCGACGGCTCAGCTTCGATGAATCCAGCCTGCAGATCGACATCGAACTGCCGTTCCCGGCCCGGCGCTATGCGGGCCAGTTGCGCGCCGCACTGGCCGAGGCGCTCGCGCCCCTGCTGGGCGCGCGGCAATTGCAGGCCCGGGTGGACTGGCGGGTGGACTCGCAGCCGGTGCAGGGCAGCTTGCAGCCGCTGCGGGGGATCAAGAACATCATCGCGGTGGCTTCGGGCAAGGGCGGGGTGGGTAAATCCACGGTCGCGGCCAATCTGGCCCTGGCGCTGGCCGCCGAGGGCGCCGTGGTGGGCATGCTGGATGCGGACATCTACGGTCCGAGTCAGCCGCGGATGCTCGGGGTCTCCAAGGCTCGGCCTGAATTGCTTGAGGAAAAGATGATGTTGCCGGTGCAGGCCCACGGGATTGCGCTGATGTCGATCGGCCTGCTGGTCGATGAGGAAGAGCCGACGATCTGGCGTGGACCGATGGTGACCCAGGCCTTGCACCAGTTACTCACCGAAACCCGTTGGCCCAATCTCGACTATCTGATCATCGACATGCCACCGGGCACCGGCGATACCCAGCTGTCCCTGGCGCAGAGAATTCCGGTCAGCGGCGCGGTGATCGTCACCACCCCCCAGGACATCGCCTTGCTGGATGCCCGCAAGGGATTGAAGATGTTCGAAAAAGTCGGTGTGACCGTGCTCGGGGTGGTGGAGAACATGAGCACCCATATCTGCTCGCAGTGCGGCCATGAGGATTCGGTTTTCGGTTCCGGGGGCGGGCAGGCGATGGCGGACCAGTACCAGGTGCCGGTGCTGGGTCAGCTGCCTCTGCACGGCGATATCCGCTTGCAGGCCGACAGCGGCGCGCCGACGGTCGTGGCCGCACCCGACGGCCCTCTGGCGGCGGCCTACTTCGCCCTGGCCGGTCGCGCCGCCTTTGAACTCAGTCGCGCCGGCGTGGCGCAATTTCCCGAAATCGTGGTGGAGTAAGCTCCACCCGCAGTGTCCTAATTCCTGGCAGTCCTGGTACCACAATGAGCATAAAAGCAGACCGTTGGATCACCCACATGGCCCGTGAGCACGGCATGATCGAGCCTTTTGAAGCCGGACAGGTCCGCAAGGACGGCGAGCGCGGCATCGTGTCCTACGGGGTGTCCAGTTACGGCTACGATGTGCGTTGCGCCAACGAATTCAAGATTTTCACCAACATCAACTCGGCCGTGGTTGATCCCAAAGCCTTCTCTCCGCAGAGCTTCGTCGATTTTGAAGGTGAGGTGTGCATCATTCCGCCGAATTCCTTCGCCCTGGCGCGCACCGTTGAATACTTCCGGATTCCGCGCAATGTGCTGACCATCTGTCTGGGCAAAAGTACCTATGCCCGCTGCGGGATCATCGTCAATGTCACGCCGCTGGAGCCGGAATGGGAGGGGCATGTGACGCTGGAATTTTCCAATACCACGCCACTGCCGGCGAAAATCTATGCGAACGAAGGCGTGGCCCAGATGCTGTTTCTGGAATCGGACGAGGTTTGCGAGACCTCATACCGGGACCGCCAGGGCAAGTACCAGGGCCAGCAGGGCGTCACCTTGCCGAAGGCTTGATGACCCCGGCAACCTGCAACCTGCGCGCGAGGTCGGTGCTGATTACGGTCGCGGGGCCGTAGGGGCGGGCTCGGCCGCTGCGGGCTCAGGCGTTGCGGCCTTGATGTCCGGCCGGGACTGCAGCGCGATACCGATGGCCGGATCATTCTTGCGCTGTTGCTCCACCTTGACGATCAGATTGTTCAGGGCGGGCGCTACCCAAAAACGCGTGGTCTTGTTCGGATCATTGATGCGCTCTACCCGGATCGTTTCGAACTCGCCGGCGGGCACCTTGATGGTCTCGGCCTTGATCACCGCCAGGGTGTAATCCTTGATCCGGTCATCGTCGACAATGGTGACATTGAGGCGGCGTTCCTGGACCGGAAAACCCATGCCTTCGACCAGGCGCAGCGCTTCCAGTTGCACCATCAGCCGGTCCACGGCACCCGGTGGCCAGTCGCGCTCCACGCCCTGGTGATCGGTGACCAGCCGGCGCTCGGCATCGAAATCGAGGCTGAAATTCTCCTTGTCCGCGCCGATGCCGCTGCGGTGATAGCGATAACGGCTGGGTAGCAGGCGCTTGTCCTGGACGCAGAACTGGCTGCTTTCGGTGATGCTTCCGGTCGCCCAGCGAAACAGCCAGCTGGGCCGGGCGATATAGCTGTAGGTAAAGCAATCCGGCTGCTCGCCGTCTTGCAGCCGGACCTGGGCATGGCCGAGCCGGGTGCCGCCGCGAAACAGTTCATAATCGGCCACATAGGGTGTCAGGCCTTGCGCCCAGGCATTGCTGGTGAGCAGGGCCAGCAGCAGGCTGGCACGAAACAGGAGCGGTAAGCGCATCAATAATCTCCGATGAGCGGGCTGTTCAGGGGGGTGCCGTCCAGAATGACCGCGCCCTTGCCCTGCTCAGTATGCAGCTGCAAGCGTCCGGCAGCCGCCCAACTCAGAACCTCGGGATACAGCTTGAGTTCCACTTCCTGGAGAATTCGGTCTGCCAGCGTGTTTTCATTGTCGGTTGCGGTGACCCGGATTCGGCCCTGTTTGACGACGGCGCCGGCATCCAGTTCCTCGCTGACATAATGCACGCTGGCGCCGTGCCAGGTATCGCCATTTTCCAGCGCCCGGCGATGGGTGTGCAGGCCGCGGTACTTGGGTAGCAGGGACGGGTGGATATTGAACATCCGGCCCTGAAACCGGCGGATGAAACCGGGGGTCAGGATGCGCATGAAGCCGGCCAGCGCCACGATGTCGGGTGCGCTCTGCTCCAGAGCGTCTCCCAGCGCCTGATCGAAGCTGGCGCGGTCCGAAAAGTCCTGATGATCAACCACCTGGGTTGCGACCCCGAAGCGGCGCGCGCGCTCCAGGCCGTGGGCGCCTGGACGATTGCACAGGACCAGGCTTGGTGTTGCGGCGATGCGGCCTTCGGCGCAGGCCTGCAAAATGGCTTCCAGATTGCGGCCACTGCCGGAAATCAGCGTGGCCAGGCGCGGTTTGCTCATCTAGAGATAGCGCACCGCGGGGCCGGACTCGCGTTCCACGATGCGACCGATGGCAAACACGCTTTCACCCGCCGCCACCAGGGCCTCGCGGCAGGGTGTCGCCTGGGCTGCCGGCACGACCAGAATCAGGCCGATGCCGCAATTGAAGGTGCGGCGCATTTCGTCTTCGGCCACCTGGCCCTGGTCCTGCAACCATTGGAATACGGCAGGGCGCGGCCAGGCTTGCGGATCAATCTCGGCGCTGAGCGTGTCCGGCAATACCCGCGGCAGATTCTCGGTGATGCCTCCGCCGGTGATATGCGAGATGGCGTGAATGCGCTTTGCGCGGATTTGCGGCAAAACTGCGCGAATATAGATTCGGGTCGGCGCCATCAGGGCGTCGATCAGGCTTTCGTCCCCGCAGGCTTGCGCAGGATCGGCGGCGCTGACTTCCAGAATTTTGCGAATCAGCGAATAGCCATTGGAATGCGGTCCGCTGGAGGCCAGGCCCAGGACGATGTCGCCGGCTTCGACCTGTTGGCCATCCAGCAGCGCCGCGCGTTCGACGATGCCGACGGAAAAGCCGGCGGCGTCGAACTCGCCGGCGCGATACAGGCCGGGCATTTCCGCGGTTTCACCGCCGATCAGGGCGCAGCCGGCCTCTTCACAGCCGGCTGCGACCCCGGCGATGACCCGGGTGGCGACGCCGCGTTCCAGCCGGCCCGTGGCGAAATAATCCAGGAAAAACAGCGGTTCAGCACCGCAGACCAGGATGTCATTGACGCACATCGCGACCAGATCGCGGCCCAGACCGTCGAGCCGGTCCGAATCAATGCCCAGTTTCAGTTTGGTGCCGATGCCGTCGGTGCCCGCAACCAGCACGGGTTCGGCATAACCTTCAGGCACCTTGAACAGGCCGCCAAAGCCGCCCAGGCCACCGAGCACTTCCGGACGCAGGGTGCGCGCGATCAGGGGTTTGATATCTTCGACCAGCTGATTGCCGGCGTCGATATCGACACCGGCATCGCGGTAACTGAGAGGCTTTTGAGATGAGGGCATGCGCAGAGGGATTACGAGTGGATGGCGCGTATTGTACCGTCAGGAATTACACTTAGATTTTTTCCATCTTGAAGATGCCATGACTGCATTGCGCGCCAGCCTGTTTTTCGTGCTCGTGCTGACGGCCGTGACCGCACAGGCTCAGGGCACGGCGCGGCCGGCCAATTTCTACCAGGGTACCGCGCCGATTAATTCGCGCAGTGAAGCCGCGCGACTGGCTGCGACCCGGACCGCTCTGGATCAGGTTCTGGTGCGCATGACCGGTGATGTGTCGATCAGTCTGAGCGAGGCGGCCCAACCCATCTTGCAGTCTGCGTCGCGCTACGTGCGCAATTTCCGCTATGTGGAAGTGCCCCCCAGCGAAGACCAGGCCCTGGCCGGTGCGCAGGCAGAGCAGCAGTTGCTGGTGGAGTTTGAACCCGAGGCCCTGATGCAGGCGGTCAAGAACTTTCGCCTGCCGTTGTGGGATGAGCTGCGTCCGGTGACCGCGGTCTGGGTCCTGGGACCGACCGAACAGGGGGCGCGCCAGCTGTGGCCGGCGAGCCGGATCGAACTTCAACTGCCCGCCCTGGTGCAGGCCGCCGAGCGCCGCGGGGTGCCGCTGCGCTTCCCGCTGATGGATGCCAGCGACCGCAGCGCGATCAGCCCGCTGGATGTGGTGGCCCAGGATTACGCCCGGATCGATGCGGCCAGCGCGCGTTACAACGCCCGCCATATCCTGTTGCTCCGCCTGCAGCCGCAGGGACGCCTGTGGTCGGCGCAATGGGCGTTGCTGCGCCCGAACGAGCCGGCACAGATCTGGGAAAGTTTCGGTGATGACGGGAATACGGCGAGCCGCGGTGGTTTCGACGCTTTTGCGGACGTGTTGGCCCGGCAATACGCCCTGCGTATCGCCGCCGGTTGGGTGCAGACCACCCGCTTGCGGGTGGTCGGTTTGAATACGCTGGCGGACTACGCACGGGTGCTGCGTTATCTGGAGCAATTGGGTCTGGTGGAATCCGTGCAGCCGCGGGAAATCATCAATGGCGACCTGGTCTTCCTGGTCAATTTCGAGGGGGGGCTGGATGATTTGCAGCGCAGCATCG
>JBFJVB010000167.1:0-7292 GCA_041624435.1 Oceanococcus sp. | reverse complement strand
GGGCCGGCGCGTCGTGTTGCAGCCATTAGAAACGCAGCGGCGTCAATAAAATGTCAGCATGCAGATGTCGTGCCGCGTATCAAGCGCCAGCGATTAACCCAATGTCCATTCGCGGCTGACACCGCTCCTACACGAACGGGCAAACCGGCATCGGGCGCCTTCCCTGCCGTAGGAGCGAGCGCCGCGCAGCAAGCGCGCGAACGGGCATCGCAGGCGTCCGGGTCCTTCCCGGTGTTAACCGCTCCTCCATCACCGCCTGATCTCCAGTACCATGAGATCAGGCGGTGATGGAGAATGGCATGCTCGGTCAATGGATCAAGGCTGTGGCCGTGGCGGTGAGCTGCACTTTGGCTGGGCCGGCTGCGGCGCTCGACGCCGATGCCTTGACGGGCACCTGGCTGACCAGCGACGAAGACGGCAACCGGGATTCGGTGGTGGAAATTTTCCGCGACGGCGAGGAATACGTCGGCGAAGTGCGCTGGACCCGCTTCCCGGTGTATCCGGAAAACGACCCGATGGCGGGTGAGCCGGTCGTGGACCGGGAAAATCCGGATCCGGCGCTGCGCCAGCGCTCGGTCATCGGTCTGCGGGTGCTGTGGGGGCTGCGCTTTGACGACGACGAATGGGTCGGCGGCCGGACCTACGATGTCCGGCATGGCAAGATCTATAAATCCAAGATCCGCCTGGATGGCACCGACCGGCTGAAATTACGCGGCTATATCGGCACCCCGATGCTGGGCCAAACGGTCATCTGGACCCGCTCACCGATTCCGCCCGAGTCCGACTGAGCGGCCTCAAGGCGGGCCGAACAGGGCGGCGAGGCGCGCCTGCGGCGTGCGTGCCTGCGCCCAGCGCCTGGCCACCTTGGCATAGCCGCGCAGGCCGACCGAAAGCAGGCGATCATCGACCGGATCATCGGTCACCCCGTAGCGGGGCCGTTGCTGCTCCACGGCGAAAGTGCCGAACAGCCGATCCCAGATGATCAGAAATCCGCCGAAATTCCGATCCAGGTATTCGGCCTGCATGCCGTGATGCACGCGGTGATGCGAGGGCGTGCTCAAAACGGCTTCCAGCGGACCCAGTTTCCCGACGGCTTCGGTATGCAGCAGGAAACCGTAGATCTGACTCAGCGACAGCATGGCGAAGACCATCAGCGGCTCAAAGCCGATCCAGGGCAGCCACAACCAGTAGGCGTATTTGTAGAAGTATTCCAGCCAGGCCTGCCGCAATGCAGTGGCGTAATGGTAATGGCGGGCGGAATGATGCGTGGAGTGACCGGCCCAGAGGAGATTGACCTGATGGCCCAGGCGATGAAACCAGTAGTAGGTGAAGTCATCGGCCAGAAACAGCAGGCCCCAGACCCAGGCGGCGTGACCCAGATCGAACAACCGCGCCTCATAAATCCGGTAGAACACACCCAGCCACAGAGTCTTGGTCAGCAGAATCAGCACCAAAGCGACACTGCCCGCGCCCAGGGAGACCAGCGAATCAGACCAGGCGAAGCGATCCGGTCGCTGGCGCAGAAACAGCCCATATTCGGCAAGCAGGCTGAGCACGAAGATCGGCATGCCATACCATAGCCATTCGTGCTGGACGACGACCAGGCCCGCTTCAACCAGCGTCATGGACTCGTTCTGCCAGCGAGCGGTGGTTTGAATCGATGTGCCAGCAGCGCGACCCGGATCATGATGCGATGCGTGCTGGCCTAGGCCCGCGAGGCCCGTGTCCTCGCCTTGTCCTCGTCATAGCCGGGCACCAGGGTGCCAAAAGCCCGGTCTGTCCAGCTCAGGAAACCGGCGTAATTGCCCTTGATCTTGGAATGATGATAGTCGTGGTGCACCGCCCCGTCCGAAAACGGCAATACATGCGTCGGCGACCATGGAAAATCGTAGCCGCAATGACCTTCGGCCGCCTCCCATTGACGGAACACCACCCAGATCCACAAGGTCAGCACATGCACCCCAAGCAGCAACGGCCCGACCAGGGCAATCGCGGCGGTCAGCCCGTATTCGACCGGATGGCTGTAGTGACCGGCAATCGCGCGCGGCGCATAGATTCGATGATGCAGACCATGCACATGCTTGAGCAACCAGCGGGTGTGCATCGCCCGATGCATCCAGTAAAACAGGAAATCATCCAGGTAGATGATGAAGAGCAACTGCAATACGATCAGCCACCAGGCCGGCAGGGGGCCCGCGTGCACGTCACTCAGGCGTAACAGAGGCCACAGCAGCAGCACTCCGACAAAGGTCTGCAGATTATTGGTCCACCATTGATACAAGGCCTCACCGAAACCGACGTGACGGTCGTGCCGGGACTGAATCTTGAAGCGACGCGCCCACACCGGATCGGCGTGGGACAGCCAGGTCAGGGGTAAGGCAAACAGCAGGAATGCGAACATGCTGAGCAAGGTCGTGGCGACCGGAAACAGCCAGAACAGTGGTTCGCGATACCATTCCAGAACGGTCGTAAAAATGTCGGGCACCGATGACTCCGTGTAAACAACGCAAGACCAGCTATCGAGACAGATACGTGCCTCCCCGCGCCGCGATCAAACCGGGCGGCTGGGCTGGGCCATGCCTAGTGTGGCATGCGCTGGCGCATCTGCCCACTCCTGGCCACCGGCCCTGCCCAGCCGATCACTGAGCCGCAGCGCTGCCGCTCACGCGGCGTCGGCAGTCATCACCGCAGCGCCACCAGCCTGGGCGGCCGGCGCGCTGGCAAAGCGATTGGCCCGGCGAAAACTGCCCAGGTCATTGAACCGCACACCCATCTCGCGCATCACCCGATGGGCCACTGGTGCGGTCCACTGGCGAATGTAGAACGGTTCCTTCACCACGAAATGATGGATCGCGTGGGTGCTGCCGAAATTGAAGCAGAACACCTGCATCGGCAGCAGCCACCAGGGATTGAGCACCTGGGTCTGCTGCATGGTGTTCTGATCTTCGACATCACCGTAGTAATGCATGTTCGAACTGACGAAATGCAGACAGAAGGTGCGCAGGAAACTCGGTAGCATCAAGGTCACGGCGAGAAAATCCAGACCGTTCACCAGTGACTGCGCGCCTGCGGACAAGGACAAGGGGCTGCCGATCATGGCCGCCGCCAAGGCCACCGCATGAAACGCCAGCCAGCCATGCCAGGCGAAATAATAGACCGTGGCCAGGGGAAAATAGGCCAGCCGCTGCTCGCGCGCCAAGGCTTTGAATTCCCGCCCGTCAGCGGGCTTCTGGGCGCGGATGAAGGCGCGCACCATGTGCAGGGTCAGACGCGGCCGCAGATAGACCGCGAGCATATTGTCACCCGTCATCAACAGGCGTTTGAAGCTCCAGGGTTCACCATTGGTGATACCGCGCTCCTCCAGATCGGTTTCGGTGCCGGAATGCTTGTGATGATGCAGGTGCAGCTTGCGGCGGATCAGCGGGTTGACCGTGCTGGGCCGGGCGATCCAGCCGACGATCAGCATCAGCCTGTTGATTGCCGGCCGCTTGCGGAAATACATCTGATGGATCAGATCATGTTCCAGTTCATGGATGAAGGACGCAAACAGAGCCACCGCCGGCACACACACATACCAGGCGATGGTGCCCAGAAAATACAGATAGCCGGTGCCGATCATTCCACCCAGGGAAAACAGCATGATCAGCGCACCGATGGCATCCTGATGTCGCAGCCAGGGGTGGCGCGCCCGCAGATCCTGGCCGGCCTGGATCACGACCTGCTTGATCCGGGCGGTCTTCTGGGCATCACTCATTGCCGTCACCGGCTGATTCAATGTCTGGGCAGCCATGGGGCGCTCCTATAAGATTTGGATTGACTACACAGTAGTCCTGTCGTCTGTCCCTGGCAGGGCCGAACGCGCCAAGCGTTTGACCCTGGCCGCCAACTCACCTGCCGGTAGAATCGCGATGGCCCATCACGCCACCTCCCTGACAAGCTGGGCCCGAGCCATCAAAGCGGCCCTGGATGCCCGGGACCAGGACGGCGCGGCCCTGTTTGCAGAGGCCGGACTGGACCTCCAGGCACTGGGCGACCCGAACGCACGCTATCCGGTTGCGGCGACCACCCGGCTCTGGGAACTCGCAGTCCAGGCCACGGGTGATCCGGGCTTCGGCCTGAGCGTCGCCGGACATGTCAATCAGACCACGTTCCACGCCCTGGGTTATTCGCTGCTGGCCAGCCCCACATTGCGCGATGCATTCGAGCGCCTGGTGCGTTACTTCCGGATTGTCACCGACGCCGCCGATCTGCGCTTCACGCAGGCCGGTACGCTGTACAAGTTCGAACTCGTTCCCCTGCCCGGTCCGCAGCCGGCAGCCGAGGCGCTGGATGCATTCATGACGGTGATCATCCGCCTGTGCCGTCTGCTCAGCGGCCCCGAATTTCGTGCCCAGAAAGTGTGTTTTCGACGCCCGCCCCCCGCCGACACCGGCCCTTACGAGAAAATTTTCAAGGCGCCGATTGGCTTTGCGGCCAGTGAAACCGCCCTGTACTTTTCATCCCAGAGCCTGAATCGACCGTTGCCGACCGGCAATGCCGATCTGGCCCGGCACAATGACGAAATCCTGGCCCGCTATGTGGCGGCACTGGATCGTGAGAATCTGGCCAATCGCGTCCACGCCGTTCTGGTGGAGCAACTACCCCACGGTGAGCCCGCGCAGGAAAAGATCGCGGCAGCCCTGCATATGAGCCTGCGCAACCTGCAGCGCAAACTCGGCGCCCAGGGGACCTCCTACCGCAGCATTCTGAACCAGGCACGCCGTGATCTGGCCCTGTCCTACCTCGCCAGCCAGCGCTACTCCATCAGCGAAATCGCCTATCTGCTGGGCTTTTCCGACACCTCCAGTTTCACCCGCTCTTTCAAACGCTGGACCGGCATGACCCCCAGCGAAAGCCGCGATCAGGCCGCGCCGCGGCCCGGCTGAACGCCCCCGTCTGCACCGTTCCACCACAATTACTTTACCTGCTTCGGGTTAGCGTCATGCGCCCTTCTGTGGAGCCTCATCATGCACAGGATTTGCGTAATTCTCGCCGGCCTGCTGACACTGACCAGTCCAGGCATGGCCTTCGCCGAGTGGCCCATCGGCGCGGAAGCCGCCCGGGCCCGTGGCATCGAACTGCCCCTGCCCTTCGGTCTGAGCTGGACCCATATGGAGCAGGACCAGCCGTTCAAGGTCACCAGGCTGGAAGTGTCTGCCGGCGGAGCGCCGGTACCGGCGAGCATCGAAAAACTCACGAATGAAGACCGTACCGACACCCTGAGACTGGACGCCTGGGTATTCCCCTTCCTGAATATCTACCTGTTGGCCGGACGCAGCGACAGCGAATCGGAAGGCACGGCGACCATACCCGCTGGCCTGTTCGGCCCCAGCAGCCTGATGGTGCCGTTCAAACAGCGCTACAAGGGCGATATTCTCGGTCTGGGGCTGACCCTGGCCGCGGGCTACCGGAGTTTCTTCGCCACACTGGACGCCAATTACACCGAGACCAACATCGATATTTCCGAGGATGACGCCAAAGCCATCGTGATCAATCCTCGCCTGGGTTGGAACGGCCGGTATCACGGCTGGCAGGGTGCCCTGTGGGTCGGGGCGATGTATCAGGACCTGCAGCAGACTCTCGTGATAGAAACCGAGTTCATGGGCGCGCCGGTCACCGCCATCATCGAAGAACAAGCCGCCGAACCCTGGAATACCGTCGTCGGTGCCAGCTGGAACATCAATCGCCGGGTACAGCTGCTGCTGGAAGGCGGCTTCGGCCAACGCCAGCAATGGTTGGCGAGTCTGGGTTATCGATTTTAGCCTGGCGCCCCTTCGGGCCTGAGGCCGGCCGCCTCCGGGCAGCCCGCGCGGCGCTCCCCTGAGGCTTGAGCTCACCTCGCCGACTCCTTGCGGTCGAAGCGGCGGCTGCCTGGGCGCATCTTGCCTGCGCGTGTGGCTTGGGCATACTGTCAGACTCCGAATCCTGCCGGTTGGCGCCGGCACCACAGGGAGGTGACATGTACGAAGATCTGAAACAGGCCGAACACAGCGGCGATTTTGCCACGGTGATCGCCGGCGTTCGCACCGCGGTCGCGGTAAGCCGCCGCAGCTTCGCCGACCCCTGGATCAAGGCCTGGTGCGGCCGTCGCTGGCGCAACCTGTTCATCAGCGAGGCCGCGGCCGACCCGCAGGCCCTGGAAACCGCGCGCAAACGCGGCCTGCGCACGGACCAGCGTCCGCCACGCCAGCAAGTGGCCGAACGTTTCCTGCGCGGACCGGCAATGCGCGAATGGGAAACCGAAATGCCGGCCGCCGCCGCGCCCAGACTGGAGCACTGCAGCGGTCTGTTCTGCCCGGGACTGCTCAACGGCCTGCTCCCTACCCGGGCCTTTCAGGAAGCCCTGCCCGCCCTGGAGCGCGCTCACGGCTGGCGGTTCCTGCGTGCTGACCTGCATCCGATGCGCGGCTGCGAAGCCAATCTGGCCGACCTGGATCGGGCCATGGATCAAGGCCTGGGCCTGACGGCTGACTGCGCGACGATCGAGCCCGCCGCCGCCCAGCCGCCGGGCGATGTGTTCATGATCGGCTACAGCAAAGGGGTGCCGGACATCCTGCAATGGCTGGCCCACCGCCGGCCCGCAGCCGACCGGGTGCGCTGCGTATTCAACTGGGCCGGCGCCCCGGGCGGCTCGTATCTGGCCGACGACATCTATAACAGCGTGCGCGAGCTGGATATCGCCAAGGTTGAGAGCGTGCTGGCCAACCTGCTGCGGGTCATCAGCCCGGTCATCCGCATCCAGGGCTCGCTACGGCGCATCGACGAGTTCGACATCAAGGCGGCGATCCGCGACCTGAGTACCGAGGTGCGGGCCGATTTCATGGCCACCCAGACTGCCACCCTGGACGCCCTGGACATTCCGGTCTTCAACTTGAGCGGTGCAACCGCCTTGACGGAGGTGCCGTACTTCCAGATGCAAGGCTATATGGAAATCGCCAAATACGATGCCAATAACGATATGCAGGTCACCCAGAAACAGGCGCAGGTGGATCTGCCGCTGGCGGTGGACCTGGCCATGCTGCACGGCCATCACTGGGATCTGTCCTACAGCGCGTTCCCACCCGCCATGCGCCTGGGTTCTCCAAACCTGGACCATCCCTTTCCGAAACAGGCCGCCGCGGCCGCGATGGTCAAATTCGCCGCCGAGCTGGGTCTGATCGATTGAGCCTGCCCACAAACCCTACCCCCAGCCAGGGTCATCGGCGGTACCCGCCCGGTGAGCAACGCTTGTAGGAGCGGCTTTAGCCGCGAAT
>JBFJVB010000166.1:0-7615 GCA_041624435.1 Oceanococcus sp. | reverse complement strand
GGAGTTGCTGAGGGTGCCCGCGAGCGTCAGATTGCCGGCATCATCGAGCTGGAGAAGATCAGCGGTATTGGCGCGATTGCGCACCAGCAGACGATCAGCCGAGCCATTGGTATCGCTGCCAAGCAGCAGATTGCCCGAGCCATCCACGACCAGGGCATTGGTCGGAGCGCTGGGCAGAATCTTCAACGGCAAGCTGTTGGCGTTGCTTACATCGCGCACGAAAAAGTAGATCTCGTTGCCGCCGATATCCCAGGTCTGTGGGGTGAAAGCCCCCAGGCCGTTCTGTTCCAGACGCAGTGCCGGGGTATTTAGAGCCACCGCATGCAGGGGCTGGGCCGGTACCGAGGTGCCGAAACCGACCTTGTGCGCGCTGAGATACAGCGCATGGTTGGCCGCGGTCGAGTCAATCACCAGAGGACGCCGGCTGGAGTCGATATTCTCCAGCATGAAGGCGTTCAGGCCGCCGTTGCTGCTTTCATTGGCGCTCAGTTGCCAGTCCACGGTTGGAAACGAGGCGGAAGTACTGGTGTCAAAGAAGCGCAGCCGCGTGTTGTTTTCCTTGAGGCGTACCGTGTCAAAGCCGAAAGTTTCGCCGTTGGAACAATCAAAACCGATGCATTGGCTTCCAGTTACGATGATATCGTCTTGAAATACTTGATCGGCCAGAGCCGTGCCCGGCACCACGGCGGCCGCGATGGCCGCGCCGACGATCGAGGTTGCGAAGTTGCGCTTGATCGAGTTCATTTGCGCACCCCGGCGTTGCGCCGCCGTTCGGTGGGGCTCGGCCCAGTCTCAGGCTGCTGTTCGGGTCGGGAGGCCTCAACCAGTTCACCGTTCACGACCGTGAAGCCGCCGCTGATGCGCTTGCCGGCGACGGGCGCCTGGGCGTACTGATCGGCTTCGAATTCAGCCGCGGTGCGGCTGCGGGTTTCCGGCAGCATGTCCAGTTCGTAGCGGTAGTGTCCGTCCGCCACGCGACCGGATTGGGCTTTGGCAGTCACGCCGTGGGTGTCCAGCGCCCCGACCGGAGCCGCGATGCGGGTGACCGTCTGCACCGCGTGCGTTGCGGCTTCTATCCGGATGCCATCAGGCAGGACCACCACGGTGGGCGCATCTTCCGCATGGACCGGTTGACTCAGGATCAAGGACACGACGGACACAGCAAGCGTCGATAAGGCGCGCATAAAAATCTCCAGCATTTGGGCAGGCAAATTGGTGCAAGGGAATCCGTATCTGGCCTGTTTAATTATTCGACTTTGGCCAGCACTCGCAGAGTGACCCTATCCTATCAGTTGAAAGTGGCCATCAACTAAGGCGCATCTCCACAACAGGCTCGAATCGGAATTCCTTCGGGTGTCTGAGATCGAATGGTCAGCCTGCCGCCGCCGAAGCCGCCAGCAGTTCATCCAGGGGTTTGCTCAGACGCAGGGTCTGGAACGCATTGCACTGGCTGGTGATCCAGATCTCGTTGCGCTCGGGCACGTAACGTGAGTGCGCGCCGGCCCAGTCGGTGGTGTCACAGACCTGGGAATAGCTGTGGTAGGTGCCCGGCTTGTAGCTCGGATTGCCGGGTGGGTTGTAATAGGCGATTTCGCGTGGCGCGTAGGGGTCGCGGATGTCGAACACCCGCACACCGGATTCCATGAAGGCACACATCAGGATCACGGCATCGTGCACCACGCCGGTGGTGTTGTCGGTGCGCCCGTCGCTGGCCGTGCAGTAATGCCCGTCGTACTGGAAGCCGACGGTTTCCGAGTCGGTGATGGTCATCAGGCAGTTGGCCGGGTCGGCAACTTCCAGGCGCAGAATTGATGCGATCTGCGGGTTCTCCTCGTCGGAGATGTCGACGATCTTGCCCGAGCCCCAGGGTGGCAGGCCTTGCAGGCAGCGGGTTTTCTGCTGTCCCGATGAAAAGCCTTCGTCGACGTAGACCACGTAGGGCCGGCCGTCCACGTAGATCGGCTGGGTCATCTGCGGCAGGTAATTGTCTTCGAAGGCCAGCGTGGATACCACGGTGACGTCGGGAGTGGCCTTGCGCTGCTGTACGTCGGTCACGTCCAGGATCGAAAAGCCGCCGACCGCGGTGGTGGCCATGTACAGACGGGTGCCATCCTCGCTCACCGACAGATCGTGCATGCCCAGCGGGAAGCCCTCGAGCAGCAGTTCCGGGTTGGTCGGGTCACTCAGGTCGACGGCTTTCAAGCCCCCGGCCACGTTATTCGGGCCGCCGTAGTAGGTGTGGCCGTCTGGCGCGAAATTGCCGCCGTGTCCCAGCGATGTGCCCAATGCCCCGCTGAACAGCAGCTTGGGCTGGGTGCAGTCACCGGCGAGGTCGTAGAAATCGAATTCCGGTCCGCCGCTGCCGTTCCTGGCGTTGATCGAGCCCAGCAGGCGGCGGTCCGGGTTGACCTTCAGACTTTCCCAGGGGTCGATCATCGAGGTCGAGGTCAGATAATTGACCGGCTGCGGGTTGGCCGAGTCCGAGACATCCATCACCACCGTGCCCGGATTGACATGGCCGGGACTGCCGGTGGGGTTGGGCACCGGCTGCCGCTGGTAGGGGTTGCCCGAAGCCTGC
Source organism: Oceanococcus sp. (assembly GCA_041624435.1). Taxonomy (GTDB): domain Bacteria; phylum Pseudomonadota; class Gammaproteobacteria; order Nevskiales; family Oceanococcaceae; genus Oceanococcus. Next base: position 5,037 of record JBFJVB010000166.1, on the reverse strand, counting down.
CCGTAGTAGGCGCAGTCATCGAGCCAGGCCAGCTGCCAACCGGCGCCTTCACCGGCGTGCTGACCTACCAGTTCAAGATTGCAGTTGTAGGATTGCAGCGATTCGCCATTGACGCGATCAATCGCGGTGACCCGACCCTGCAGATCGGTTTCGACCCGATCATTCGGGCCGCACTGCGCGCGCGGCATCGATTCCATCCAGGGTTCCTGCGCATTGGCTTGCCGCGCCGTCGTGCTGATCGTGCCCGCTGACATCCCACCACCACAGGCGCTCATGCCGATACATAGCGCGCCGATTCCCAGAATCCCGCAGTGCTTGTTCGTTGCCACGTCGCTGTCCCCCATTGCCCGTCAAATTGCGGTAATCGTCCGCACCCGCCCCACATCCACCATTCCCTGGTCTGTTGAATGTTCATCCCTACACCCAGTAACACCCACCACTGCCGGCAAGCGTTCCATCGCCATCGCGCTTGGCAGTCGGTTACTGGTTCAGGTCACCTTCGGTCGCGGTTTGTGTGTCGCGGCCCGATCGGTGTCATCTGCCCTCCGGCACCGTAGCAGCGCTAGTGTCTGCGGGCCATTGAACTTTCGTCGTAGCTGCGCCTGGGCCACTGGCGCGCCTTGGCAGCGCCAGAAACCGCAGGGTATTAGCCCCGAGCCCCGACCTCAGCGGCGGATTCGTGCAGCCCGGCCGCGCTGATCTGTGTGCCGAGCTGGTTCCAGCGCTGCCGCAGAACGCGCTGGGCGGCCTCCAGCGGGACCGCCCGATAGCGTTGATCTTCGCGTGTGGCCAACCCCAGCCGGACCAGTTTGCTCAGGGCATCGTCGGCTTCGAAGTCGAGGTGGCAGTCCCAGCGCTGCGCCATCCAGGTTTCGACGGCCCGATCCAGGTCGGTTTCGCTCATCGCCTGACCGGTTCTGATCAGCAGGTGATAAGCCAGCACGCATTCCTTGCATTCTTCTTCCTCGGCCGAGTCGATCAAGTAATGGAAGACCCCGGCGTTGTTGTCCAGATTGCGGAAGTAGAGATTGTCGGTGAGGGTTTTCAGAAAATGAATCTTGCGGTTCTTGAACTTGCCGAACTGCCTGAACAGGAAGGCGCCCAGGGTGCCGATACCGGCCGCCAGGGTCATCAGGGTGGCCTGGTTGAGCTGGACCGGTTCGCTGCGCAGGCCCAGGGCAAAGGCCAGCAGGGCCAGCAGCAACAGCAGGCTGCCGCCCAGTTTGGTGACGAGCAGGGCGATGCCGCCGGCCGCGGCAGGTATGCCAATGAGCAGCTTGTCCAGGGTTCGCATCCGCACCTGGGTGTTGGGAAACAGCATCTCCAGATCTGCGCTGGGCACGTTCTGGAACAGTTTGAGCAGGGTGGTGCCGGGAACGAAGCTCAGCGTTTTCAGCCGCTCGGCGCTGAACGCCGCGGCTTCACGAAATTTCACGTACACCAGGACGCGGTCGTAACTGGTGAAAGCGACCGGGCGGCGGCGCAGGCCGAAGTGGCTGCTCAGGGTTTCCTGACGTTGGGATTCGCCGCGCTTGAAGAACAGGACTTCTTCGAAGTCGTCGAAATTGACTTCGAGCCGGATGTTCATCAGCGAGTGCTCGCGCAGGGCCTGCTCCAGTGATGCACGTTCGATGGCCCGGTAGTTGGCGGCCTCCAGGACCGTACGCAGCGAGCCCATGAGGCTGGGTGTTGATTCGGCGCGTGGCAGCGGATCGGGTCGGGTGTCCCGGTCCGGGTTCTGCGGTGCGTAGGCCTGTTTCAGTGCTTCCAGCGTGGCGTGAAATTCGGCATTGAAGATCAAGGACAGCTGGGCGCAGATGGTCCGCAGCGCCTCCTGCCTTGCTGGCTCCAAGGCCGGGTCGCTGCAGCACATGCGGATCAGGTCGGCTTTATCGAATGGAATGAAATGCTCGGAGCCGGGTTGAGCTGCCATGGGCCAGGGAGGGAAGTCAGGGGCCAGCATTAGACCGCAATCCGGATGCCGGTGAAAGCGCCAGATCGGTTTGCGTGGAACGGACCAGGTCAGGGATGTGCTGCCCCCGTCGCGGGTGCCTGCCTGTTCTCAGGGCCGCGGCAGGGTCAGTGCTTGCGGTCCTCGGAGCGGTAGGGCGCGGAGCGCGAGCTCGGCACAGGCAAGCTGCTAAGCTTGGAAAAACCCACTCCAAGTCAGCGCCAATGCACCTGGACAGCTTGCCCTTGCTCAGTTCCCGTTCGCAGGTACAGCAGCGAGTCGAACGCTGCCTGAAAGCCAGCAGTTTTTCCGAGCTGTCCCTTGAGCGCCTGGCGTGCAGCGAAGAGGCACTGGAGTACCTGCAGGTCGAGATGCCGGCGTTGTTCCTGCTGGACCTGGCCGATCCCGCATTTGACAGCTTTGGCGTGATCGAAGCCATCCTGGCTGACCCCTGGCTGATGGATGGTGGCGTGATCGTGATCCACGCGGGGCGGGACACGCTGGCGCGGCTCGAAACGCGGATCGGCTTGAATCTGATCATTGCTCTGGAAGAGACCGAGATCGAGCGTTATCTGGCGGTGGTGCTGGGGATCGTGAGTGACAACCAGCGCTTGATGCATCAGCGCGGCCTGGGTTCGGACCTGATCAGTAATTTTGCTGCCAGCTTTCGCCTCCCCAATGAGCCGCTGGTGGCCCGTTGCTATGTCAATCTGCTCTGCAATTTCCTCTACAACGCGCGGCGCTTTGATTTGCAGCAGAAGAGCGCCGTGCATCTGGCCCTGATGGAGCTGTTGCTGAATGCGATCGAGCACGGTAACTGTGGCATCAGTTATGCCGAGAAATCGGCCTGTCTGGAGTCAGGACGGGCCATAGCGGACCTGGTCAGGGAGCGTAATGCCCGACCTCAGATCAAAGCCCGGCAGGTCAGCTTCGAATACCGGCTTGGACCAGACCATGCGGACTTCACCATCGCGGACCAGGGCGATGGCTTTGACTGGCGCAATGTGCGAGATCCGCTGGCGGATGAGAACCTGCTCGCCATGCACGGACGTGGAATCGCGATGGCAAGACAGGTGTGCTCAACCCTGGAATACAACGACTGCGGCAATGAGGTGCGCTTCAGCGTGCCCTATGGCCAGGGAGGCGAGAGCAGCATGCGGCCCGGCCTGTTCAAGGGCAGGGCGGTGCGCGAAACCCGGCCGGGAGAAGTCATTTTCACAGCTGGCGAACGCAGCGATCACCTGTACTACATCGCCAAGGGCGAATTTGATGTCCAGGTCCAGGGGCGCAAGGTCGGGGGCGTGAATGCGGACGACATCTTCATCGGCGAGATGTCTTTCCTGATGAACAGCCGCCGCACCGCCACCGTCGTCGCCCGGGATGCCGGTCATCTGATCGCGATTTCCCGCCAGGAATTTGTGGCCGGCATCCGGGCCAATCCGCAATATGCCCTGTTTCTGGCCCGGCTGATGGCGCAGCGTGTGGCCAGGCTCAATGAACAGGCGGCAACGGGCGAGTGAAAAATACCCGACCAGGCTGGGCCTCGGCGGGGCCTTCCTCTGACCGAGCTTACGTCGCCGTTCCCGCAGCAAGAGCCCGACCTGAGCCCGTCCTGGTTCCGAAATGTTGCTGGGTCTGGACTGGAGTGCTCCTTTGGTCCTGGGCGGTGATGCCTTGAAGGCTTGGAGGTCTGCGGATGTTTACAGGTCTGCGCCGGGCAGCAGCAGGAACTTGTTCCCGGTGGCCTGCTGGCTGTAGCTGCGCAGCGCATCCAGCTGCAGGGCGCCCGCCAAAGAAACCTCCTGCGCATAGTGACTGGCGAAAGTGGTTTTCAGTTCGGCCAGGACCCGGCCAAACAGTTTTTGCGTGTCCTGCGCGCCGATCCTGGCGAGAAAATTGGGCAGCAGAAACCCGCCGACGCCCCAGGCCATGCCATAGCTGCGGGTGAGTACGGTGGGCGAGCGGTCCAGACCACCATAAAGATAGACCTGTTTATGCTTGCTGGAGCCGTACACGCTGTAGTTCTGGGCATCGCGCAGTTGCGCTGCTTCCATGGCGCCAAGAATCTGGTTCGCCAGCTGCCCGCCGCCCGTGGCATCGAAGGCCAGACTGGCTTCGGTGGCCGCGATGGCCTCGACGAGCTGCGGCATGAAGTCTTCGGCGGATGAATTGCAGATGTGGCTGGCGCCAAGCTCTTGCAAAATGGCCTGTTGTTCGGGTTTGCGCACGATATTCACCAGCGCGATGCCATCCGCCTGGCAGATGCGATTCAGCATCTGGCCGAGATTGGATGCGGCCGCGGTGTGCACCAGGGCCGTGTGGCCTTCGCGGCGCATCGCCTCGGTCATGCACAGCGCGGTCATCGGGTTGACCACGCTGGAGGCGGCCTCGCGGGCGCTGATATCGGGACTCACCGGCAGACAATCACGCAGCTTGACCTTGCGCAACTGGCTGTACATCCCGCCGGCCATCGTGGCCACGGTTTTGCCGATCCAGGCCTGGCCCTGGCTGCCGGCAGCAATCACCTTGCCGGCGCCTTCGTTACCAACCGGCATGGCTTTGTCCCAGCGCGCCTTGAGCATGGGCATGACGCGATCGGGAATGTCCATTTCGATTACGGGACTGCTGTCCGAGCCGAGCTGGCGGGCGCTGGCCAGATCGGCGAAAGCGAACAGCACCGCCTGATCCGATGGATTGATCGGGCTGGCTTCGACCTGGATCAGCACTTCATCCTCGCCACAGGCCGGGATGGGCTGGCTTTCCAGGCTGAGCCTGAGGACGCCGTTGTTTTGCACCGTGGAGATCAGGCGCAGGGACGTGCGGGTGTCATCGCTCATGAATTAATCCTGTGTGGGGTCGGTGGGTCTGCACCGGCAGTTGGCAGCGCAAAGTGGCTCAAGCCGCCTGGCCGAACCATAGCAAAGTCGAACCAGGGCCGAGGTTTGCATGCGGCCGTGGGACAAGGAATGCGGAGAAAAGGGAACTATTTCAGGCTCGCCTTCGTGCTAGCGCCATTCCTTTATCCAGGTTTTTACGCATGCCACTACTTGCAACTGCGGGGCCTCGTCGCGCCGCTTTGGTCGGGC
>JBFJVB010000165.1:0-7728 GCA_041624435.1 Oceanococcus sp. | reverse complement strand
GGAAATCTCCTCCCGCAGCACTTCGTCACGGCGCGCCGGATCCAGATCGGGCGTCATGGGTTCGAAACCATCGGAGTCGATCTCCAGGCTCCGCATCGCCTTGTGCAGAGATTCCTGAAAACTGCGACCGATGGCCATCACCTCGCCCACCGATTTCATCTGGGTGGTCAGCCGGGCATCGGCCTGCGGGAATTTTTCAAAGGTAAACCGCGGAATCTTGGTGACGACGTAATCGATACTGGGTTCAAAAGACGCCGGCGTCGCCCCACCGGTGATTTCGTTCTGCAATTCATCCAGGGTATAGCCTACCGCCAGCTTGGCAGCGATCTTGGCAATCGGGAAACCGGTGGCTTTCGAAGCCAGCGCCGAGGAACGCGACACCCGGGGGTTCATTTCGATGATCAGCAGGCGGCCATCTTCCGGATTGACCGCAAATTGCACATTGGACCCGCCGGTATCCACGCCGATCTTGCGCAGCACCGCCAGCGAGGCGTTGCGCATGACCTGATACTCCTTGTCCGTCAGGGTCTGGGCCGGCGCGACCGTGATCGAATCCCCGGTATGCACCCCCATCGGGTCGAAATTTTCGATGGAACACACGATGATGCAGTTGTCGTTGCTATCGCGCACCACCTCCATTTCAAACTCTTTCCAGCCCAGCAGCGACTCTTCCAGCAACACCTCGTCGGTGGGCGAAAGATCCAGGCCACGGGCGACGATTTCTTCGAATTCCTCGCTGTTGTAAGCGATGCCGCCGCCCGAGCCACCCATGGTGAAAGACGGCCGGATGATGATCGGAAAACCGATTTCCTGTTGCGCCGCGCGGGCCTGCTCCATGCTGTGGGCGAGCAAGCTGCGCGCCGACTCCAGGCCGATGTCGTTCATCGCCTCGCGAAATTTTTCGCGGTCCTCGGCCATGTCGATCGCTTCCTTGGAGGCGCCGACCATTTCCACCTGGTAGCGCTCCAGCACGCCTTCGCGGGCCAGATCCAGGGCGCAATTCAGCGCGGTCTGCCCTCCCATCGTAGGCAGCAGCGCATCCGGCCGCTCTTTTTCGATGATCCGCTCCAGCACCTGCCAGGTCAGCGGTTCGATATAGGTGGCGTCGGCAAGATCCGGGTCGGTCATGATGGTCGCCGGATTGGAGTTGACCAGGATGACGCGGAATCCTTCTTCACGCAGCGCCTTGCAAGCCTGAGCGCCGGAATAGTCAAATTCACAGGCCTGGCCAATCACAATCGGCCCTGCGCCAATAATCAGGATGCTTTGTATGTCGTTTCTTTTAGGCATCTGCTCGTCCACAGATTGGCAGGAATGGCGCTTGGGGCAGGTTCAGCGGACCTTGCAGCCCGGATGCTCCCCATCGCGACACGCCCGGTAAACTAATGAGACTCGTCCATCATCGCGATGAAACGCTCGAATAAGGGGTTCACGTCGTGCGGCCCGGGGCTGGCTTCGGGATGACCCTGAAAGCTGAAAGCCGGACAATCCGTGCGCGCAACCCCCTGCAGGCTCTGATCAAACAGCGAGCGATGGGTCGCCTTGAGATGTTCAGGCAGACTGGCCTCGTCGACTGCAAACCCATGATTCTGGCTGCTGATCCAGACCTTGCCGGTGGCCAGATCCTGGACCGGATGATTGGCCCCATGGTGACCGAATTTCATCTTGCTGGTGCGCGCGCCGCTGGCCAGGGCAAGAATCTGGTGCCCCAGACAGATCCCGAATAACGGCACTTTTTCAGCCATCAACCGTTGCGCAGCCGCGATGCCGTTGCCCACGACCTCCGGATCGCCCGGCCCGTTGGACAACAGCACGCCGTCGGGCTGCATCGCCAGGACCTCGTCCACCGGGGTATCGACGGGCACCACGGTAAGGGCGCAGCCCTGGTTGACCAGGCCGCGCAAAATATTGCGCTTGACCCCGAAATCGTAAACCACCACGCGGTAGCGCGGTTTCGCCGGCTCGATTCGCCAGAGGCCTTCGTTCCATTCATGCGCGCTGCGACAGGACACCCGGCTGGCCAGGTCCGCGCCTTTCAGGCCCGCAAAAGCCCGGGCCCGGTCCAGGGCCTCGGCCTCATCCAGCACCTCGCCCACCATCAGACAGCCGTTCTGAGCGCCCTTGTCCCGCAATATCCGCGTCAGACGACGCGTGTCGATATCACAAATCCCGCCCTTGCCGTGGGCCTGCATGTAGGCACTCAGGCTCTGTTCGCTCCGCCAACTCGATGGCTCACGCGGCGGCAAACGCACGACCAGGCCATTGAGATGCAAAGCCGAGGACTCCTCGTCTTCGGCATTCACTCCGACATTGCCGATATGCGGATAGGTCAGGACCACGATCTGTTCCGCATAAGAGGGATCGGTCAGAATCTCCTGATACCCCGTCATCGCCGTATTGAATACGATTTCGCCGACAGCACAGACATCGGCCCCAAATCCCCGACCACGGAATACCGTTCCGTCGGCCAAAGCTAAAATGGCGTTTTTGCGACTCAAACTCTGCTAACCCTTTGCGCGCGCCACACGAATATGTGAGGCAAAAAAAGGGGGGCGAATCGCCCCCTCAGACGGGCAGATTATACAGGCTGATGACGGCAAAAAGTAGCCGCCCCGGCCAACTCGGCCCGGTTTTTTCCCCGCTCGGCGATGCCGCGCCCTGAGCCATAGCCGTTAGAATAGGCTCATGCGACTCGCTTCCCATGATTTTCTTCTACCCGTAGCCCTGGCACCGATGGCCGGGATTACCGACCGCCCGTTCCGGCAGGTGTGCCGACGTTGGGGCGCGAGTTACGCCGTGGCCGAGATGCTCACCAGCGACGTGTCGCTGTGGCATACGCCAAAGTCACGCCTGCGCATGGACCACCGCGGCGAGCCCGGTCCACGTATCGTGCAAATCGCTGGCGCCGACCCTGAAATGCTCGCCGAAGCGGCCCGATTGAACGCCGCCCGTGGTGCTGACGTGATCGACATCAACATGGGTTGCCCGGCCAAGAAGGTCTGTCGCAAGGCGGCAGGCTCGGCGCTGCTGGCCGATGAAAAACTGGTTGTGCGCATCCTGCACCGTGTCGTCGAGGCCGTGGACATACCCGTGACACTGAAATTCAGGACCGGCCCCACGCGAATGACCAACAATGCGACGCGCATCGCCCGGTATGCCGAGGACGCCGGCATTCAGGCGCTGGCCCTGCACGGACGCAGTCGCGAAGATGCCTACCGCGGCGAAGCCGAACACGCCACGGTGCGCGCAGTGAAGCAGGCGGTGTCCATCCCGGTACTGGCCAACGGGGACATCTGCAGCGCCAGCCAGGCACGCCAGGTGCTGGCCGAAACCGGCGCGGACGGCCTGCTCATCGGACGTGGCGCCCAGGGCCGACCCTGGCTGTTCCGGCAGATCCGCCGCCTGCTGGACGACGGCGTCATCGAAGCGGCGCCACCGGCTGACCAGCAGGTGAGCGTCATGCTGGATCACATTCGCGAGATCCATGCCTTTTACGGCCCCCGAATGGGGCTCCGAATTGCCCGTAAACACATCGGCTGGTATTTGCAGAACTGGCCCGATTCAGGCGCGCTGCGCCGCCAGATCATGCGCATCGAAGATGCCGCAGAACAATGGGATGGCCTGGCGCGCGGCATGAACCAGCTGTTGCTGGAATCCGCGGCCTAGGCTGGCCAAGTCTTTAAGGAATGACATAAACCCATGGCGACCTCGCATTTACCGTTCGGCCTGAGCAAGAACCTGGCTGCCCTGATCATCCTGGGACTGGCCGTCGTGGTGTTTATCATTTTGCGCGCGACCCGACCGGACGCCCAGATCAGCCCCACCACCGAGTCGGTGTTCAGCGTGCGCACGCTGCAGGTGGAGCCGCGCGCCCTGTCTCCCACCCTGAGCCTGTACGGCACCGCCGTGGCGGTGAACCGGGCCAAACTGACCGCAGCCGTCAGCGCCGATGTGCTGGCCGTGCATGCGCGCGCCGGCTCGCGGGTCGCTGGAAACGAACTGCTGCTCGAGCTTGACAACGCCGAGGCGGAAATCGCCCTGATCCAGGCTCGCGCCAGTTTGCAAAATGCGCAGGCTCAGCTCGGCCAGGATCGCGCCCAACGCGCCAATCACATCAAGGCCCTGGAGCATGAACGCGCGCTGCTCACGCTGGCCGAACGCGCCGTGAACCGGGCAGTCAATCTGCGCCAGCAAGGTGCCCTGTCCGAGGCCGACCTGGATGCCACGAAAAGCCGCCTGGCACAGCAGAAAATGGCCCTGGAACAGCGGCAACTGAGCGTGGCACAGGCCGATTCCATCACCCAGCAGTTGCGGGCCACGGTACGCTCCGCCGAAGCTCGCTTGCAGCGCGCCGAACTGGATCTGCAACGCACCCAGATCCGCGCCCCCTTCGACGCGGCGATTATCGCCAGTGCGGTTGCGACCGGTGATCGTGTGAACCCGGGCCAATTCCTGTTCGAGCTCTACGACACCACGAAACTCGAGATCAAGGCACAAATTCCGAACCGATACATCGGCGCCATGCAACGCGCGCTTGCCCAAGGCATCCCGTTGGAGGCCACGGCCCAGGTGCACGGCAGAACCATCCCGGCCCGCTTTGCCCGCCTGGCCGCCAGCGGCGGTGGCGGTGGGCAATACGCCTATTTCAGCATCGACCCATCGGAACTGGCCATCGACTCGAACGTCAGCCTGGAACTCGCGCTGCCCGCAGAAGCCCATGCGGTGGCCGTTCCGAGTAACGCCATTTATGACCTGTCACGCGTGTTTCGGGTCACCGACGGTCGGCTGCAAGCCATCACCATAGAAAAACTGGGCGATTTTCGACCGCCCGGTGAATCAAGCAGCACCGGCGGCGCGCGCCACCTGCTGATCCGTTCCGCGGAGCTGCGCGCCGGCGATCAGATCATCGCCAACCAGCTGCCCAATGCGATGAGCGGCCTGAAAGTTCAGATCATCCAGCCATGAGCGGCGATATCTCGGCAGGCGGCATGAGCCATCGCAATGATCTGATCGGTCGCTTCGCCCAGCATCCGGTGGCCTGCAATCTGCTGATGATCATGATGTTGCTGGCGGGATTCTGGGCACTGGCCAAACTCAACACCCAGATGTTCCCGACCTTTTCCATTGACTACATCCACATCGGCGTGCCCTGGAGCGGCGCCAGCGCCGAGGACGTCGAAGCGGCGATCATCAATGTCATTGAAGACAAGGTGCGCAATCTGGCCGATGTCAAGGAGATGAATTCCGTCTCCAAGCGCAGCTGGGGCGACGTCTGGTTGCGCTTCGAAGAAGGCACCGACCTCAATGCCGCCGCCGACAAGGTCACTCAGGCCCTGGCCTCCATCCGCAACCTGCCGGCGGATGCCGAAGACCCGACCATCACCATTTTGGAAAACCGCGAACTGATCAACCGCCTGGTCATCACCGGCCCGCCCAGCCTGGCGGAGCTGCGTCCCCTGGCCAAACTGATGGAGGAGCAGCTGCTCGCCGCCGGCATTGCAGAAATCCGCATCGTCGGCCTGCCCGAAGAAGAGCTGGCGATCCAGTTCGAGCGTCGTACCCTGCATGAGCTGGGCCTGTCCCTGCCGCAGATCGCCGCCCGGATTCGCAGCCAGAGTCAGGACGTGCCCGCGGGCCAGCTCGGCCAGGCCGAAATGGGCCGAGAGCTGCGCGGGATCGAACAGCGCCGCTCGGAACTGGGCTTTCAACATCTGCCGCTGGTGGCCAGCGCGGATGGCAGTCTGCTGACTTTAGGTGACGTGGCCACCGTCACCCGTCGGGCCAAGGACGGTTCGCTGAGCATGCGCATGGACGGCAAGCCGGCGGTTGAACTGGCCTTGTATCGCTCGACCACCGACGACACCCTGCAGATGGCCAACACCGTCGCCGCCTGGCTGGAGCAGTTTCGTGCGCAGATTCCACCCGGCGTCGACGTCAAGGTTTATGACGAGCGCTGGAAACCGCTGAGCGAACGGATCGCGCTGCTGGTCAAGAACGGCGCCTCGGGCCTGGTGCTGATCATCCTGATCCTGTATCTGTTCCTGACCGGTCGGGTCGCATTCTGGGTTACCGTGGGCATCCCGGTCTCGTTCATGGCCACCCTGATGGTGCTGTATCTGATCGGCGGCAGCATCAACATGATTTCCCTGTTCGCGCTGATCATGGCCCTGGGCATCATCGTTGATGATGCCATCGTGGTGGGTGAAGATGCCCTGACCCACTACCAGACCGGCGAGGACTCCTTGCAGGCCGCCGAAGGCGGTGCTCGCCGCATGTTCTGGCCGGTCATGTCCTCGTCCCTGACCACGGTCGCGGCCTTCCTGCCCCTGATGCTGGTAGGCGATTACATCGGCGCCATCCTGGGCGCGATTCCCTGGGTCATCGTCTGCGTGATCATCGCCTCGCTGGTGGAAAGCTTTCTGATCCTGCCCGGACATCTGCGCCACACCTTCCTGAAGCAGCAACATCGGCGGGAATCGCCTTTTCGCGAGCGTCTTAACGCCCGCTTCGATCGCTTCCGCGATCATTTCTTCAGGCCCATAGTCACCCATGCCCTGGCGCACCGTCGCGTCGTCGTTGCCGGGGCCTTTGCCGCTCTGACCCTGGCCTTCGGCCTGTTGCTCGGCGGCCGGATCGGCTTCGTGTTCTTCCCCACGCCGGAAGTCAACGTCCTGATCGTTAATGCCAGCTTCCATGCCGGCACCCCTCAGGCCAAGGTGTCGGACTACATGGCCGCCATCGAGGACAACCTGGCGGCCACCGATACGGCGCTGGGTGGCGGCCTGGTCCAGACCGCGGTCACCCGTCTGGGCATGGCCATACAACCGGGCACCAATTTCACCCGGACCGGCGAACAGTACGCCCACATGCAGATCGAACTGCTGGCCTCTGACCACCGTGAGGTTCGTAATACCCAGTTCATCCAGGAATTCGAGTCGCGTCTCGTTCGCCCTCCGGAGCTTGCCAGCTTCGGGGTCTTCGAGCCCTCGATCGGCCCACCCGGTCGCGACCTGGAAATTCGGGTCAGCGGACATGATGCCAGCACCATCAAGCTCGCCGCCCTGGATCTGGCCGAGCGCCTGAGCGCGACCCCCGGAGTCGCCGGGGTTGAAGATGACACGCCCTATGGCCGAGAACAGGTCATATTCGAGCTGAACGCGGTGGGGGAATCTCTGGGCCTGACGACGGCGGAAATCGGCCGCCAATTACGCGCCACTTTCGACGGCGAACTGGTCCAGATCATTCAGATTGCGGGCGAAGAGGTCGAGGTCCGGGTCACCGGTGTCGACGCCGAACGCAATTATCTGCACGGCCTGGACAGCTTGCCGATTCAGCTTCCCAATGGCGACAGCGTGCCGCTGGGCAATGTGGTGGAGCTGCACTCCCAACGCGGCTTCGAACGGCTGCGCCACGCAGGGGGACAGCTGGCGATCAAGGTGACCGGCGACGTGCTGGAGAACATGGCCAACGCCAACCTGATTCGTGCCGATCTGCAAAGCCAGGTCCTGCCCGAACTGCGGGCCCGCTATCCGGTCCAGTTCAGCTTCACCGGCCAGGCCGAAGACCAGGCGGCCACCTTGGGCGATATGCGCCGGGGACTGTTCTATGGACTGGCGATGATTTACCTGGTTCTGGCCTGGGTCTTCGGTTCCTACGGCTGGCCGCTGATCGTCATGAGCATCATTCCCTTCGGCCTGGTCGGCGCCCTGTTCGGCCACTGGGTGATGG
>JBFJVB010000164.1:0-7736 GCA_041624435.1 Oceanococcus sp. | reverse complement strand
TGGCGCCACGGGTCAGCGTGCTGACGCCCAATCGACAGGAAGCCGCTGACTTGTTCGGGGTCGATCCCCAGCGGCCGTGCTGGACTGCGGCCTGCCCCGCGCCCCTGCTGGTAACCGGCGCCGATCATGCCCGGGCGCAGGGTGAAACCCGGATCACCCACCGTCTGCTCACGGCCAGCGGCAGCACCGATTTCCAGGTCCCGCTGCGCCCCGGCCGTTTCCGCGGCAGCGGCTGCCTGCTCGGCAGCGCCCTGGCCTGCGCGCTGGCCGATGGCGCCAGCCTGCCCGAGGCCTGTGAGCGCGCCCTGCACAACGTCGACGCCTGGCTGCAATCGGCCTGGGCCTTTGCCGACGCGGTGCATCTGCCGCAGCGCCCGGCATGATCCCCACCGGGGTCTATCTGCTCGCCGATGAATCGGTCCTGCCGTTCAGCGCCTGGGCGGAACGCGTGCCGCCGGTTCTCGCCGCCGGCGTTCGCCTGGTGCAGTACCGTGCCAAAGCGGTGGATCAGGCCCTGCGCCTGAACCACGCGCGACAGCTGCAGGCATGGTGCACAGACCGGCGGATTCCGTTGCTGATCAACGACGACCCTGAGCTGTGCCAGCAGATCGGCGCGCAGGGCGTACACCTGGGCCGGGACGATGCGGCCCTGCAGCGGGCGCGCGCGCTGCTCGGCCCCGACGCCTGGATCGGGGTGTCCTGCTACAACGACCTGGACCGGGCCCGGGCGATGACCCTGGCCGGCGCGGACTATGTTTCCTTCGGTCGCCTGTTTCCCTCGCGCACCAAGCCACGGGCAGAACCTGCGGCACTGAGCACCCTCACCCAGGCGCGAAACGCGCTGAATGTGCCGATTTGCGCCATCGGCGGCATCGACACCACAAATGCGCACCAGGCCATCGGCGCCGGGGCCCAGTTGCTTTGCGTGGCCGGCGGCATCCTGCGCGCGGCCGACCCTGTCGCAGCAACGCACAAACTTGCGACAATACGCGCCAAATTCTGAAATGCTGTCTTCATGAGCCAATCCGACCTGCTGTTTGAACGCTCGCGCCTGCATATCCCGGGTGGAGTCAATTCGCCCGTGCGCGCCTTTGCCGGTGTCGGCGGCACACCGCGGTTTATCCGCGACGCCCAGGGCGCACACCTCATCGATGAAGACGGCCAGCGATATATCGACTACGTCGGCTCCTGGGGGCCGATGATTCTTGGCCACAATCATCCGGTCGTGATCGAGGCATTGCAGCGGCAACTCCGGCACGGCGTGAGTTTCGGCGCACCAACGGCGGTGGAAGCGGAAATGGCCGAACTGGTCTGCGCCCTGGTGCCGAGTCTGGACAGCGTGCGCATGGTCAATTCCGGCACCGAAGCCACGATGACGGCCTTGCGGCTGGCGCGTGGCGTAACCGGTCGTGATGCGATCGTGAAATTTGCCGGCTGTTATCACGGCCATGCCGACAGCCTGCTGGTCAACGCCGGCTCCGGCGCCCTGACCCTGGGCGTGCCCAGTTCTCCCGGCGTGCCGGCCGATCTGGCCCGGCACACCCTGAATCTGCCTTACAACGACTGCGCGGCCGCACAGGCCCTGTTCGCCCAGCGTGGCGCCGAGATCGCCGCCATCATCGTCGAGCCGGTGGCCGGCAACATGAACTGCATCGCTCCGGCGCCGGGTTTTCTCGCCACCTTGCGGGAATTATGCGACGCCCATGGCAGTCTGCTGATCTTCGACGAGGTGATGACCGGTTTTCGCGTGGCCCTGGGGGGCGCCCAGGCGCTGTACGGCATTACCCCGGACCTGACGACCCTGGGCAAGATCATCGGCGGTGGGCTGCCGGTCGGGGCCCTGGGTGGCAAGCAGGTCCATATGGACGCCCTGGCGCCGCTTGGCCCGATCTACCAGGCCGGCACCCTGTCCGGCAACCCGCTGGCCATGCAGGCGGGTCTGGCGACCCTGCGTTATCTGCAGGAGCATCAACCTCATGCGGACCTGACCGAACGCAGCCGTGCCCTGATGCAGGGATTTACCGCGGCGGCGCAAGCCGCAGGCCTTCACTGCGCCACCACCGTGGTCGGCGGCATGTTCGGCTTCTTCCCGGGCCAGGCCACCGCACCGACCAATCTGGACGAGGTCAAGCGCGGCGACGTGGCGCTGTTCCAGGGGTTTTTTCATCAAATGCTCAAACGCGGCATCTACCTGGCGCCGTCGGCGTTTGAAGCGGGCTTCGTCTCCCTGGCTCATGGCGAGCAGGAGATTGCCACCACCCTGGCCGCCGCTGGCGAGAGTTTCGCCGCGCTGGAGCATCCCGCGCGCGCATGAATCCCGAAGCAGCGATCAGCAGCCCACCCTGGCTCCTCGCTGCGCTGGACTGGATTCAGTTGCATCCCGGCGAGGCGATCGTGGTGCTGGCTCTGGCGGCCGGAGTTGAAGGCCTGTTTCTGATCGGCATGTTCATTCCGGGCTCGCTGCTGATGTTTGCCGCCGGCGCCATCGCGGTGGCGGGGGAAATCCCCTTATGGCCGGTGATGCTGGCCGCCGGCATCGGCGCCTGGCTTGGGGACTGCGCCAGCTACTACCTGGGCTGGCGCTACCGCCACACCCTGCCCGCGATTGCCGCGCGCCTGCGCATGCCCGGGGCGATTGAGCGAGGCCAGAAGTTTTTCGCCCGCCACGGCGGCAAGAGCATCTTCCTGGGGCGCTTCATCGGCCCCTTGCGGCCGCTGGTGCCCGCCGTCGCCGGTGCCTCGGCGATGCCGCCGCTGCAATTTGCCACCATCGACCTCATCGCGGCGCTGTTATGGGCGCCCGCCTACGCTTTGCCCGGCGTGCTGGTCGGCGCCACCTTGAGTCTGGCGGCGGAAATCACCAGCCGCCTGGCCCTGGTCATGGGCCTGGGACTGGGGCTGGCCTGGCTGATCTGGTGGTTGATCACCCACGCGGTACGCTTGTTTCAGAACCACGCCGAGCCCTGGCTGCTGCGCACCATGGACTGGTCGCATAAGCATCGCCGCCTGGGCCATCTCGGCCCCGCCCTGGCAGATCCGGATCAACCCGAGACCCCTATTCTGGCGATCAGTCTGGCCGCACTGCTGGGGGCAACCTGGCTGATCGGTCATCTCTGGTGGCAATGGCCCGGCACCATGGTGCCGCCCGCGATTGATGAGGCGGTCTATGACGCGCTGGCCGCCCTGCTGTCCCCGGGCCTGATGCCGCTGGCCTGGCATCTGGATGCCATCGGCAGCAAGCAGCTGAATCTGCTGTGCGGCCTGGCCCTGCTGCTGCTGCTGGCGGCGCTGAAACACACGCGGATGGCCGCGCACTGGCTGGCCGGCCTGCTGGGCGGCGCCCTGCTGGGCCTGAGCCTGCCCGGTTCCGGCATGGCGATCGGCCCCAGCGCGATCCTGGGTCCCGGCACGATGACGACCTTGAGTCTATGCCTGTGGTTTGCTTTCGCCGGCCTGGTGACCACCCGCAAGCCGAATCCGGTGCGCATTGGCATCTATCTGGGCGTCGGTCTGCTCACCGCGCTGATGCTGCTGGCCAAACTGATGCTGGGACAAATCAGTTTCAGCCAGAGCATCATTGCCCTGGTGATCAGCCTGATCTGGTGCAGTCTCCTGAGTCTGGGCTTCCGCCGCCATCTGCGCCGACCGCGCAAGCTGCCCTTGACCGCCAGCTTGGCCCTGATCCTGGCCATACTGCTCGCCGGCCTGAGCATCAGCGACCCCCGTCCACCGACACCGATTCAGGTGACCTGGGAAACCGCCGCCCTGTCCCCCGCGCGCATCAATCTGTTGTGGGATGACAAGGCCCCGGCGATCGATGCCGGCTTGCAACGCACCGGCTGGCAGCCTCTGGCCCCGCATTCAGGACGGGATTTCCTGGCCTGGTTGCGCCCCAACCTGAGCGCGGCCGAACTGCCCCCGGCGCCGCAGTGGCTGGCCGGACGCGTGGCCGATCTGCGTTATCGCCGCACCCTGGACGATGGTACCCAGCTCATTCTGCGCCTGTGGCATGAGCAGGATCAGCGCTGGCTGGGCCAGCTCGGCGAACTTCGGGTCCGGCACTGGGCCGGTTTGATTCATGTCCCGGTCACGCAGCGCACCGACACCGCCATGGCCCAATTCATCATTGATGTGGGCGCGCACTGGCAGGTTCGGCGCGGACCGCGCGAAACCCTGTTGTACCGTGTCTCGCCCCTGCCCCGCTAGGCGGAGCTGAAATAGCCACCCACAGCGCGTAAACTGGCGCATTTTTCCGACCCCCGAGCAGATGAGCGAAAACGGATCACAAGCGAGCTTCATGCGACGCATGCGGGCTCAGATCAACCGCGGCGATTCCTGGCTGACCTATGATCTGGGCAATCTGCTGCCCGGCGAAAAAATCGACGAAGATGCCCTGGAGAAATTTGAAGACCTGCTGATCCAGGCCGATCTCGGCATCGAAGCCAGCACTCAGGTGAGCGACAAGCTCCGCGCCGGCATCAACAGCGGCCGGATCAAGCGTCCCGATCAACTGCGCGCCGCCTTGCGCGAGGCCCTGGTTGATCTGCTGGCGCCCTGCGGAATTCCCCTGGAGATTCCGGAATTCATCCGGCCTTTCGTCATACTGGCCGTGGGGGTCAATGGGGTGGGCAAGACCACCACCCTGGGCAAGCTCGGCGCACGCTTCAAGCAGCAAGGCCTGTCAGTCATGTTTGCCGCCGGCGACACCTACCGTGCCGGCGCCGTGGCACAGCTCGAAACCTGGGCCGGCAAGCTGGACATCCCGATCATCAGCCAGGGGCAGAATGCCGACCCGGCCTCGGTGATCTTCGATGCCTACACCGCGGCCAAGGCGCGCCAGGTCGACGTCCTGATCGCCGACACCGCCGGTCGTCTGCACACCCAGGGCGGCCTGATGGAGGAGTTGCGCAAGGTCAAACGGGTGATGCAAAAACATGACGAATTCGCCCCGCATGAACTGATGATCGTGGTCGATGCCACGGCCGGACATAACGCGCTCAAGCAGGCGCTGGAGTTCCATGAAGCCGTGGGTCTGACCGGCATCACCCTGAGCAAGCTGGACGGCACCGCCAAAGGCGGCGCCATCTTCGCGATTGCCAAACGCCTGTCCCTGCCGATCCGATTCATCGGCGTCGGCGAGCAGACCGAAGATCTGGGGGTATTCCAGGCGGAGCAGTTCGTCGATGCTTTGCTGGGCGAAGCGGCCGGTGACTGAAATCCTGCGCCTGGAAAATGTCAGCAAGCAGTACCCGGGGGGCCAGATCGCGCTCAACGGCGTCAATCTCAGCCTGGCCGAAGGGGAAATGGCCTTTCTGACCGGCCATTCCGGCGCGGGCAAGAGCACGCTGCTCAAGCTGATCGCCTTGATCGAGCGACCCAGCCGCGGACAGATCATCGTCAACGGCAGCAATATCGGTCGCCTGCCCCGTGGGCATATCCCCTATTTCCGGCAGAATATCGGCATCATCTTCCAGAATGTGCAACTGCTGCATGACCGTAGCGTGTTTGACAACGTGGCGCTGCCCCTGATGATTCAGGGCCTGCGCCCACGCGATATCGGCAAGCGGGCCCGTGCCGCGCTGGACACGGTGGGTCTGCTCGAAATGGAGCGCAAGTCGCCGGTGCAACTGTCCGGCGGCGAGCAGCAGCGCGTCGGCATCGCCAGGGCGCTGGTCAAGCGGCCCCGCCTGGTCCTGGCCGACGAGCCCACGGGCAATCTCGATCCGGAGCTGTCCGAAGAAATCATGCGCCTGTTCGGCCGTTTCAATGAACTCGGGGTCAGCCTGCTCATTGCCACCCATGACATCGCGCTGATCACCCGCCTGAACCGGCGCCGCATCATCCTGGAGCAAGGCCAGCTGGAGACGGGCGCATGAGTGAAACCTACGGTTTATCGCCTGGCGCCTGGCTCCAGGCTCATGCGCAGGTCGCCCAGGACAGCCTCAGGCGCCTGCGCCTCAATGGTCTGGGCAGCCTGCTGACGGTGCTGATGATGGGTTGCGCACTGGCACTCCCGACCAGCCTGTGGGTCCTGACGCAGAACGCCGCGACCGCCAGCCAGGCCTGGCAGCAGCAATTCAGCGTATCGCTGTATCTGAACCACGCCATCAGCGCGGCCCAGGCTCAGGAATTGCTTGCTGACCTGATCCAGGACCCCCGCATCGACCGCGGTGAGTATCTGAGCCGCGACGATGCGCTCCAGGAGTTCAAGACGTATTCCGGGTTCGGTGGCGCCCTGGACCTGCTGCAGGACAACCCGCTGCCCGCCGTCCTGCTGCTGTGGCCCGCCGCCGACATCAGCGCCGCGGATCTGCAGGCCTGGCTCGCGCAGCAAAACAGCCGCGCCGAAGTCGATCTGGCCCAGGCCGACTCCAGCTGGCTGGACCGGCTGCGCGCCCTGCTGGGCTTCGGTCAGAGCCTGGTCACGATCATGGGCGTGCTGCTGGGATTCACCGTCATCCTGGTCGTGGCCAATACGATTCGCCTGGAAATCGAAAGCCGCCGCGAAGAAATCCTGGTCATGAAGCTGATTGGTGCGCCGGATGGCTTCATTCAGCGGCCGTTCCTGTATTCCGGCACCCTGTACGGCTTGCTCAGCGGCCTCATCGCCTGTCTCAGCGTAGGCTTGATTCTGCAGTTGGTCCAGCCGCATATCGATGCGCTGGCCGCCAGCTATGATCATCAGGTTCATCTGCAAGGCCTGGCCCTGAGCGATGCTGGCAAGCTGATCGGGGCCGCCGCACTGATGGGCTGGCTGGGGGCCGGGCAAAGCGTCTGGCGGCATCTGCGCGACATCGAACCGGAATAATCCCGGGCCTTGACCGGAACTTCATGGCCCAGGCTGTATCTAAGGACGCAGTTCTTAGCACTCTCCCACCCAGAGTGCTAAAATAGCCCCATGACTATAGGAGGACTCGAATGACTCAGGCATTGGTTCTGAATTCGACCAGCAATGTCGGGATGGTGCCTTTAACCGGCAGCCTGGATGCGTATATCGCATCGGTCAATCGCGTGCCGGTGCTGGCCGCCGAAGAAGAACGCCAGTTGGCGGAGCATCTGCGTGACGTCGATGATCTGGCCGCGGCACAGAAATTGATTCTGTCCAATCTGCGCCACGTCGTCCACATTGCCCGCGGCTATCTGGGCTATGGCCTGCCCCTGGCCGACCTGATCCAGGAAGGCAATGTGGGCCTGATGAAGGCGGTCAAACGCTTCGATCCGGAAGTGGGCGTACGCTTGATCTCGTTCGCGGTGCATTGGATCAAAGCCGAAATCCACGAGTTCGTGCTGAAGAACTGGCGCATCGTCAAGATTGCCACGACCAAATCGCAGCGCAAGCTGTTTTTCAACCTGCGCAGTAAAAAGAAACGTCTGGGCTGGATGAACCAGGCTGAAGTCGAAGCCGTCGCCAAGGACCTCAATGTCAAACCGGAGACCGTGCTGCAGATGGAGCGGCGCCTGTCCGGTCAGGATATTGATTTCTCCAGCCTGGGCGGGTCAAACGATGAGGAGGCCTATGCTCCTGAAGAGTATCTGGCCGCGGCGGACAGCAATCCCGCCGAACGTCTGGAGGCTCAGGACTGGCGCCAGCGCCAGGTCCGGATCATCAATGCCTCTCTGGAAAAGCTGGATTCGCGCAGCCGCGACATCCTGGAGCAGCGCTGGATGCAGGACGACGGACAAAAGACCGGACTGCAGGAACTGGCCGACAAGTACGGTGTCTCCGCCGAACGCAT
>JBFJVB010000163.1:0-7742 GCA_041624435.1 Oceanococcus sp. | reverse complement strand
GACCGACATGGGATGGCGTAACAGGCTCTTGGGCGTCATCACGACCAGCGGACTGCGCAGGCTGCGCAGCTGCTGGCGGCGCAACATGTGGAACATCTGCGCCGGGGTGGAGGGTACGCAGACCTGGATGTTGTTTTCCGCACACAGCTGGAGATAGCGTTCAAGGCGGGCCGAGGAATGCTCGGGCCCCTGCCCTTCATATCCGTGCGGCAACAACATGGTGAGTCCGCACAGGCGCCCCCACTTGGAAAAGCCCGAGGAGATGAACTGATCGACCAGGACCTGAGCGCCGTTGGCGAAATCGCCGAACTGCGCTTCCCAGATCACCATGGTCGTCGGATCGGCCGTGCTGTATCCGTATTCGAAGCCCAGCACGCCCTCTTCGGATAACAGGCTGTCGAGTACGTCAAACCGGCCTGGTCCCAGATGCGAAATCGGGGTGTAGCTCTCCGTTTCCTGCTGGTTGTGCAGGCGCACATGGCGGTGGAAGAACGTTCCGCGCCCGACATCCTGGCCGGTGAGGCGGATATCCGTCCCGGCATCAACCAGACTGGCGTAAGCCATGGTTTCGGCAAACCCCCAGTCCAGTGGCGCGCCGCCCGCGGCCATCTTGCCCCGATCCTTCATGATGCGCTGGACCCGGTCATGCAAGGCAAAGCCATCGGGCAGTTCGAGCATGCGGCTGGTCAGGCTGCGCAGCTTGTTCAGGCTGATCGCCGTCTTGGCCTGCTCTGAATGATCCTTGCCCTGATAATGACTCCAGTCAACGGTGTGCTCGTTGCCGATCATCCCCAGGGTCTTGCGGGCGATGTTCTCGCCGCGATCCAGGCCTTCACGGTAGGCGTCCAGCATCTGCGCGGCGTCTTCTTCCGCAATGACACCCTGCTCGACCAGTTTCTGGGCATACAAGGCCCGGGTCGTGGGGTAACTGCGGATTTTCTGGTACATCTGTGGCTGGGTCACCGCCGGCTCGTCGGCCTCGTTGTGACCGTGCCGGCGATAGCAGACCAGATCGACGATCACATCCTTGTTGAATTCGGCGCGGTAATCGGCGGCCAGGCGGGTGATGAACACCACGGCCTCGGGATCATCCGCATTGACATGGAACACGGGGGCCTCAAGCATCTTGGCGATGTCCGTGCAGTACAGCGAAGTCCGGGAATCCCGGCCGGCGTTGGATTCAATCGGGTTCGGCGTCGTGAAGCCGATCTGATTGTTCACGATCAGATGTACCGTGCCGCCAGTGGCAAAACCCTTGGCCTGTGACAGCTGCAAGGTTTCCATGACCACGCCCTGGCCGGCAAACGCGGCGTCCCCGTGGACCAGCACCGGCATCACCGCTTTGCCGGTGCCATCGCCGCGTCGATCCTGTCGCGCCCGCACCGAGCCCTGAACCACCGGGTTGACGATTTCCAGATGACTGGGATTGAACGCCAGGACCAGATGACAACGCCGACCGTCAACGTCGACGTCGGTTGAAAAGCCCATGTGATATTTCACATCGCCCGAAGCGCGCGGGTCGTCCTCGATATGCTTGCCTTCAAATTCGGCAAACAGGTCCGCAGGCGATTTGCCCAGGGTGTTGACCAGGACATTGAGGCGCCCACGGTGGGCCATGCCGATGACCATTTCCTCGACTTCATGCGCGGTACTGCGACGCAACAGTTCATCGAAGGCGGTGATCAGGCTGTCCCCGCCTTCCAGGGAAAAGCGTTTCTGGCCGACATATTTGGTGTGCAGATAGCGCTCGATACCTTCGGCCGCGGTCAGTTGGGTCAGGACATTGCGCTGTTCCTGCTCGGTGAGCCACGGCTCGTACGCATGAGCTTCCAGGCGGCGCTGGATCCAGCGCTTTTCGCCGGTTTCGGTGATGTACATGTATTCGGCGCCAATGGAGCCGGTATACACGGTGCGCACCAGATCAAGGATGTCGCGCAGTTTCATCCGATCTTCGCTGGCCAGGGAACCGGTATTGAATACCGTGTCCATGTCCTGTTCACCCAGACCGTGGAAGGCGGGTTCGAGATCGGGCACGGTCGGTTTCACCGCCATGCCCAGCGGATCGAGGTTGGCGGCCTGATGGCCACGAACACGGTAGTAGTTGATCAGCCGCAGGACGGCCGCCTGCTTTTCGGCGGCCTCAGGATTCATCGCCTCGCCGCGTCGCGCGCGCCGCGCCCGTTCCTTGGCCAGTTGCACGAAGGAGGAGCGGATCGGCCGGTGCGCGACCTCAGCTTGTTCGGAACGCCCGAGTTCCCTGAAATAGTTGCGCCAACTTTCTTCTACGGCATCAGGGTTTTTCAGATACTCCTCATAAACCGCTTCCACATAACCGGAACTTGATCCGGCCAACGGCGTGCTCGCCAGAAACTTTCGTATGAGGTCCCCGCTCATGGATGTCTCCCGATACCCAGTAGATTCAGCTGTTCATTCTACGAGAATACGGCCCGCAATTGGGCCGTATTCCTCAGAAAAGACTCACTTTTCCCCGTGCCAGGGATTTGTGAGCTGTTCCAGATAAGCCTTGAATTCCCCGGCCAGCTCCGGGTGCTTCAGACCGTACTCCACATTGGCCTGCAAATAACCGATCTTGCTGCCGCAGTCATAGCGGGTGCCATCAAACTCGAAGGCCAGTACAGTCTGCTCTTCGAGCATTCGGGCGATCGCATCGGTGAGCTGAATTTCATTGCCTGCGCCCCGTTCGGTTGAGCGCAGCAATTTGAAGATTCGCGGGGTCAGAATATAGCGGCCCACGACGGCGAGATTGGACGGTGCATCTTCGGGCTTGGGCTTTTCGACAATGCGGCGCACTTCACTCACGCCATTGCCGATCGGTTCGACTTCGACAATGCCGTATTTGTGGGTCTCTTCCTGTGGCACGCGCTGGACGGCGATGACGCTGGTGCCGTATTCCTGATACACCCGCTGCATCTGCGCCAGGCAGGGGCGCAAATTGCCGTCGATGAGGTCATCCGCCAGGATGACGGCGAAATCCTCGTCGCCTACCGCCGGTTCGGCGCACAGCACGGCATGCCCCAGACCCAGCGGCTCAGGCTGACGGATATACATGCAGCTTGATCCGGCTGGCAGTACGCCGCGCAATTCACGCAGGGTTTCGGTCTTGCCCTTGAGTTCCAGGGTGTGTTCGAGTTCGTAGGAGCGGTCGAAATGATCGAGAATGGAATTCTTGTTGTTGCTGGTCACGAACACCAGTTCTTCGGCGCCCGCGCTGACCGCCTCCATCACCGCATATTGAATCAGCGGTTTGTCCACGATGGGAAGCATCTCCTTGGCATTGGCCTTGGTAGCCGGCAAAAACCGGGTGCCCAGCCCGGCCACAGGGAAAACCGCTTTACGTATACGCATCTCAGACCTCCGAAGTCCATGATCCCGCCAGAATTGGCTTATAGTTCTTAGCGTCCTGAACCTCAAAGGTGAAGGACGTACCCGCTTGTTCCCCATGCAGTTTTGCCACCCCCGGCAAGAACAACGGGGTTTTAAATTCCACATCCAGCACGCCCGGGCCATCAATCTCGACCGGGAGGGTCGCGGCCGACCGCGCCAGCGTCCACATGCCGTGGATGATCGCGCGCTTGAACCCCAGCAGTTTCGCCGTCGCGGCCGTCAGGTGAATCGGATTGACGTCTCCAGACACCAGGGCATAGCGCCGGCCCAGGTTGCCTTTCAGGGTCCATTGCGCCAGTTCCGGCAAGCTGCTGGCCTGGGCGACGGGCGGTTTTTTCTTGCTGCCTGATTTTTCGGCATCGCGCCGACTGAGCAGGCTGGCGATGGAGCGCCAGACGATCTGGCCCTGCTGGTTCTTGAATTCGGTAACCAGATCGAATTCATAGCCTCGCGGGGTTTTGTTCACGGCGGCAATCTCGACCCGGACCTGATACTCGCCGTCGGTCCTCAGGGCCTGTTTCTGCTCGATGCGATTGCCAACATGGACCATGCCCATGGCCGCCAGCGGAAACTTCGGATGCCCCATCAGGTGCAGTTGCAAGGGAAACGCCATCACCTGCGGGTAGCAAATCGGCAAAGTGTCGCTGTTGTTCCCGCCGCAGACCCGACGATACGCCTTGACCATCAGCGCCTTGGGCTTGACCTTGTCGGCGCAGGCCACCAACGGTTCGGGCAAGACAACCTCTTTGGCACTGCGTGAGACGACGAGCTTGCCGAAAGCCGGCAAAGCCGCCGGCAGCCCATCGAAATTCAGTTCACTCATTGATACAAACTCCAGATCATGGTTGTCAGGGTAGCTGCTTGCTGATCTCCAAGCGTAATGCTTCTTGGGGGGGCGCGTTAAGTTCGACCTGGCTCTGCCAGTCTCCGGACTGCGGCTGGGCCTGGCCGGAGGGACTGATGCGCGCGATCACGGTCCAGGCCGAAAAGCTGGACAATTTCATGCTCGGCAGCATGCTGGAACTGTCATCCAGGCGAATTCGCACCGGCCAGCTTTGCGGCACGGGCTGCCGCGAAATGGCCAGTGGCATGGGCGGGCCAGACAGGGCCTTGGCATACACGAACAGGGTCGCCTGCGCAGGAATCACCGCGCTCAAGCCCGGGTCCAGACTCACTTCCACATCGATCGCAACGGGTCCTGTTGCCGCGGTTTTCTCGACGACTTCCACAGCGGCTGCATCGACTCCGAATTCTGACTTCAGCAAGGCGGCCAGCTCGGGCGGCAACTCCGGTTCCGCAGCCAGTCGTTGCACAAAGGCTTGCTGGGCCGGGCTGTCGCCCCGCTGCGCCGCGGCGATGATGGCGTACCACAGCCCGCGAATGTGATGCGGATCCAGTTCCAGGGCGGCTTCGAGCAGTTGCTCGGGTTTGCCGGCCAGGCGCTGATTTTGCGCCATGCCCAGTGCTTCGGCTTCCGCCACCAGCAGTTCAACATTTTCGAATTGGGACAGCACATTGGCCTGAGCATAGGCTCGAGCCGCGTCTTCCGGCCGCTCCAGCACGCTGTAGGACCGTCCCAGCATGGCCCAGCCGCGCAGGTCGTCGGGCTCTGCCTGCAAGCGCTGCTCCAGACCGGCCACCATCTCCTCAATGGAATGCGTCGCCGGTCCGGCCGCAGCCTGGGCGGGCTGCCGTACATGTTGCTGGCCGTCTGACCAGAAGAACACCAGTCCGGCCGCCAGCACGGCGAAGCTCAGCAACAGGCCCTGCTGCAGCGGCCGCCAGGGACGCAGATTCAGGGTCTCCGCCTCGGCGGTAAGTTCCTGCTTGAGCGCGTCATTCAGCACGGCCTTGGCCTGGGCGAACTGCTGCTCATCAAGCTCCCCCTGTTCCTGCCGCGCATGCAAGGCATCGAGCTGATCCTGATAGGCCTGAGCGTTGACCTTGCGCCGATTAACCGCGCTTTCCGCTCTGGGTCGAGAACCGCGCACCAGCCACAGGCCACAACACAATGCGGCCAGCAACCCCAGCCCCCAGATCACTTCACTCACGCTCCACCTCTTTGAGCAGGGCCTGAACCGCTGCTTCATCGTTGCCGGCAACCGGCTTGCTTGTCGGTCTGCGCCGGATGCGGGCCACTACCAGGACGGCCACACCCAACATCAGCGCAGGCCCCAGCCACAACAGCCAGGTCGTGGGTTTGAACGGCGGGCGGTAGAGTACGAAGTCGCCATAGCGCTCGGTCATGTAGTGACGAATCTCGTTATCGCTGCGCCCGGCCTCAATCATCTGCCGGACCTGGGCACGCAAATCCTCGGCCAGCGGCGCGTGCGAATCGGCGATCGACTGGTTCTGGCACACCAGGCAGCGCAGCTCCAGATTCAGCTGGCGCCAGCGGCGTTCATCATCGTCATCCCAGGCAGACGCGCCCAGGCTCAGCAGCAGCAGGCAGAGCACCACAGCGGTTTTCATGAGGGTTCAGCCTCCAGCGCGCGCAGCAAGGGCAACAGTTCTTGATTGACATACGGCCAGGTCAGGGGGCCGATGTGCTTGGCCCGAACGATGCCCCGTTTGTCGATGACAAAGGTTTCGGGAACGCCGTAGACGCCCCAATCGATGCCGACCAGGCCGGCCAGATCGTGCGCGCTGGCAATGTAGGGATTGCCATGCTGGCGCAACCATTGCGTGGCGTCGTCGGCGTTATCCTTGTAATTCAGCCCGAACAGATGCACGTCGTCGCGCTTGCCCAGGGCAACCAGAATATCGTGTTCGGCCCGACAGGCCACACACCAGCTGGCCCAGACGTTCAGCAGGCTGACCTGTTGCGCCAGGGTTTCATGACTGAGCGGTTGATCCCCCGCCAGCGTAGGCAGGCTGAACGCCGGCGCCGGCTTGCCGATCAAGGGCGAATCGACTTTACGTGGATCCAGGCTCAGGCCGCGCCCCAGGACCACGACCAGCGCGGCCACCAGCACCAGGGGGAAAGCGAATTTCAGGCGCTTCATGCGGTCGCGCTCTCCTCGACCAGACTGGTCGCGGCAGGGCTGGTGCGCCGCGCCAGTCGATAGCGCTTGTCGCGCGCGGCGATACCACCACCCAGCGCCATCAGTATCGCCCCGAACCAGACCCAGCGGATGAAGGGCTTCTTGTAGATCCGCAGACTCCAGGCCCCCTGCCCCAGGGGCTCGCCGAGCGAGACATACAGATCCCGGAACAAGCCGACATCAATGGCAGATTCCGCCATCGGATTGCCGGGCTGGGAGTGGTAGGCCCGTTTCTCCGGGTACAGGGTCACCAGCAATTCATCACCCTGACGCACCTCGACCGTGCCCCGGTCGGCCAGATAGTTCGGTCCCTGGACCTTGGTGGTGCCCTGAAATTGCCACTGATAGCCGGCCAGTTCGACCAGTTCTCCAGGGCGCAGGGCGACATCGCGCTCCGCATCGGCATGACTGACCAGGCCAACCCCAATGGCGAACACGCCCAGGCCCAGATGGGCAACGCTCATGCCCAGCAAGGCGGCCGGCGGGAACCGGCCCTTGCGGGCCCAGCGCACCCACTCCAGCACCGCGGTGATGATGGTCCAGGCGGCCAGCACGCAGGCCGCATAAATCCCCAGTCCCCGCACATCGGGCGTGAACACGGGCAAGCTGATGCCCAGCACCAGGGCGAGCAGCACCGCCAGACGATTCTGCTGGCCGATGGCGCGCCAATCCGCCCGCCACCACTGGACGCCATAGGACACGCCGACCAAAGCCAGCAAGGGCAGCATCAAGGGCACGAAGGTGGAATTGAACCAGGGGGGACCCACCGAGGGCTTGGGCAGACCCAGGGCATCCACCATCAAGGGATAGAGCGTACCCAGCAACACCGT
Source organism: Oceanococcus sp. (assembly GCA_041624435.1). Taxonomy (GTDB): domain Bacteria; phylum Pseudomonadota; class Gammaproteobacteria; order Nevskiales; family Oceanococcaceae; genus Oceanococcus. The sequence goes on along the minus strand of JBFJVB010000163.1, from coordinate 463 downwards.
GAAGGCCGCCACGACCAGCAGCACGTTATTCATCAGCAACAGGCCTTCCCTGGACATCAGACTGATGCCGGACGGACTGGCCAGGCGCTCGACCCGCCACAGATACAGGCTTAAGGACCCGCCAACCACGATGGCAAAGAAGCCCAGGATGAACACGCCGCGCGCGGGGTCAGTGGCGAACGCGTGGACCGAAACCAGGACGCCGGAGCGCACCAGAAAAGTGCCCAGCAGGCTCAAGGCGAAAGCGGCGATGGCCAGCAGAATGGTCCAGCTGGCCAGAACCCGTCGTTTCTCGGTGGCCGCCATCGAATGAATCAGGGCCGTGCCGATCAGCCAGGGCATGAACGAGGCATTCTCGACCGGGTCCCAGAACCACCAGCCGCCCCAGCCCAGTTCGTTATAGGCCCACCAGCTGCCGAGCATGATGCCGAGCGTCAGATACACCCAGGACCAGGTCGCCCAG
>JBFJVB010000162.1:0-7785 GCA_041624435.1 Oceanococcus sp. | reverse complement strand
GGCATGGGCCTGCATGGCTGCCGCAGGCACACCTGCCACTTCTGCCCGGACTACTCGCTCTGCCGATACTGCCATGCTGCCCTCTCCGATCACGCTCCACCGGTTGCCTGAAGTGACAACCGCCCACGATTCCTTCGCGGCCAGTTACGTGCTGAAAAGAACTTTAGCTCAAACTAAATTAGCCGGCAATCCAATGCGCCGCACGCCGGCCCGATCCGTGACCTACCGGTCTTTCGCGTTCGCCCGCAAGGGTTCGGACAGGCGCTCCGGCCGACGCGGCGCACCCTGTTCCCGGAAAAATGCCAGCAGCTTGGTCAGGTCCTGTTCATAATCGCCGCTGGGCCGCATCGGCTCGCCCAGCACCGCTTCCCGACGCTGATAATTGGCCGCGGCAGGCAGGATCAGCACCTCGGCGCCCTGGGCGATGCGATAGAAACCTCTCTTGAATTCGCGTGCCCGCTTGCGCGTGCCTTCAGGGGTGATCAGCAAAACCATCTGAGTACGTTGATTGAAGGCTTCGATGCTCTGCTCCACGACCCCGCGCGGGCTGCTGCGATCGATGGGGATGGCGCCCAGCCAGCGCAGCAGCCAGCCCAGCGGACCGCGAAAAATCGAATCCTTGATCATCGTGTTCGCGCCCAGTCCCATCGCCAACAGCGCGGCGATGCCCAGAATGCCGTCCACATTCGAAGTATGTGGCGCCCCGATGATGATGAACTTCTCCGTATTGGGGAATTCACCGCGCACCCGCCAACCCGCCATCCGCAGCACCGCGTGCCCAAGCCAACGGGAAAAGGCATTGCCGCGACGTGGCAGGCGGGGGCCAAGGCTTGGCACTCGTGTATCCATTTGTTGCTCGATAGAAAAGAAAGACCGCATCCGCCTAATCTGCCCCACCGGTATCCCGGGAAGCAAGCCGCAGCCCGGTCATGTCGACCGCTGCACAGCACATTGCCCCGTTGCGCTTTTCCAGACCGGGGGCGATGCTATCGTCAGCGTACTCGCGGTGCGTCTGCTGTTCGAGAATGACAGTCACTGAAATGCAAGCTGAGTTGCCGCCCGGCAAGTCCCTGCGGGCCACCTTCGCAAGCCATGAAAGTCGATACGAATGACCAGCACTCCCGAAATCATCCAGCTCGATCTGAATGGGCGCGCCGTGCGCGTCGAGGTCTATCATCCGGCCGGAAATTCCGCCGTGCCCGGCATTCTGTACCTCCATGAGATTTACGGTGTCATTGACGCCTACCGGGAAGATGCGCGCGAGCTCGCGTCACAAGGTTATCTGGTCTACCTGCCCGACTTGTACAGTAACGGCTTCGCAGGTGGATACTGCCTACGCGCTGCTGTTCACGCGGCCGGACGCAGGAATGCCGTGAGCAACCCGCTGTTCCAGGAAATCGCGGCCCTGATCCGCCTGATCCGGAGTGCCCCCCGATGCAATGGAAAACTGGGGATGATTGGCATGTGCTTGACCGGTGGTTTCGTGATCCAGGCGGCGATGCGTGAAGGAGTTGAGGCGCCGGTGATCTACCATCATTCGCTTGGACTACACGGTGCGGGAATTCCCGGAGACGAGGAAGCGGATTTGATCAATGTCAGTCGATTGCAAGGGCATTGGAGTCGTATCGATCCATTTTGTCCGGCCAGGCGACGCCATAGATTGAAGCAGTTATTGGGAGAGCGGCTGGATGACTACGTGTATGACATCCCGCATGGATTCCGGTCATTGGCACGAAGCACGGAATCGGCCGCGCTGGCCTGGCAACGGACCAGTGATTTTTTTGCCCAGCATCTCGGGCTGAACACCCAGAGAATCACCGCAACTGACGTCTGATGCATCGTCGCCTGCCGGACCGCCCCCTGGTTTTGCCTACAGAGTCGTAGGGCGTCAAAGGACAGAAATGCGCAAAAGCTTGCAGATACTCCTGGGCCTGTTCGGCCTTACCGTCATCGGCATCTCTTTGCTGCACATCGTCGTTGGGCCATCGGCCATTCCTGGCTCTGTCCCGGTAAACGCCACGATGGATAGCGAAGACCGGTTTTACGCCACCCTCTTCCTGGCTTTCGGAATTGCGTTGCTTTGGTGCATCCAGGCCGTCGAGACCAAATCGAAAGTGGTCTACTTTCTGATGCTCACCTTCCTGGCCGGTGGCTTCGCGCGGCTGGTGTCCATGGCTGCCGTCGGACTCCCCAACGATTTCTTCATTGCAATGACGGTTCTGGAACTGCTCCTGCCGTTTGTACTTGGGTATCTTCAGTACCGGGTTTCCGCAGGAACAAAGGAATCCTGATGACGCGCTGTTGTCGTCATAGAAGCTTGTTGAGCTGGATACCGCCAGGGAATTCTGCCCATTCTTTGCTATTTCGTCGTGGAGGACATCGATGGCTTATTCCAGGAGTTCAGCGGCAAAGGGGCCGAAAATCCCGTGTGCTCCGGTAACCGAGCCATGGGGCATGCGGGAGTTTTCCGTGTGCCCGATCGACGGGCACAGGATCATGCTCGGCCAGTGAATCTGCCGATGAACACCCCCCAAGGTCGTCGGCCAGCACCGTAAAATGAGGCTTCACGCTCAACAGGATCGAAAGCAATGATGATGAATGCTCTGTACGTGCTGGCGGGAACAGGCTTGCTGGCTGCTGGCGGCGAAGCCCTGATTCGGGGCGCACTGGGCACCGCCAAACGCTACGGAGTTTCGCCACTGCTGTGTGGCCTGGTCATCGTGGGCTTCGGCACTTCCATGCCGGAAATGGTGGTTTCCATTGAAGCCGCGCTCGGCGGACAACCCGACATCGCCATTGGCAACGTGGTCGGCAGCAACATCGCCAATATCCTGCTGATCCTGGGTGTGTGCGCGCTCATCACCCCACTGGCGGTTTCCGCGCTGGCGCTCAGACGAGACGCGATGATGGTGATCGCGGCCAGCGCGCTGTTCATTGTGCTGGCCCACAGCGGCGCCCTGTCTCGGCCGGAAGGCGCGCTGCTCTTGCTGTGTCTGTTTGCCTATCTGGCCTGGGCGTACTGGAGCGAGAAGTTCAAAGCGGCGCCGTCCGCAGCGGTACACGAGGCGGAAGTTGACGAGGTGACTCTGGTACCGAAGTCGGCGCGCTGGGCCGCCCTCGCCGTCGCAACGGGGCTGGTCTTTCTGATCGCGGGTTCGAAAATCTTGCTGACGGGCGCGGTGGGCATCGCCAGCGGATTGGGGGTGTCGGAGGCGGTCATCGGGCTGACCCTGGTTGCCGTGGGCACCTCCCTGCCCGAGTTCACGATTTCGGTGATTGCTGCCTTGCGACGGCACGCTGATGTAGCGGTGGGAAATGTTCTGGGCAGCAATATCTTCAATGTGCTGGGGATACTGGGCGTTTCCGCGCTGTTGCAACCGCTTGCCGTGCAAGGAAGAATTCTGGTTTTTGATCAGTGGGTAATGTTTGGCGTAGCGTTAGTACTCCTGGTCTTGCTGTCGACCGGCCGGCGAGTCAGCCGAATCGAGGGGGCTGTACTGCTGCTGGGCTACGCGGCCTATGTCGGCGCCAGTTTCTTCGCGATCGGCAGCTAACCCGGCACCGGCGAAAGCCGCACCGGGCCTTGAGCGCGCCACCCGGAACATCAGCTGACCGACCTCAATCCATGGAAAGGACACATTGAACATATGAAACGGTTTCTGTTCACCGCCTTGCTGAGCACCCCTGCCCTCGCGACGATACCCACGCCCGAGCGGCCCATAACCGATCCCGGGGCGCTCAGCTCGCCCAGCAACGCGGGCGCCATGCCGGTTCCGATTGCCGACCTCGCGCTCACCCGCGGCTATCGGGATGCCGCCTGGAGTGCCGACGGCAAGATGATTTTCGTGGTGACCAATCTGGACGGGCGTTACAATCTGTGGCGGACCAGCGCGCAAGGCGCCTGGCCGGTGCAGATGCTGCAGAGCGAAGAAGCGCAGACCGATCTGGCGCCGAGCCCGAACGGCGACGTGGTCCTGTTCGCTCAGGACCGGGGCGGCAACGAGTACTACGACATCTATTCGGTGCCGGCTGCGGGCGGCATGGTCAGGCAGCTCACAAATACGCCCGAAGTCTCGGAGTCCAGCCCGCATTTTTCTCCGGATGGAAGCCAGCTCGCCATTCTGATCAGGGCCAAGGGCCAAAGCAGCTTCAATATCGCGCTGATGGAACCGGCGAACGGCCGGCTGCGAGCGCTGACGGCCGAAGCATCACCGGACATGGTCTGGTCGATCGTGCGCTGGACTCCGGACGGCAAGGCGCTGATCGCCAACCGCGGCGATTTCGCCGGAACCCGGTCCAGCGTCTGGCGCATCGAGGTGCGGACCGGCGAAGCACGGGAACTGACCCCGGCCCGCGGCGGCCGCATCCAGGCCAGTGACATCACGGCCGACGGCAAGACCCTGGCGATCAGCTCGAATCAGAGCGGCGGGCTGATGCGGGCCGGCCTGTTCGATCTGAGCACGGGTCGATACCGCTGGCTTGCGCCCAGCCCGTGGGAACAGTATGCCGGCACCTTCTCCCCCGATGGACGGACCATGGTGGTCCGGACCCGTAACGATGGGCGCGATGCCCTGAGTCTGGTGGAGGTGGCGAGCGCCAAGCAGCGTCCCCTCGCCTTCCCGCCCGGAGTCAACGCCGAGGCGACCAAAGGCACGCGCGGGTTTGCCCCGGACAGCCACCGCCTGCTGATTTACCACACCTCGGGTGACACCGCCGGTGAGCTGTATCTTGCCGATACCCAGCGTGGCACGAGCCAGCAGCTGACCCGGCTGGCCATGGCGAGCCTGGATCGCGAGCGCCTGCCGAAGTCCCGCGTGGTCACTTACCGCAGTTTCGACGGCACGCCGATCAGCGCGGTGCTGACCATGCCCTTCAATCTGCAGCGCGACGGCAGCCATCCGGCCATCGTGTTCCCCCACGGCGGGCCGACAGCCCAGGCCGCGGATCGCTTCAGCCAGCTGGGCACCGCACTGGCATCGCGAGGCTATCTGGTCATCCAGCCGAACTTCCGGGGATCGACCGGCTACGGCCAGGCCTTCCAGGAGGCCAATCACAAGGATCTGGGCGGTGGCGATCTGCAAGACGTGCTGGCAGCCAAGGATTTCCTGCTGGCGACCGGCTACGTGAACGCGGCCAAGGTGGGCATCGTCGGCGGCTCTTATGGCGGCTTCATGACCCTGATGGCCCTGGGCAAAGCGCCGGAGGCCTTCGCAGCCGGCGTGCAGTGGTTCGGCATCATCAACTGGCACTCCATGTGGGAAGCCGGCGACACCTATTTGCGGGAGTACCAGCGCACCCTGGTGGGTGATCCGGTCAAGGACGCCGCACTCTATGTCGCCCAGTCGCCACTGACCTTTCTGCCCCAGGCCCGGGCGCCCTTGCTGTCCCTGCAGGGCGAGAACGATGTGCGGGTTCCGCGCGGACAGGCCCAGGAGGTGGCCGAACTGCTCAAGTCCCGCGGGGTAACCAGCGAAACGGTTTTCTATCCGGATGAAGGACACGGTTTCTACAAGCGCGAAAACCAGATCGATGCCTTGCAACGCACCGTGGACTGGTTCGACCGGCACCTCAGAAACGGCAAATAGCCGTCGGTGGACTCGCCGTTAGCGCCGCAACTCAGCCAGGATTACCTGTCGACCGCAAGCTGCGGCTGGTCCTTGCTTTGGGCCAGCGGCCAGAACAGCTGTTCACCGGCGCTTGCTTCGGGCAGATTCTCGACCCCGAAGGCTTGCGGGTAGCGCCGGGTGATCTTGGCCGTGCCGAACAGCACATCCCAGAAGAACAGCAGATTGCCGAAATTGCCCTTGTAATTGGTCACCCCATCATCGGCGTGTTTGCCATGGTGCGCCGAGTGGGTGGCCGGCGTGGAGATCACCCGTTCCACCACCCACATCAGGTTCCGGATCACCGGCAAACGGTACAGCGGCTCATCCCAGCGCACGTCGGAGTGCGCGCCCGCAATCACCGCCAGCTTGACCGCCAGATAAACCGCATAGACCTCACCAAGACCCAAAAAAATCAGGACGCCCGAAGCCCATAACCCCGGCATCAGGGCGTAATAGAAAACATTATTGCGATACATCACGCGAACGCTCATGTAAGGCGCATCGTGATGGGCACGATGCAGCTGATACAGCCACGGCACGGTATGGGACGCCCGATGCCACCAGTACTGCAGCATGTCATCGAAGACCAGGAACAGGCCGACCATCAGCCACAGCGGCGCGCCACTCAGCGCACCGGCCTGGTCCGGCATCAACCAGAAACCCAGCAGGGCGCCAGCGGCGACCACGGCGGGCTGGGTCATGATCATCAGGATCAAGCCCCCGACGATCTCCACGATGAAGTCCTTGCCACGCTGGCCGGGCTTGAGAAAGAAGCTGCTCCGCCACGCTTCGGTCGCGGCAAAGGCACTGAAAATAAAAATAGCGGCGATGGTTTCCGGCTTCACTGGAGTCTCCTGTTGATGGCAAGCAGCATAACGGGCTCCGATCGACAAGAATGCCAAATATTTTACAATCATCCGAATGGAAGAAAAGTCTGTCGCAAACGGAATCGGTCGTGCCGTCTTTGGCGCACTCACCCCGGCTCAACAATCCGCCGTGTTCTCGGTCGGCCGGCTGCGGCGCTATGCCGATAAGCAGATGATCGCCCAATGCGGCGCCACGGATCATTATCTGTCGATCATCGAAGCGGGCGCGGTGCGCCTGTCCAGAGTCGGGCGTGACGGACAGCTCGCGGTGACCGCAACGCTGCAACCGGGTGACAGCTTCGGCGAATTCACCGTATTTGCCCACGCGCCACGTCAATTCGATTTCCATGCCATCGGCGACACCCGAATCCGGGAAATTCCGCGTGAGGTCTTGCTGAAACTGCTATCACAAAGCCCGGACGTGATGGGCAAGCTGATCGAAGTGCTGGCGCGAAAACTGCTGTCTGCCACGCAAGCCCTGGAGGCGGTCCGGTCTCTGCCACTGATTCCCCGTACCGCCAGGCTGCTGCTTGCTCTGACCGATGGGCAGAATCCCTCGGCCCGCTGGGAAGGGACCCAAACAGAACTGGCGGACACCCTGGGCTTGACGCGGGTTTCCGTCAGCCATGCCTTGCGTGAACTGCGCCGTCAGGGGCTGATTCGAACGGCCTATCGTCGTATCGAGATTCCTGACGTGAACGCGCTGCAGGAGTGGCTGGATCGATCCAGTCCGCTTTGACGCTTCCGCACCCATGCAACCGGCGAGCTCTCAGGCCCGCTGATTTCGACCAGGCCGCCAGGCTTGCAACCCAGGCAGACGAATGAATTCTTTGACAACCCTGCGCAACCCACCCCACTATGAGTGCAGGATAAGCACCCCAGCAATGCGTTGATTGTCCGAGTACACCCGGGCGGCAACAACACCCCAGCGACACATCAGCGAACAACGGAAAGGCACGGCATGGATGCTCAAGCGCTTACCGAATATTACTCCTCAGGAAAAAAACATCTCGCCGGTTTTATTGGACAGGTGTGGCGTGTAATAAGGCGTTGGGCGTCACGTGATGCGGCAACAAAGACCGATGGTTTGGTTGCCAATCCTGCAGCGTTGAGAACATGACCGAATTCTTTCTGGCGGCATTCTTTTTTGGCCTGACGGCGGGTCTGAAGCCTGGGCCACTTGGCATTGTCGTGATTCAACAAACTTTGACACGCGGGCTGCCAAGTGGTGTTCGTGCCAGCATGGCGCCTTTGATAACGGACGGCCCGATTATCATCGCCGCTCTTTGGTTACTAACCCAATTCAAAAGCAT
>JBFJVB010000161.1:0-7841 GCA_041624435.1 Oceanococcus sp. | reverse complement strand
GGAAATCTTGGTGGAGCTAGGCGGGATCGAACCGCCGACCTCCTGCATGCCATGCAGGCGCTCTCCCAGCTGAGCTATAGCCCCGACTAAAGAGCGGCGCATTTTAGGGAGTTCTTCGGCGCGGCGCAAGTGCTTTCTTAGCGCGAACAGTTCGGACTGCGGCCGCTACGCTTTGCCGCCTCATATTCCGGCATCACTTGTGGAATCATCGCATTGAGATCTTCGATCCGGGTCGCATGGGAGGGGTGGGTGGACATGAACTCCGGAGGCTGACCGCCGCCCTGCCGGGCCATGTTCTGCCACAGACGCGCACTTTCACGCGGATCGAACCCGGCCCTGGCCATCAGCGCCAGACCCAGCACGTCGGCTTCGCTCTCCTGCGCGCGGGAGAAAGGCAGCAGCACGCCGAACTGCGCGCCCAGGCCCAGCAGGGCCATGATTTCCTGCTGATTGGCCACGCCATAAGCGCCGGTGACCGCATCGACCACGCTCAGTCCCGCCTGGGCGACATAATTGGTCGAAACGCGCTCATTGCTGTGTTCGGCCTGGACATGGGCGACTTCATGCCCGATTACCGCCGCCAGCTGGCTGGGATTGGTGGCCACTTTCAGCAGGCCGGTGTAAACGCCGATCTTGCCGCTGGGCAGCGCGAACGCGTTGGCGGCCTCATCGTCGAACAGGGTCACCTCCCAGTCGCCGCCGACCATCCGGGTGATGGCATCGGCAACACAGCTCACATAGGCATTGGCTCGGCCGTCCTTGCTGGCCGGCGTATCCTTCTTGGTCTGCAAATAGGCCGCCGCGCCCATTTCATCCATCTGACTGGAAGGGAACAGTTTCAGCGTACGCCGACCGGTGGGCGAGGTGGCGCAGGCGACCACCAGCGCGAGCACGCACAGTGTGATGAGCGCTTTTTTCATTGATAATTCTCCACTGTTCCGCATTCAGACCCGAATTGAAGCAGAATTCTCCCACAGGCTCCGAAATAATGTACTCCGCCATGGTCGTCCCTGGACTCCCCCGGCGCAGCGCGTACTTGCGGATGAACCAACCTCCCCAATCCCGGTCTTTTGCTGCATGTATTTGAAGTGTCTAGTCAGCGCCCTGCTCCTGCTGAGCACCACCGTGCTCGCCCAGCAACCGCGCGTCGCCGCCCGCCTGCTGGCCGCCCCGGATACCGGCGGCGCCATCCTCGGTCTGGAATTGAGCCCGGACCCCGGCTGGCACACCTACTGGCAGAACCCCGGCGATGCCGGCCTCGCCCCGAGATTGCGCTGGACCACGCCTCCGGGTGTGGGCATCGGGCCGATCCTGTGGCCGAGCCCTCAGGCCCAGCCGGAAGGCGATCTGCTCACCTACGGCTACGATTCTGCCCATACCCTGCTCAATCGCGTTCAGATCGAGCCGCAGGTGCCGGATTCGGCGCTGCTCGAGCTCAAGGCCCGCTGGCTGGTCTGCAAGGACATCTGCATTCCGGAATCGGGCGAGTTCGCCATCCGCGTCGGTCAGATCCGGAGCGCCCAGCCCGCCGCGCAACAGGCCATCCGCCAGGCCTTGCAGGCCCTGCCGGAAGAACTCGGTGTCACCGGCGTGTTCGGCACCGCTGCGGGCACGCTGCGCACGGCGATCACACTGCCACCGAGCTGGCTTGATCAGGTTCGAGCGCTGCACTGGTTCCCTGCCCAGACCGGGCTGATCGAGCATGCGGCGCCTGCCGTGTGGCACAGCCACGCCAAGGGACTGCTGGTCAGCAACCCCTTGCAAGCCGACGCCACCCTGCCCGAGCGGCTCCAGGGCGTGCTGGTGATCGAAGACCGGCATGGCAGCCGGGCGATCGAGGTGGCGCTGCAAGCGGGCGAACTGCCGGAACCGACCGCGGCCTTGCGCCTGGCCAACGCAGGCACGGAACCCGGCCTGACCATCTGGCTGGCCCTGCTGATGGCGTTTGCCGGCGGGCTGATACTCAATCTGATGCCCTGCGTGTTTCCGGTACTCACCCTCAAGGCCCTGAGCCTGAGCCGGGCCGAATCCCTGCACGTGAAGCGCATGGAGAGCCTCGCCTATGCCGCCGGCGTGGTGCTGTCTTTCCTGCTCATCGCGGCGATCCTGCTGGGCCTACGGGCAGGCGGCGCGGCCCTGGGCTGGGGCTTTCAGCTGCAGAACCCCGCCGTTGTGGGCGCGCTGGCGGTGCTGATGATGATCATGGGCCTGGCCATGCTGGGCTGGACCCAACTGGGCATGCGCTTCATGGGCTGGGGGCAGAACCTGGCCCAACACGCCGGCCTGCGCGGCGCCTTCTTTACCGGGGTGCTCGCGGTACTGGTCGCCAGCCCCTGCAGCGCCCCGTTCATGGGTGGCGCGCTCGGTTATGCGGTTTTGCAACCGGCGCCGCTGGCCCTGAGCATATTTGCCGCGCTGGGCCTGGGCCTGGCCGCCCCCTTCGTCACCCTGGCCTGGATTCCGGCTTTCGCACGGCGTTTGCCCCGCCCCGGTCCGTGGATGGAGCGGATCAAACACTGGATGGCCCTGCCGCTGTTCGCCACCGGCCTCTGGCTGCTGTGGGTGCTGTGGCGACAGACCGGCTCGCTGGCCCTGGCCCTGATCCTGCTGAGCATTGCGCTGCTGGCCCTGGGCATTCGCCAGTCCGCCCAGGGCTGGAATCCGCCCCGACCGCTGGCCAGGCTGGCTACCCTGCTGGGACTGGCGCTCATTTTCAGCCCGCTGGCGGCGCCATCCCCGGAGCGCATGGCGCGGCCAGATGCCGAGCTGTGGCAGACCTGGACGCCCGAACTCGTGGCCCAAGCCCGCCAGGCCCAGCGCATGGTGTTCGTCGACTACACCGCCGACTGGTGCCTGTCGTGCATCGTCAACGAGCGCGCGGTCCTGGCCAGCACGGACATCCAGGCCCTGATGGCCGAGCACAACACCCTGCTGCTCAAGGCGGACTGGACGCAATACGACTCCAGGATCACCGCGTCCCTGGCCGAATTCGGCCGTAACGGCGTGCCGCTTTACCTGCTGTATCCGCCCGACGGCGGTGAGCCCGAGGTGCTACCGCAAATCCTGACCCCTCAAGTGATCAGGAACGCTTACGGCCGTGCTGTGCCGTGAGGCGCTGCGCGTCCGCGTCGCTGCTCCTGGTCCTGATCCTGGGCCTGCCCAGCCTGAGCCAGGCGCGGGACCTGCGCATGGCCTGCGCGTCCAGTCTGATCGCGGAGCTCAAAACCGTCGCCGAACATCACTCGGCCCAGCTCATTCCCGGCTCGACCGGCAAACTGGCGCAGCAAATTCTCTACGGCGCGCCTTTCGATGTGTTTGTCGCCGCCGACGCGGAGCGACCGCAACGCCTGCTCACGGCAGGCAAGGCGCGCTCCTGCGCGACCTTCCAAACCGGCCGGCTGGTGGTCTGGGCACCCGTAGCCCTGCCCGCAGACTGGACGCAGGCGAAGCTGAGCATGGCCGAGCCCCGGCTGGCGCCCTACGGCCTGGCCGCTCAGCAAAGCCTGCAGAGCCGGGGGGTCTGGGAACAGCAGCAAGGGCGGCTGATTCGCGGCCAGAATGTCAGCCAGGCCATGCAGTTTGCCGCCTCGGGCCATGTCGATGCGGCCCTGATCAGCCTGGCCCAGGCCCGTCACGCGAACTCCGGTGTGTATGCGATCATTGACCCCGACCAACACGCCCCGATCCGGCATCAGGTCTGTCTGCTTAAGACCGCCCATCCGGGCGCCGAAAGCCTCTACCGGGACATCCTGCGCGGAATGCATAGCGAATGAGCAGCGCTGACTGGCAAGCCACCGTCCTGACCCTGCAGCTGGCCGGGCTGAGCACGCTGCTGCTGCTGCTGCTGACCCTGCCCCTGGCCTGGTATCTGCATCAGCACCGCTCCCGCTGGTCACGCCTGGTGGACGGCCTGAGCCTGGTGCCGCTGATCCTGCCGCCCACGGTGCTGGGCTACTACCTGCTGCTGGCGTTTCATCCGGACAGCGCCTTCACCCGCGCCACCCAGGTGCTGGGCCTGCCGTCGCTGGCATTCAGCTTCAGCGGCCTGGTGATTGGCTCGATGATCTATTCGCTGCCGTTTGCGCTGTTTCCCTTGCGCCAGGCCTTTGCCGCGATCGACCGCAATGTTCTGGAAGGTGCGGCCTGCCTGGGCTGTGGCCCGGCGGGCAGGTTCTTCCAGGTGGGCCTGCCCCTCGCCTTGCCGGGCATCGCGGCCAGCGCCAGCCTGTGCTTTGCCCACACCCTGGGCGAGTTCGGCGTGGTGCTGATGCTCGGCGGCAGCATTCCCGGCGAAACCCGGGTGCTTTCGATCGCCCTGTACGAGCATGTGGAAGCCTTCGAATTCGCTCAGGCCCACCAGCTGGCGGCCATGCTGGCGATCAGCGCCTGGCTGCTGAGCCTGCCCCTGCTGCGGCTGCGCCGGCCATGAGCCTGCAGTTGGATGTGCAAATCCAGCGTGGCCCCTTCCGGCTGCATGCGCAGGGCCAGTTCCCGACCGGCATCACCGCGATCATGGGGGTCTCCGGCGCGGGCAAGACCAGCTTGCTGCGGGGCATCGCCGGCCTGGATCCGAGCCTGGGGCCGATCCTGCTCGAGGGTCAGGATCTCAACCGGCAGCCTGTCCACCGGCGCGGCATCGGCTATTTGAGCCAGCGCGGCGCGCTGCTGCCCCATCTCACGGTCGAGCAAAACCTGCGCTTCGCCCAGAAACGTGGCACCCGGCCCTACACCGAAGCGCAAAGCGCCGAACTGATTGCCGAACTGGATCTGAGACCGCTGCTGGCCCGCAGGCCACAGCAGCTTTCCGGTGGCGAGCATCAGCGTGCCGCACTGGCGCGGGCACTGATTGGCGGCGCGCAGTTGCTGCTTCTGGACGAACCCTGCGCGGGCCTGGATCATCAAGCACACAACGCTTTTCTGAGCTATCTGCGCAAATTGTGCAGCCACCATCAGCTGACCGCCGTGATGGTCACGCATCAGGCCTGGGAAGCCGCCCGCTGCGCGGATTTTGCCGCCGAAATCACCGGCCAAAGCCCGCATGCCTTTCTCGGCCCCGTCGCCGCGATCAACCAGTTGTTGTGCGAGGATTCGCTGGCCACGCGCCGCGATGCCCTGGCCTGTCTGGATCTGCCGGTTGCCGGTTACGATGCGAACGATCATTTGCTCAGCCTGCGCTGCGGCGCCGAAACGATCGCGGTGCCGCTGGCGCGGCCACCTGGCACCGACACTCAGCGCATCCTGATCACGGCGCAGAGCGTGAGTTTAAGCCGCGCTGCCGATCAACCCAGCAGCGCGCTGAATCGAATCACCACGACGCTGGATGCGCTGATTCCCGCGGCCCCAGGTGAAGTGGTGGCCCGGCTGAACACGGCCGCAGGATTCTTTCTGGCCCGGCTGACCACACGGTCCTGCCGGACCCTGGCCCTGCACCCCGGCGACACCCTGATCGCGCAGATCAAGGCCACTGCCCTGAGTTAAGCCGCAAACCGAACCGCAGGCTAATCGACGCCCTTGGCGCTCAGAAAAATCACGCTTTCACCGACGATCTTCGCATCGATGTACTTGTCGTCCTTGCCCCAGCGGCAGGATTTGGTATTGACGACCGCGGTGCACTCGGTGGGGTCGCCAAGAATCGACACCACTTCATCGAAGGGCATACCCACTTCGAGCTTGTTGTAGTTTTCTGTCGTCACCCGATCGCAGCCGCTCAATCCCAAAGCCAGCGCGGCCGCCACCAAAACCAAACTCAAATGCTTCATCAGGATTCTGCCCAACAGTTTCACCAAGGGCCTGATTCTAGCGCATGACCGGCGGAAGTCACGCCCGCGAAGGAGAAACGCCCCCCTGCGCTGTGCTATCTTCGCCGCCCGCCCGTTTTCTTGAGCAAGCTCATGGCCGATTACAAAGCTCCCGAACGTGAAATCAAATTCGTCCTGCGTGATGTGCTGAACGTGGACAGTCTGTCCAGTCTGGAAGCCTATGCCGACGCCACCCCGGACATCATCGACGGGGTCCTGGACGAAGCGGCCAAATTCATCGAAGCGCGCCTGCTGCCACTGCGCGAGCCCGGCGATGCGCAGGGCTGCCAGGTCGATCAGGGCGTGGTCACGGTGCCCGATGGTTATGCCCAGGCCTACCGCGACTTTGCCGAATCCGGCTGGGTCGGCCTGTGCAATGATCCGCAATGGGGCGGACAGGGCCTGCCGTACACCTTGTCCAAGGTGGTCGAAGAGATGGTCTGTTCGGCCAACGTCGCTTTCGATCTGTATCCCAGCCTCACCAACGGCTGTTTCGAAGCGCTGCAGGCGCATGCCTCGGATGAGCAGAAAGCCGTCTATCTACCCAAGCTCGGCACCGGCGAATGGACCGGCACCATGTGCATCACCGAACCTCAGGCCGGCTCCGATCTGGCCTCGGTCCGGACCAGGGCGGTCAAACAGGCCGACGGCAGCTACCGCATCTCCGGGATGAAGATCTTCATCACCTCCGGCGAACACGAGATGACCGACAACATCGTGCATTACGTGCTGGCCCGCTGTGATGATTCGCCCGAAGGCATCAAGGGCCTGTCCACCTTCATCGTGCCGAAATTCATGGTCAACGCCGACGGCAGCCTGGGCGAGCGCAATGCGGTCAAATGCCAGGCCATCGAACACAAGATGGGCATCAATGCCTCGGTCACCTGCGTGATGGCCTTCGATGACGCGGTGGGGTATCTGGTCGGCACCCAGAATCGCGGCATCATGAACATGTTCACGATGATGAACCTGGCGCGCATCATGGTGGGTTATCAGGGACTGGGTCAGGCCGAACTCGCCACCCAGAACGCGATTCGTTATGCCAAGGAGCGCGTGCAGGGCCGCACCCTGACCGGCGGCAGCGGCCCCATCGCCGACCACCCCGATGTGCGGCGCACGCTGCTGACCATGAAGGCCTATACCGAAGGCGCCCGGCTGATGGCCTACGAAACCGCCATCCATGTCGATCTGGCGGAAAAACACCCGGACCCGGCCGTGCGCGAAGATGCCAATGACTGGGTCGAACTCACCACCCCGCTGGTCAAAGCCTTCTGCACCGATCTGGCCGTGGAAAATGGCAGCCAGGCGATTCAGGTGTACGGCGGCCACGGCTTCATCAAGGAACACGGCATCGAGCAGATTCTGCGCGACTCCAAGATCCTGTGTCTGTATGAAGGCACCAACGGCATTCAGGCCATGGACCTGGTGCGGCGCAAACTGCAGCTGCACGGCGGCCGTCTGGCACAGCGCTTCTTCGACCGCGTGCGCGTCGCGCTGCGCGATCTGGACGACGAATTCGCCTACCTCAGCGATCCTCTGGACGACGCCCTGACCGCGCTGGAAGGCACCACCCAGTGGCTGCGCGATCGGTTCGCCGATGCGCCCAACGACGCCGGTGCCGGCGCCGTACAATACCAGCGCGCCTTTGCCCTGGTCATGCTCGGCTACGGCTGGCTACGCATGGCCCAGGCCGCCCCGGCCCATCCGGATGCCGACTTCCGCGCCGGCAAGGACCTGACCGCCCGCTTCTACTTCGCCCGCCTGCTGCCGGAAGTGCACAGCCTGCTGGCCTGCGTGGAAGCCGGCACCGTGGACATGATGGATGTGAGCCTGGACGCACTGTAGGCGCGAGCGCTTTGGGCCCCGTAGGAGCGAGCGCAGCTCGCGAATCAGCGCCAAACCAGAGCCCGACGCCCATTCGCGGCTGAAGCCGCTCCTACAAAACCCCGCGCCATTCCCCGTAGCGTTGAGGCCTGTAGGAGCGAGCGCAGCTCGCGAATCAGCGTCAAACCAGAGCCCGACGCCCGTTCGCGGCTAACGCCG
>JBFJVB010000160.1:0-7851 GCA_041624435.1 Oceanococcus sp. | reverse complement strand
GCCCATTCTGGCCATGGGGGCGCAACTCAAAGCCAGTTTTGCGCTGCTGCGCAAGCGGGACTGGGTGCTTTCCAGCCACATCGGAGATCTCGAACAGGCCGCCTCCTTGCAGGATTATGCAAGCAGCTTGCGGCGGTTTTGTCAGCTCTATGACTTTGCCCCGGAGCACGTGGCCGTCGATGCTCATCCGGGCTATGTGTCGCACCGGCTGGGCGAGACTCTGGCGGCGCAGCACGGGGCCGGCCTGATCAAGGTGCAGCACCATCATGCCCACGCGGTGGCGTGTCTGGTCGAGCACGGTCTGGCGCCCAGCCGCGGCCCCTGGCTCGCCGTATGCCTGGATGGTCTGGGGTATGGTGAGAACGGTGAGCTGTGGGGCGGGGAGTTCCTGCGGGTGGATTATCGCGGTTTCACCCGCCTGGGCCGCTGGCGCCCCGCTGCCCTGATCGGCGGTACGGCCGCCCTGCGTGAGCCGTGGCGCAATCTGTATGCGGTCATTGCCGCCTGCGGCGGTTGGGCCCGGTTTTGTGCCGAACAGGCAGACGGCGTCTGCTCTGCGCTGCAGACCCAGCCGCCACAGCGTCTGCAGGCCATGCTCGATCAGCAGATCAATAGCCCGCTGTGCAGTTCGGTGGGGCGCAGTTTTGATGCCCTGGCCGCCCTGCTGAAGCTGACGCCCGCGCGCCTCAGTTTCGAAGGCGAGGCCGCCATGCGGGTACAGGCCGCTGCCGCCAGCAGCACCGATACCCAGGCTTATCCCTGCGCGCTGACCTGGCGCGATGGCCTGCTGGAACTGGATTGGCGGCCGATGTGGGCGCAGATCTTTGCCGACCGGCGTCAGGCGGTGAGTGCGCCGACCGTGGCCGCGCGATTTCATCAGGGGCTGGCGGCGGCCATCGTCGGAGCCTGCGCGCAACTGGCCAGCCAATTCGATTGCGCACCGCAGGTGGTGTTGTGCGGGGGCGTATTCCAGAACCGTCTGCTGCTGGAGGCCTGCGAACGGGGCCTGCGGGCGCAGGACTTGCAGGCCTGTTGTGCGGCACAGGTGCCGAGCAATGATGCGGGCATTGCCCTGGGCCAGGCGTTTATTGCTGCGGCCCAGGTGCAATCGGCATAAGCTGAAGCCCAGCCTCTACCTTGAAACGAGAGAATCCAGCATGTGTCTAGGTATTCCCGGCCAGATTGTCGCCATCACCGATCCGCAGCGCCGGCTGGCGATGGCGGACGTATCCGGTGTGCGCCGCGAGGTCTGCGTGGCCTGCGTGTGCGCGCCAGATGAAGCTCTGGACAGCCTGCTGGGGGTCTGGGTGCTGATTCATGTGGGTTTTGCGATGGCGCGGGTCTCGGAGGAGGAGGCGGCGCAAACCCTGAGCCTGCTGACGGAGCTGGGTGAGGCGGAAGCGGAACTGCTGCGTCTGCGAGGCGAAGCATGAGTCAGGATATTCTCGATCAACTGTACCCCTGGCAGGCGCCAGCCGGTCCAGGCCTGACGACGGCCGAACTGAGCGCCGCGGTGAACGCCAAGCGGGCCCAGGGTGATGCGGTCAGGGCGGCTTTTTTTGAGACCCAGATGCCCGACCTGATTGCGGCTGCCACGGCCCTGGCCGCCTGTTTTCGGGGCGGGGGGCGTTTGTTCACGATAGGCAACGGTGGCTCGGCCTGCGATGCCGCCCATATCGCGGTGGAATTCGCCCACCCGGTCACCACCGGTCGGCCGGCCTTGCCCAGCCTGAATCTGTGTGCGGACACCGCGCTGCTGACCGCGCTGAGCAACGATGTCGGCGCCGACGAGATTTTCGCCCGCCAGATTCGCCTGCAGGCGCGGCCCGGGGATGCCCTGATCGGAGTGTCCACCAGCGGTAATTCCAGCAATCTGCTGGCGGCGTTTCGGGCCGCGGCGGAATGTCGGCTGTGCACCATCGCGCTGAGCGGCGCCGGCGGAGGCGCCCTGGCCGGCATGGCCGAAGTGCAGCATTGCCTGAGCGTGCCCGGTGACAGCGTGCACCGCATTCAGGAAACCCAGTTGCTGATCTACCACTTGCTGTGGGACCTGGTGCATGCGCTGCTGGAGGCGTCGGCATGAAATTCGTTTCGGAATTTCGCGATCCGCAGCGGGCGCGACAGCTGCTGGACGCGATCCGGACGCTGGCCGACAAGCGTGGACTGGAGCCGGCCCATCCCTTGCGCTTCATGGAGGTGTGTGGCGGGCACACCCATGCGATTTTCCGTTACGGACTGAGCGAGCTGTTGCCGGAAGGGCTGGAATTCATTCATGGCCCGGGCTGTCCGGTCTGTGTGCTGCCGATGCAGCGCCTGGATGAATGCGTGGCCCTGGCGGAATTGCCCGGCATGATCTTTGCCAGTTTCGGTGACGCGCTGCGGGTGCCGGGTTCACGCAAGTCGCTGTTGCAGGCCCGCGCCGATGGCGCCGACGTGCGGGTGGTGTATTCACCGCTGGATGCCCTGGCCATGGCCCGGGAGAATCCACAGCGGGAGGTGGTGTTCTTTGCTCTGGGGTTTGAGACCACGATGCCGAGCACGGCGCTGTGTGTGCAGCAGGCCAGGGCCGAGGGTCTGAATAACTTCTCCGTGTACTGCAATCACATCACCATCATCGCGACCTTGCGGGCGATCCTGAATTCGCCGGATATGCGGGTCGACGGCTTCATCGGGCCGGGACACGTCAGCATGGTGATCGGGCAGCGGCCTTATGCCTTCGTGGCCGAGCAATTCCACAAGCCGCTGGTCAGTGCCGGTTTCGAACCGGTCGATGTACTGCAGGCGGTGTGGATGCTGTTGCGGCAACTGGATGAACAGCGCTGCGAGATCGAAAATCAGTATCGCCGGGTGGTGTTGCCCCAGGGTAACGCGGTGGCCTTGCAGGCGATCAACGAGGTGTTCGAATTGCGCCCTTTCTTTGAATGGCGAGGCCTGGGTTCCATCGACCATTCCGGCGTGCGGCTGCGCCCGGCCTACGCCCAGTTTGATGCCGAGGCACGCTACGGTCTGAGCGCGCCGCCGATGGCCGATCCCAAGGCCTGTCAGTGCGGGGAGGTGCTCAAGGGTGTGATCAAGCCGCACCAGTGCAAGGTCTTCGCCCGGCAGTGCACGCCCGAAACCCCGTTGGGCGCCTTGATGGTCTCGTCCGAAGGCGCCTGTGCGGCCTACTACCAGTATGGCCGGCATCATCGGCCGGTTTCGGCCTGATCCGGAATGCAGATCGCACTGGCACAAGGTAGCGGGGGGCGGGCGATGCAGCGCCTGATCCGCGAGCTCATGCTGAGCCATTTCGATGCGCCGGAGCTGGCCGGTCTGGAAGATTGCGCCAGCCTGGCGGTGGAGCCCGGGCGCCTGGCCTTGACCACGGACAGTTTCGTCGTCGATCCCGTGGAATTTCCCGGTGGCGATATCGGCCGCCTGGCGGTTTTCGGCAGCGTCAACGACCTGGCGGTGGGCGGTGCGCGGGCCCGGTATCTGACGTTTGCGGTGATTCTGGAAGAAGGTCTGTCCATGGCGCTGCTGGAGCGCCTGGTGGCCAGCGCCGCCGCCGCGGCCCGGGAAGCTGGCGTGAGCATCGTGGCCGGGGATACCAAGGTGGTGCCCCGCGGCGCGGTAGACAAGATATTCATCAATACCAGCGCTGTTGGCTGGATACCACCCGGCCGCAGCCTGAGCATTGCCCAGGCTCGAGCTGGCGATGTGGTCCTGCTCAGCGGTGACCCCGGTCGCCACGGCGCGGCCATCGTCGCCGCACGTCAGGACTTGCGTCTGGATGCCGCGATTGCCTCTGACTGTGGCGATCTGACGCCCTTGTGCGCGGCCATTCTTGAGGCCGAGCCCCAGACCCGCTGCATGCGCGACGCCACCCGCGGCGGGGTGGCCACGGTGTTGAACGAGATTGCCGAGGCTTCCAGGCTCAGCATTCGCATGGACGAGCCGGCGCTGTCGCTGGACCCTGCGGTCCAGGGCCTGTGTGAACTGCTCGGCCTGGATCCGCTGTATCTGGCCTGTGAAGGTCGGCTGGTCGCTGTCGTGCCGGCGGCCCGCGCACCGGCCGTACTCGAAGCCATGCGGGCGACGCCGATCGGTGCAGGCGCGCGCCAGATCGGCGTGGTCGGCACGGAAGTTGCCGGGCGGGTCAGTATGCGTACCGCGCTGGGCGGAGAGCGTATTGTCGATATGCTGGCGGGCGAGCCTTTGCCCCGGATTTGTTAAGCTCGCGGACGAGGAGAAATGCCGTGCCCAAGCTCCAGGCCGATGTGTTGCAAGATGTGCTAAGCGACCTCGAACAGGAAGGTCTCGACGCTTTGCTGGCCGAGGCTCAGGCGCCGGTGGAGCGCTGTGAACGCGTGACCCTGATCGATCTGCACAGCCATCAAGCCAGTGCGCTCGGGGACAGTCAGGCCAGCGTTGAATTCGCGGCCTTGAGTCAGGCCTTGCTGGACGGTGGAGAAATCGCCGAACTGGATAAAATCCCCGGCCTGGCGGCCGGAACGACCCTGCTGGCGCTGCGGGTTGCCGGCCATGCCCTGGTGCTGATGCCGGGTAAGCGGCTGCATGTGGTGGCGGTGAGTCAGACTGAGCGCAGCTCGCTGACCGGTCTGCGTCAAACGCACCGGGCGCTGGCAGAGCGGATCAAAGCCGGTCAGTTGGCCGGGGCGGTCGAGCAATTGCGTGGTGTTGCCGCGGCCTGGCGGGTGGATCCGGGACGCGGCGTGATACTGGAGTCGTTCTATCGCCAGGGCGATTCGGCCCTACACCGGGAGCGCCTGGGACTGCCGGATCAGGGCGCTGTGGAGGCCCTGTTTGCCAGCCTGTGTCCACCGATCGACCAAACCACCGAACGCAGTTGCACCGCCGCCCGCGAGCTGCTTGACGGGGTGCTGATCAGCACCCCGAGCGGATACTGTGAAGCCAGTCGCATTCCCTTCGTGGGACGTCTGGCGGTCTGTGTCGAAGGCATCGGGGCAGCGGGGCGGCCCTGGCGAATCGCGGACCAACTGGCCTGCGATGCCCTGCGTGGCTTGCTGGGCCGGGTGCTGGCCACCGGCCTGAAGACCCAGCTCGAACCGTTTCCCCAATCCGAGAAGCAGTTCGACGCCATTCTTGCCGAGATTCGCGCGCTGGAGCCGGATGATTTGATTGGCCGGCTGGTCGTGGGTGGCTTTGTCGGCCATCCGGTCGATGCCCACGAGAGCAATATGTGCTGCCGGGAATGCATCTACTTCCTGCCGCACCGACGCTGGTGCGATCTGCCTGAACTGCCGTTGCCGGTCGAGAGCGACTGGTACTGCCGGTTGTGGAAAATGTAGCCGTGCATGAACTGTCCATCAGCCGCAGTCTGGTCGAGCTGGCCTGTGCGCATGCCGAGGGTCGGCCCGTGATCCGCCTGCGAGTCGCGGTGGGCAAACTGTCCGCGGTGATGCCCGATGCGCTGCGCTTCTGTTTCGAAACGGTGCGGCGCGATACCTTGCTGCACGACGCAGCGCTGGAAATCGAAGAAGTGGCGGGTCTGGCGCAGTGTGCGGGCTGCGGGCAGCGGTTCGCGATGCCGCTGACCGGGGCGCGTTGCGCCTGCGGGGAGCGGCAGTTCAGGCTGCTCGCGGGCGAGGAATTGAAGATTGTGGAGTTGGAGTTGCAAGAGGAGATCAACTGATGTGTACGACCTGTGGCTGTTCCGACGATGCGCCGCTACGCCTGACCCGCATGCTTGACCGCAGCGCGCCACATGAACATGCGCCGCATCGACATGTGCCGCAATCCACGCAGACCAAACGGCTGGAACAGGATATTCTGGGCCGCAATGATCGCAGCGCGGCGACCAACCGCAGTCGGTTTGCCGGGCAGGGCATTCTGGCGCTCAATCTGCTCAGTTCGCCGGGCTCCGGCAAGACCAGTCTGCTGGAGCGGACGCTGACCGATCGCGCCCGGACCTGGCCCATGAGCGTGATCGAAGGAGATCAGCACACCCTGAATGACGCCCGCCGAATACGCGCCACCGGCGCCGCGGCGGTCCAGCTCAACACCGGCGCCGGCTGTCACCTGGAAGCCGAGATGGTCGGTCAGGCCCTGGATGAATTGCAGGCGCCGCCACACAGCATCGTATTCATCGAAAATGTCGGGAATCTGGTGTGTCCGGCGCTGTTCGATCTGGGGGAACATTGCAAGGTCGTGTTGCTCTCGGTCACCGAAGGCGATGACAAACCCCTGAAATACCCCCATATGTTCCGGGCCGCGAGCCTGATGATCATCAACAAGACGGATTTGCTGCCCTATGTGGATTTTTCGATCCAGGCGTGTGTCGCGGCGGCCCGGCAGGTCAATCCTCAGATCCAGGTGATGCAGGTATCGGCGAAAACCGGCGAGGGATTCGAAGACTGGTATCAGTGGCTGGACGCCCAGCGCAGCCGCCCCGCACCGGACCGCGCTCCGCTGCGCATTGGTCGACGGGTCGCATGAGCCTGAAGCGGGTCACACGCCGCCTGCCCGCTCGGTCGTGGCATGCTTAGACGCGAGTCAGGCCGCGGCGCTGCCAGCACGCCGATCAGCGACCGCGAGAACAGCTTGCAGGGACTGGAGGCCAGCATCGAGTTCCTGCGCGAGCATGCCCCCTACGAAACGCTGAGCCAGGCGCAGTTCCACACCTTGTTGCAGGGCGCCAGCCTGCGCTTTTTTCCCGCTGGCGCCGCCATCGAACTGCCCACGGACCGCCCCCCCGAGCAGGTTGCCATCGTGCATCAGGGCACGGTCGAGCGGCGGACCGCGCAGCGGTCCGGCAGTGAGTCGCCGGATTTCATGCTCGGCGTCGGAGAAACCCTGTTCAACGAGGCCGTGCATGAGCAGCGGCCGAGTCGGTCAAGTTATCGAGCCTCCACCGATACTTTTCTCATTTATCTGGAGGCGCCGCGTTTCGCGGCTCTGGCCGCCGAGTCGGAACCCGTGCGGCGTTTCTGCGAACAGCGGGCGAGTGAACTGCTGGAACTGGCGATGCGGCGCAATCGGCGTGATGCGATCATCGACCTGCAGTCCGGTGCCTCGCTGGATCGGCCCCTGCGTGAACTGGCGAGTCGACCGCCTCTGCACTGCTGCGCCCGGACTCCGGTCGGCGAGGCGGTTGGCCGGATGCACGCGGCCGGGGTCGGCAGCATCATGATCACGACGGGCGAGGGCCAGTTGGAGGGGATCTTTACCCTGCATGATCTGCGCGCGCTGGTGGCAACCGACGCGGCGAAAATCGGCCAGCCTATCGCCACGGTCATGACGGCTGCGCCCTGGGTGATCGAGGCGGAGCAGCCGGCCTATGCCGCCGCGGCCATGATGGCAGAGCGGCGGATTCGTCACCTGCCGGTGACTCAGGATGGTCGCCTGTGGGGCGTGGTTTCGGAGCGTGACCTGTTTGCGCGTCAGCGTGGCAGCCTGGTGGAACTCGCCCGCAGTATCGAAAACGCCCAAGATCTCCCGCGCTTGCGTGAGGCCTTGGGCGCCCTGCGTGCACTGTCGGTGCAGATGCTGGCCTACGGGGCTTCGGCGGGGCAATTGACCGGCATCATCACGCGTTTGAACGACGCGGCCCTGGCTCGGGTGATTACCCTGGTGACCCGTGAACAGGCCTTTCCCGTGCCGGTGATCTGGCTGGCTTTCGGCAGCGAGGGCCGCGGTGAACAGACCCTGGCCACCGATCAGGACAACGGTCTGGTCTTGCTCGAGGAGCCCGACGCGCAGGGCCGCGAAGCCAGTCTGGCCGTGGCGCGAGCGATCAATGAGGCCCTGGACAGCATTGGCTTTCCGCTGTGCGCCGGAAACACCATGGCCAGCAATCCACAGCTGTGCCTGAGTGCGGCGCAATGGCAG
>JBFJVB010000159.1:0-7949 GCA_041624435.1 Oceanococcus sp. | reverse complement strand
GCAAAACGTGCCTGAAGCGGACCTAAACACGCTTCGATGCGAGTTTATAAACAGAATTTCGCTCGCGCTTGCCTACGGCAACGACGAGCACTGTGACGACATCATCCTGAACTTCGTACACTAGACGAAAACCCGTCTGCCGCAGTTTGATCTTGTAGCGATCTTTCGACCCGGACAGCCTGCTTTTCGGTACTCGCGGATTTTCACAGCGTTCGACCAGCTTCTTCTTGAATTGACTTCGTACCGAGGGTGCGAGGTTGTGCCACTCCTTGAGGGCATCTTCAAGAAAAGCCAGCTTATAGGTCATTCAGATCGACCTGGATAGCCTTCTGGCCCTGGCGGGAATCGGCAATGGCGTTGAGTTCCACATCCTCCAGACGATCAACAATTTCTTCCCAGGCCGCAGCCGGAACACAGTAAAAATCCGGCTCGTTACGGTTAAGCACTGCCACAGGGAACCCCTCCCCTTGAGCCACAATCACGCTGGGATTCTTCTTCAGCTCAGAAATGCTGACGCATGTATCGGCTAAAACTTGGCGGGGCATGATGTACATCCAGACCTATTAAGAGACCTAATAATAGACCTTGCGGGAAGCGATGGCAAGATGTTAAGACCTATTCATGGTGTTGATATTGGCTCTCTTCTGTTTACGGCGACTGCCCGCTTTGCGCCCTTCGCCCGCGTTTGAGCTAAGCAATGTGTACTTTCGCTCATGGCACGTTGCCGGCGTAGCCTCAGGTCGCTGAGGGACCGGTGTGGAACAGGTCTCGGCCGCTCGACAGCGGAAGGTCAGCTTTCCCAGTGGCCCTGAACACGCTGCTATCAGATTGAAGGTCTGTTGTTGTTGAGGATTCTCTGACGCCTGCCCATTCAACTCCTTCGAACGATTCAGCGCTGTGCTTCAAGGGCAGCCGTCAGACTATCCTCAACAGTAGCTGTCCTACACTCTCCTGTTCTTAAGGTCCGGTGTCTTGTTCATTGACCTGGCCGATCAGAATTATTGATTCCTAATGATCGCTCCATGCTTCGGGCCGTCCAGTTGTTTGCTCGTGTCCACCGATACAGACGGCAATAAGCGCGGAGCTCAGATCAAGTTCAAGCCGCTTGCAGCCTGGTCTTGGGGCTGGACAGTTTCGGGTCGATTCCTGGTTGCATCCTGGCGAACCCAAGCGGTTGATCTGCGCTTGACGGTTTGGAAAAGTAATTGTACCGTTCGGTTCATGTACCGAACGGATAATATACATGCACTGGCTTGACGACCGACCGTGGCGCCGCCGCAGCAGGACCTGCGAGGGCGCCGACTGATGGCCAATCCCCAGCACCAGAAAACCGCTGGCAGACAGCGTCCGGACGGTCGTCGTACCCGCCACGAGCCGCGCAAGGGCGAGCTGCTGGACGCGGTGTCGCGATACATCAGCGAGAACGGAGCGACCGATCTGTCCTTGAGGCCTCTGGCGGCTGCGGTGGGGGTGAGTCATCGCACCCTGCTGTATCACTTTGGTTCCAAGGAGGGCCTGGTGATGCAGGTGCTGGAAAAATTTCGCCGTGACCACCGTTTGCTCGACCCCGAGCAGATGGAGCAGCTCGCCAGCGTCTCGCTGGAAAGCCTGCTGCGCTTAGCCTGGCAGCGTTTCCTGGACCCGCAATTCCAGCCCTATTTCCGCCTGCTGTTCGAAGTCTTCGGCCTGGGCCTGCGTGGCCCGCCCTACGCCGAACTGCTTGCGGCCGTGGTCAAGGATCGTACCGACCTGCTGCGCGAACTGGCGCTCCGGCACGGTGCGCCGCCGGAGCGTGCCAGCGCCATATCGAGCCTGTTCTATGACGCCTGGAACGGCCTGGTGCTGGACATGATGGCCACCGGTGAGCGCGAGCGGATTGAAGCCGGCCTGGAAGAGCTGATTCGCTGTATCGGCGTATTGCTACCGGAAGCCGCGAAGACTCCGCCGACTGATCCAGCTGAACGCAAGAAAAGACCGCCATTGAGTTTCTGAAACCAGCGCGTCAACCCCGCGTGCATAAGGAGTGTGCCCATGTCCCGCTATCCCTTCACCCCGTATCCCAATGGCTGGTTTCGTATCGCCTACAGCGATGAGCTCAAGCCTGGTGAGGTCAAGCCCGCCCAGGCCTTCGGCAAGGACCTGGTGATGTTTCGCGGGGGCAACGGGCAGGTTCATGTGATGGACGCCCATTGCCCGCACCTGGGCGCGAATCTGGCAATTGGCGGGAGCGTGATCGGCGATACCATTGCCTGCCCGTTCCATGGCTGGCGGTTTGACGGCGAGGGGGCCTGTGTCGAGGTGCCGTACTGCAGCAAGATCCCGCCGCGGGCAAAACTGGCCAGCTGGGTGGTTCGCGAGCAGGACGGTGTGGTGTTTGTACACTTCGATGCCGAAGGTCGGCCGCCTGCCTTCGAATTGCCCCGGGTTCCGGAAGTGGGCGCGCCGGGTTGGAGTCGCTTTCTGCGCTTTCAATGGCGAATCCGCATGCACATTCAGGAAATCGCGGAGAATGCCGTCGACACCGCCCATTTCGATGTTGTGCACCACTTCACCACGCCACCCGCACTGCATTCTCTGGATATCAAGGAGCATGTTTTTCGGGTGCACATGACCTCGGCCCGCCGGGTACTGGGCATTCTCAACGAGAGCGAAGTCGAGATTACCTACTACGGTCTGGGCGTGGTCCACGCCCGGGTCGAAACCGGACCTGTGAATCTGCGCACGATTCTGACCACCACGCCGGTGGACGAAGAGCACGTCGATGTGCATATCGCGATCGTGTTCAAGCTCAGCCCCAACCCGCTGAAAAATCTGATCCTGCGGCACTGGATGATGAAAGAGATTGCGACTGACTTTCATCACGATATTCCGATCTGGGAGGCCAAGCAGTATCTGTCCCGGCCCTTGCTGTGTCCCGACGACGGTCCGATCGGCAAAATTCGCCGCTGGGCCAGCCAGTTCTACTCCGAGCGACAGATCGCAGGCGCCGCGTAGGCGGGGTTCTTGCCGCCACAGGAGCATTGCCATGAGCTCGCGCTATCCCTTCGGAGTTTCTCTCAGCGGCTGGTTTGCCATTGCCTGGTCGGCGGAACTGGGCCGAACGGGAGTGCTGAACCGCCGCGCCTTCGGGCAGGAATGGGTGGTTTTTCGCGGTGAGTCCGGGGAGGTCCAGGCGCTCGCGGCCTACTGTCCGCACCTGGGCGCTCATCTGGGTCACGGTGGCCGGGTGGTCGGTGAGCAGTTGCGCTGTCCTTTCCACGGTTTCTGTTTTGACCGCAGTGGCGCCTGCCAGTCAACACCCTACGGCGGCAAGCGGCCGCGTTTGCACATCCGCGCATTGCCTACGCAGGAGCGTGACGGCGTGGTGCTGGTGTTCCATGGCGCACCGCAGGTGCCAGCCTGGCCGCTGCCGGAGAATCCGCAACACGCTTACGGTCGGCCGGTTTTTCAGAGCTGGCGAATTCGCAGCCACCCGCAGGAGATCATCGAAAACACCGTGGATCACGGTCATTTCTCGGCGGTACACGGTTACCGCGGCCTGCGCCCGCTGAACCCGGTGAAGACCGATGGACCGCATTTGCGGGCGGGCTACGAAGTGATTCGGACTCAGGGCCTGTTCGGGCCGTGGAGCCGACCCCTGGTCATGTGCATGGCGATTCAGGCGTCGGGCCTGGGCTACTCGCGGGTCGAGGTCACGATTCCCCGCTACGGCCTGCTGATCGAACAGATCGTCTATCCGACGCCCATCGCCGGAGAGCTTTTGGAACTGCGTGCGACTACCCGCTTGCGGCTGTTTCACGGGGCAGGGGGGCGCCGCGCTGCGCTCGGTCGGCGGCTGCTGACCCGGTTCGTTTCATTGGCCGCGGCGCGGGGCATGGCGCGGGATCTGGCCCCCGACATCCGGATCTGGGAGCACAAGGCGTATCTGCAACGACCAGGGCTGGCCGAAGGTGACGGACCTATCGGCCGGTTCCGGCGCTGGGCCCGGCAATTTTATGGCCACGACGAAATGGCTGGCACGCCGGTGGTTAAGCTGGCGGCGGCGGGTGCTGCGCCATGAGCGGCCCACGGAGTCTGGATCCCCGCCCGGCGGGCTGGTTTGCTGTCGCCCTCAGCGCCGAACTGGCGCCCGGCCAGGAGCGCAGTGGCATCCTGTGCGCGGCACCGTACCGATTGCACCGCCAGAGAGATGGCCAGTTGCGTTATGTCGGCAGTATCGGCGCGGTGGCCGAGCAGAACGGCTACATTCTGGCCTGGCACCATCCCTTCGCGCAGCCGCCTGACTGGCAGGTGCCGTGTCTGGACGAGACCGGCTGGCGGCCGCTGCGACACCATCAGTTGCGGGCCCGCTCGCACCCGCAGGAAACCTACGAGAACAGCATCGATCTGGCGCATTTTCCGGTCGTGCATGGCTTCACCGAGCTGACCGTGCTGCAAGCGCCCACTTTCAGCGACAACAGCATGAGCGTGCGCTACCGCATTGCCCGAACCCATCCGCTGCCGCTGTTGCCGCGAATCCGACCCAGCTTCGAAGTGCGGCTGCACGGTCTGGGCTGTGCACACAACCACATCGAGGTTCCGGTCGCGGGTCTGCGGGTGCGCATGTTCGCCCAGTCAACGCCCACCGAACCCGGCTGGGTGGATATCCGCCTGGGCGTGTCCATCCGTGCCAATGGCCGACTGCCCGGCGTGCTGTTGCCCTGGATACACCGCGGCATCATGCACAACGTGGTCCACGATTTCTGCCAGGACATCGCCATCTGGGAGAACAAACAGTACCGGGCGCCGCCATTGCTGGTACGCGAGGACGGTCCGATCGGCAGCTTCCGCCAGTGGTGCCGCCGTTACTACCCCGCCACGGTGGGCGGGGCTGATTGAGGCTTTCAGGAGATTCCCATGAGTCAAGCAAGAATTCCTTCCGGCTGGTATTTCTGCGCCGAATCCACCGAACTGGCGCCGGGTCAGGTGATTGCCAAACAGCTGTGCGGCCAATCGCTGGTGCTGTGGCGCAGTGCTGCTGGTGTCGCGCGCCTGAGCACGTCGGTCTGTCCTCATCTGGGGAGTGATCTGGGCAAGCTCGGCCGGGTGGTGGGTGAACATCTGCAATGTTTTTCCCATCGCTACACCTATGACGGCGACGGTGACTGCGTGGCGACGGGGTTTCAAACCTTGCCCTGTCGGCACAAGCGGGTGCTGCGCCAGCTCCCCGTGCAGGAGAGCCAGGGTTTCATTCTCTTCTGGTACGACGCCGCCGGGCAGGCGCCGGGCTGGCGCATCCCGGATGCGGTGTTCGATCCGGCCGGCACCACCGGGCGCCAGGTCCGCAGCGATTTTACCTTCCAGGTCAGCACGGAAATCCTCAACGAGGATAATTTTGATGTGGGTCACCTGTATCAGTGGCATCAGGTTACCGACGTGCGCACGGAACCGGTGCGGGTCGATGGTCCGACCATCTCGATCGCGCATCATTTCCGTCGGCACTCCATCCTGTTTGGCAAACCCCTGCCTGGTCCGCTGCGGGTGCTGAGCCGGCCGATCGTCAGTCGCTACAGTTCCACGCTGTACGGTCATGGCCTGACCGCTTCGTTCATCGACATCTTCAATCTGGGCGTGCATTTGCAGGATCTGATCTTTGTCACGCCGCTGGGCCCGCAGCGCATTCAGTACACGACGTTCGTGCGCCGGATGCGGCCCAGGGGCGCGCGCGGGCGCCTGCGGCGCTTGAGCGACCTGCTGATCCAGCCGCTGATTTTTGCCTTCAGCGTGTGGCGCCTGCGCCAGGAGCATCGCCACGAGGGCCAGGGTTTCTGGGAGAATCAAAGCCGGGTCGATGAGCCGATTCTGACCGCGCCCGAGCGTGCTCTGATCGAACCGTATCGGCAGTGGTGCCGACAGTTCGATCCCGATCAGGCGCCGGCGCGCCTGGCGGCGACGGCATAGACGGATGACAGGCCCGGTTCTGCCGCGCTGGATCCTGGTCTGGCTTTGCGTCGGTTACGCCATCATCGCCTGGGATGTGGCCTTCGTGCTGCTGCGCCCCGCCTCTCTGCCGGATGGCAGTCTCGGGGCCCTGTGGGCCATACCTTATGCGCGCTACATTGCGGTCGACCACAGCTATGCCGACCTGGCCAATCCGTTCATCTGGGCCCAGGCGATCATGAGCCTGTTCGAACTCGCTCTGGTGCTTGTCGCGCTTGGGGCGGTCTCGCGGCGTCATCCCGGCCGGGCCCATCTGCTGGCGTTCTGCGCATCCGCTTTGACCGCGGCCAAGACCAGTCTGATTCTGCTGGTGGAAGCCCTCAGTGGCTTTGCCAATATCGGCCACAATGCACCGCTCGACGCCGTCCTGCTGTATCTGCTACCCAATGCGGTGTGGATTGTTGTACCACTGGGCGTGGCCTTCGTTACCGGGCGGCGCTTGCTGCGCGGCGTGGGCGACTGAGCGGCCGCAGCCGGGAGTCTAAGCCAGGGGCGTAGAATCGGTGTGGCCATGAACGCCCGTCTGCTACTGCTGTTGGTGCTGCTCTCGAGTCTGATCGGGGGGCTGTTCTGGGCGCAGCAAGCGCTGACGCCGCCAAGCCCGTCGCAGGCTTTTCGCCGTGCTCAGGCAGTGTCCGGCTTTCCGCCGCGTCCACGCTTGCCACGCAGCTCCCCGGAGGCACGCCCGCCAGCGCCCTGGAGCTGGCTGGACAGCGGCAATGTCGTGCCCGCCGATTATCCGCGCCGGGATTTTGAGCAGGCGCCGGATCTGCACCGGCTGGCCCTGGCGGTGGTCGGGCAGGCGGCGCAGGGCAGTGCGGTGCACGCTTATCTGCTCTACCTGGCGCTGGATGAATGTCGCATCTTTCTACGCCTGGATGCGCAGTCCATCCTCCCGCTGTATGACCGAATGCTGGGTATCGGCACCGAACTGAGTCCCCATGAGCAGCTGCAATGGGCCGAGCAGTTCAACCGCTGTGTTGGTTTTGCAGTCTACGACTGGCAGCCCATTGGTGAGGCCCTGGGCCAGGACAGGCCCAGGGTCAACGTGGAGTACGCCGGCGCCTGGTTTGTGCGCGCGGTAGCGGCCGGACATCCTCCCGCGCTGGTGGAAAAGGCGTTCCGCCCCGGGGAGCTGACATCAGCACAACGGCAGGCGCTGGTTCGGCGGGCGCTGGGAAGTGATGATCCGGAAGTCTACTGGCTGCTGTTCTTGCAGGCCTATGATCGGGAGCAATCGGCTGCGATCGCCCTGCCGTGGTTACGCCTGGGCTGTGAGTCGGGCATGGATTGCCGCTTTCATGCGCCCTGGTTTCAGCTGCGCTTCTGTGTGCAGCAAGCCTGTTCTTCCGCCCCGTCCGCACTGGCCTGGTTCTGGCAACAGCTGTCGAGCGCGGATCGCGCCACCGCAGACGAAATCTACCAGGAAATGAGTGCGGCGCTGGCCGCCGGGCGGATCGATGATCTGCCTTTGCCGGCGACGCTGGCGACTCGATTCGATGATTCCGCCAGACGGCGCCTCGGTGAGGGCCCGCGCTGAGGCATGCGGCAGATCTTCGCGGCTAAAGCCGCTCCTACAAGGGAAGACACGCCACCGCGCCACGCCCCCTCTGTAGGAGCGAGCGCAGCTCGCGAAGCGGCGTCGAGCCCAGATCTGACGCCCCTTCGCGGCTAAAGCCGCTCCTACAAGGGAAGACACGCCACCGTGCCACGCCCCCCTGTAGGATGTAGGAGCGAGCGCAGCTCGCGAAGCGGCGTCGAACCCAGATCTGGCGCCGATTCGCGGCTAAAGCCGCTCCTACAAGCGTTGCTCACCGGGCGGGTACCGCCGATGACCCTGGCTCGGGGTAGGGTTTGTGGGCAGGCTCAATCGATCAGACCCAGCTCGGCGGCGAATTTGACCATCGCGGCCGCGGCGGCCTGTTTCGGAAAGGGATGGTCCAGGTTTGGAGAACCCAGGCGCATGGCGG
>JBFJVB010000158.1:0-7989 GCA_041624435.1 Oceanococcus sp. | reverse complement strand
CTGCCTGCAATCGCTCGGTGCAGGGGACGCTGAATCATCTGGGACAGGATATCGAGCATCTGCTCTGGTACGAAGATGCCGAGGTGATGGATTTATCGCCTTACCGTGTCGGGGCCATGCTGGCAGGGCGGCCCTGTCGCGGCAAGGATCTGGGCGGCTATGTTTTTCCGGCCAAGGCGATGCGCGAATGGCTGCTGGAGGGCGCCATCAAGGGCGGCTGAGACGCTGTGATGGGGCGGCTTCGCTCCAGCCATTGCGACACCATGCCGCTGGTTCCGCTGCAGCGTGCTGGGATGCTGAGCCTGTGGCCGCGTAGGCGGTACCGCTGGCCGCGCAGGATTAACCAGGAAAAAAGCCCCTGAGCAGCGTGGCTCAGGGGCTTTTCCGGCTTTGTAAGCCTGGGATGGTGCCGACACGAGGACTTGAACCCCGAACCTACTGATTACAAATCAGTTGCACTACCAGTTGTGCTATGTCGGCGGAACGGCTGCGCGCCAAGCCGCGTTGCGAGTGAGCGTTTCGATCTGAACTGAAAGTCGCCATCGTCGCCGCACCGGGCTGAACCTGACCGGCGCAGTTTAGCATTAGTGCGGGCTCTGATCGACACTGCCGACCGGTCCGAAACATTTCCGCGGCGGGCATTGAGCCTGTATCGATCGCGGATCATTCCGCCTGGAGTGCTTGCGCCAGCATTTTCCGACGCAGAAAGGCCAGCTGAGTCATCAGGGGCAGGTCTTTGGGGCAGTAGTCATGGCAGCCCAGCAGGCTCATGCAGCCGAATATCCCGTCCTCGGTGCCGATGAGATCCAGAAAAGCCGCGTCGCTGCGCGAGTCGCGCGGGTCCAGGCGAAAACGGCCGATCTTGTTCAGGCCCACGGCGCCGACAAAACGCTCATTGGTCTGGGCGCGGCCACAGGCGGCGATGCAGCAGCCGCACTCGATGCAGCGATCCAGTTCGTAGATGGCCTCGGCGATTTGTGGTTCCATTCGGGCTTCCAGCGCATCCAGGTCCGGATCGAGATTGTCGGCATGCAGCCAGGCGCGCAGGTTTTCACTCAGGCCGCGCATCCATTTACCGGTGTTCACGGACAGATCGCCGATCAGTTCGAAGCCGGGCAGCGGCGCCAGGGTGATCTGGTCCGGCAGACCGCTGGTCAGGGTGCGGCAGGCCAGTCGCGGCTGGCCGTTGATCAGCATGGCGCAGCTGCCACAAATACCGGCGCGACAGACAAAATCGAATTGCAGGGAAGGGTCCTGGGTTTCGCGCAGCTCGTTCAAAGCGATGAACAGGGTCATGCCGTCGGCTTCAGGCAGCTGGTATTGCTGTACATGCGGCCGGTCAGCTGGATCGTGTGGGTTACAGCGCAAGATCTCGAAGTGCAGCTCTCGTACGGCCGTCATGATGCGTCCTCATCGATGCGCTGGTTCGGGCCCCGGTAGCGGGGCGGTAATTGCTGTTTGAACGCCAGCAGGGCGTCCTGCAGGGCAGGCCCTTGCAGCCGCTGGCGCAAATTGGCGATCTCGGTTTCGCGGCGCGCGCTGTCGGGGTGTTCGATATGATTCTTCTGGCCATAGCCGCGCCAACCCGGTGGCAGCTCCATGGCGCCGATGTCCAGGGCCTCGTATTCCACCTGCGGCAGCGTGGCCTCACGATCCGGCCAGCGGCTCAGGGTGCGCTTCAACCAGTGGGCATCGTCGCGGCGGGGGAAGTCCGCGCGGTAGTGGGCGCCGCGGCTCTCACTGCGCAACAAGGCACCGTAGGCCACGCACTGCGCCAGTCGCAGCATGCGCTGCAGGCGATAGGCCGTGATGAGTTCAGGATTATTGCCCGGGGCTTGTGAGCGCACCCGTATCTGCCGGCTGCGTCGGATCAGCCCGGACAGCTCATCGACCGCGCGTTGCAAGGATTCGCCGTGGCGAAATATGCCGACATGGCGGGTCATGGTCTGTTGCATCGCACTACGCAGGGCGCTGGCATTCTCGTTGCCGTCGCCTTCCATCAGTGCCGCCAGCTTGTTGTTTTCCCGTCGCAGGCAGTCGCGCGCAAGCCCCACCGGCAGTTGTTCCCGTGGCTGCGCCGCGTCGCAGAAATCCGCGATGGCCTCACCTACCAGCATGCCGGCAACGACGGTTTCAGCCAGCGAATTGCCGCCCAGTCGATTGAACCCATGCAAGTCCCAGCAGGCCGCTTCACCGGCAGCGAACAGACCGGACAGGCCGCGGGCGGCGCCGCGCGCATCGGTGCGCACACCGCCCATGGTGTAGTGCTGCGCCGGGCGCACCGGAATCCAGCTTTCGGCTGGGTCAATGCCCAGAAAATACGCACAGATTTCCTTCACCTCGCGCAGATTGTGTTCGATGTGCTGGCGACCCAGCAGGGTAATGTCCAGCCACAGATGCTCACCAAAGCGCGAAGTCGCACCGTGACCGGCCTGGATGTGCTGCTCCATGCGGCGAGACACCACATCGCGCGAGGCCAGCTCGCGTTTTTCCGGTTCGTAGTCCGGCATGAAGCGATGGCCCTGAGCATCGCGCAATAGGCCGCCGTCCCCGCGGGAGCCTTCGGTGACTAGAATGCCGGCTGGAAAGATGCCGGTAGGATGAAATTGCACCGCTTCCATATTGCCCAGACAGGCCACGCCGCTGTCCAGCGCCAGGGCATGGCCCATGCCTTCATTGATGACCGCGTTGGTGGAGACCCGGTACAGGCGGCCGGCGCCACCGGTGGCGATCAGCGTGGCGGTGGCGAGATAGGCACACAGCTCGCCGCTGATCAGATTGCGCACGATGGCGCCATGACACTGGCCATCGGCGTGGATCAGGCTCAGGGCTTCGCAGCGCTCATGGACCGGAATGTTTTCCGCGATGACGCGGTCGCTGACGCTGTACAGCAGCGCATGCCCGGTGCCGTCGGAAACATGACAGGTGCGCCACTTCTTGGTGCCGCCAAAATCGCGCTGGGCAATCAGGCCCTGCGCGGATTCGCGCTCGGTAATGGTCACCCGCTCGCCGTTGATGACCACCTGGCGATCGCCGGCCTGGACACGGCTCCAGGGCACGCCCCAGGCAGCCATCTCACGCACCGCCTTGGGCGCGGTGTGCACGAACATGCGCACCACCTCCTGATCGGCGCCCCAGTCGCTGCCGCGCACGGTATCGGCGAAATGCACATCCTCGTTATCACCATGACCCTTGATGACATTGGCCAGGGCGGCCTGCATGCCGCCCTGCGCCGACGCCGAGTGGGAGCGTTTTGCCGGCACCAGGGACAGCACGATGACTTCGTGGCCGCGTCGCCGCGCGGCAATCGCCGCGCGCTGCCCGGCCAGACCGCCGCCGATGACCAGCACGTCGCTATGGATGATTTTCATTGCGGTAGGCCCGGTTGGAAGATTTCACCGGCGCGATCACGGTGTTGATAGCCGAGCTTGATCTCGGTGGCCAGGGTAAGACTGCCCAGGCCGATGAAGAAGATGATCAGAAACCACTTGAAGCGGTGCAGCCAGAGACGTTGCCTGAGCGGGTCACGCAGGCGGGGCCAGCCCCATTTGAGCGCCGCACGATACACCCCGAAAGCGGCATGCAATTCCACGCACAGGAGCAGCAGCAGATACAGCGGCCACCAGTGCCCGCTGTAGCTGCGATCGGCGGATTGATAGGGGCCGATGGCGTCAGGGTGGGTCATCATCTGGTACAGATGCGGTCCGACCAGGAACATCAAGGCGATGCCGGTGAAAAATTGCAGCCACCAACTGCTCGAGTCAAGGTGGCCCAGACGGCGGGTGTGCGTGGCCAGAATCTGGAAATGGGCCGCGCTGCCAGGAAATCGTCGTAAGGCAAGCACCGCGTGAAATACCACCAGCAGCAGCACCAGGCCTGCAACCAGTGAAACCAGAATGGGATAGGACTCGCCGAAAAAGTAGTAGCCCTCGAACAGCCGCGCCACGGTCCACATGGCTTCATCGCTGATCAGGATCGAGGAGACGAAAAACATGTGCAGCCACATGAACAGGGTCAGGGCGATGCCGCTGAGGCTCAGTCCCAGATCGGCCAGGGCCGTGCGGCGTAGTTGTTGCCGTTGAGCGGCCGGTGCGTGCATGGGTTTCGCTGCCCGTCCTAGAGCATCAGGCCAATGCCAAGCA
This sequence comes from Oceanococcus sp., assembly GCA_041624435.1. Classification (GTDB taxonomy): domain Bacteria; phylum Pseudomonadota; class Gammaproteobacteria; order Nevskiales; family Oceanococcaceae; genus Oceanococcus. Next base: position 3,847 of record JBFJVB010000158.1, on the reverse strand, counting down.
GGATCGGCGTCAGGATCGCGGTGGCGACATTGGCGGCCAGATGAGCGGGGTGTTCACCGATGCGTTCACCATGGTTCACCGCGCCACGCCAGGCGAACACCGCCAGGGGCAGGCTGAGCAGCGCCAGCAGGCCGCTGGCGGCGAACAGGCCTTGTGCCACGGCAAGCAGGATGATGGCGTAGGCCGCCAGTGCGGATCCGGCGTAAACGCCGCTGGCTACGGTCGTGCCATGCCGAATTGGCAGATGGCGACGGCCGGCGGCGCGGTCAGCGTCCAGGTCCGGGAACTGGTTCAACAACAGCAGGTTATTGACCAGAAAAAACGGTACGCCGGCGGCCGCCCAGGCCAAAGGGGTGTAGCGGCCGGTCAGCGCGAAGTGGGTTCCGGCGATCATCAGCAAGCCAAAGCCCAGCCCCGGCGCAACCAGACACAGCAGGGCGCTGCGGTTGATCCAGGGGGTGTAGGCCACAATGATCATCAGGCCCAGCACGCCCAGCGGGGCGAGTGCCCAGCCATGCAGGTGAATCAGGTAGAGCCCGATCAGGGCGGTCAGGAGCAGGCTTGCCACAGCCAGGGCGAGTACCGCCGGCGCCATCTCGGGATTTTGCGGCAAGGCCCCGCTGCCACCGCTGAAGGGGGTACGGATGGTGTTCAGGTCCAGGCCGCTTTTCAGATCGAAATATTCGTTGAAGGTGTTCACGCTGATATGCGCCAGCAACGCGCCCAGCATCACCAGACTCGCAAGCAGCGGATTCACCGCGGTGTTTTGCGCGATGACCGTACTGATTCCGAGAAACACGCAGGCGGGGGTCAGAATCAGAAAGGGGCCCCGCAAGGCGGGCAGCACCGCGCTGTAGTTCATGGATCACTCTCCCAGGATGGACGCGCAGGCCGGTTGAACTTGCGTCCTGCGTCGCTGACCTAACAGCGATACCGACCATTCGCCCCGAATGAAACCGCATGCAGGCAGGCTAGTCGCCGGTGGCGCGCCTGGTATTGATGCAGGTCAAGCGCTCAGCTTTGGGCTGCATGGCCGGGATCAGGTTCTTTCCGTACCTGCTACCCCTTAGACTGACCGCGTCGAGACCTCCGATGAGGATGAGCATGGGCCTGGATATTCGTCAGGAAACCTTCGCAGCCGCGGATTTCGCCGATTTTTCGCAGCGGCTGGAGCAGTCCTACGCCGCTCTGGCTGAATTGCTGGAGCGACCCGGTTTTGGCGCGGGGCCCTGTTCCATCGGTGCCGAACTGGAACTGTCCCTGATCGACCGGCATGGCCGTCCGGCCTTGTGCAACCAGCACTTGATGCGCGCGATGCGAGATGCCCGATTCACCGCGGAAATCGATCGTTTCAATATCGAGTTCAACAGCGATCCGCTTGCGTTCGCCGGGGACGGGCTCACCCGACTCGGCGCGCAGCTGAACCAAGCTGTCGCCCAGTTGCGCGCCTGCGCCGCGCAGCATGCCGTGCGGCCGGTCATGGTGGGCATCCTGCCAAGCCTGCGGGCCACGGACCTGGGGCCTCAGGTGATGACGCCCATCACGCGCTACCGCGTGCTCAACCGTATCTTGCGCCAGCACCGTGGGCGCCCGTTCCTGCTCAATATCAATGGCGCGGACCCGCTGAAGATGAGCGCGGATGACGTGACCTATGAAGGTGCCAACACCTCGTTTCAGCTGCATCTCAAGGTGGCGCCGGACCGCTACGTACGTACTTTCAATGCGGCGCAGATGGCGCTGGGTCCGGTGCTGGCCGCCAGCGGAAATTCGCCGATATTCCTGCAACACCGGCTGTGGGAAGAATCCCGGATCGTGGTTTTCAAGCAGACGGTCGATGACCGCACGCGCCGCTCCATGCGGGCCCATGCCAGTGCCCGTGTCGGCCTGGGTACGGGCTGGTGGGAGGGGGAGGTGGCCGCTTGCCTCACCGAACATCTGCGCGCCTATGACGTGTTGCTGCCGGTGTGCGGCGATGAGGATATGGCGGCGGTCCTGGCTGCGGGCGGGGTGCCGAAGCTGGCCGAGTTGTGCATGCACAATGGCACCATCTGGCACTGGAATCGGCCGGTGTATGACGCTGCCGATGGTGGCCATTTGCGTATCGAATTTCGCGTTCTGCCGGCGGGCCCGAGCCTGCCGGACATGCTGGCCAATGCCGCCTTGCTGCTCGGCTTGAGTCTGGGACTGGCGCAGGACGGGCCGGATTGCGCGCGCTTTCCCTTCAACAAGGTCGAATACAACCTGTATCGCGGCGCCCAGAATGGCTTGCAGGCGCAGTTTCTTTGGCCGGATGCAGGGGGTGAATTGCGCAAGCTTGGCGCGCGTGAATTGCTGATCGACCTATTGCCCCTGGCGCGGCGTGGCCTGGTGAGCGCAGGGCTGGACGGCGCAGAGGCCGAGCGGCACCTGGGGGTGGTGAAGGCGCGCATCGAATCGGGCCAGACCGGGGCGCGCTGGCAACACGATTTCTTGACTCGGGCCGAGCTAAAACATTCCCGCGAGGAGGCGCTGCGTCTGATGATCAACCGCTATGAGGAATTGTCCCGGACCGACCGGCCGGTTCACACCTGGCCCGTGAGTACATGAGCAAGACTGACCTGATCCGCCGTCTGCCCCGGCCGCAGCCGGCGGCCATCCCCGCCAGCGTCGAGGCGTTTCTGGCCGGGCTGGGCGGCCCGGCCTGGATCGAGGTGCCGGGTCGTGATCACTCGCGCAAGCGCCTGGTGGTCACGCTATTGCATGGCAATGAGCCTTCAGGTATCCGGGCGATGCACGCCTGGTTGCGCAGCGAACGAGAACCGGAAGTGGACACGGTGCTGTATATCGGCTCGGTGGCCGCGGCTCTGGCGGCACCGGGTTTTGCCCATCGCGCCCTGCCGGGCGAGCGCGACGCGAACCGCTGTTACGGCGTCTTTGCGGATGATCTCCAGGGCCGGATTGCGCGGGACTTTACCGCCCTGTTCGGCCAGGAGGCCTTCGAGGCCGTGATCGACATCCACAACAACACCGGCCACAACCCGGCCTATGCCATCGGTTATGGCGTGGATGCGGCCCGTTTGAATCTCGCCAATCTGTTTGCCGACTGGTTTGTCGACAGTGATCTGTGCATGCACACCCTGGTTGAAATGACCGAGCAGCGGTGTCCGAGCATCAGCGTCGAGTGCGGTCGCGCCGGTGATCCCGCGGCGGATGCGGCGGCGCTGGCAGGCCTGGATCGTTTTCTGCATCTGTCCGATCTGGGTCTGACCGGACCAATGCCCCGGCATTTACAGATCTTGCATCACCCTCGGCGCGTCTGCCTGCGGCCACAGCTCAGCGTGGTGTTTGCCGATGCGCCCGCCGCGACGGCGGGGCTGACCTTGCGCAACGACCTGGACCGGCACAATTTCCAGGCTCTCGATGCGGGCACGCTGCTGGGCTGGGTGCAGCCCGGCCAAGCTCTGCCGCTGTCGGCGCGGGGCGCCGCTGATGTCGAACTGGCCCAGGATCTGTTCGTGGTCAGCGCCGGGGAGCTGCGGACCCTTTGTCCGATGATTCCGATCATGATGACGAGCAATGCGGACATCGCGCGCAGCGACTGCCTGTTTTATGCCATGGATTCGTCTGGCGCTTAGCGGGCTGGTGAGCGCTATCACGATGTGCTGATGGCCGTGCTTGTTGGTGACGAGAGGCGCTTTACCTACGATTGCCTGGGCTGGAGACCCCAATGCGGGAATGCCTGCCGGTCAATCGGCACAGCCGCATCAGCGTCCTGGGTCGAGGGCCTTACAATGGTGGTTTCAAGCCCCGCCACGGGGGCTGCTCGGCTCCGGAGAACTCACGAAACGACTTCAACTGGCGATACTGG
>JBFJVB010000157.1:0-8042 GCA_041624435.1 Oceanococcus sp. | reverse complement strand
GCCTATCCGGATCTCAAAGGCAATCAGACCATGCAGCAGCTGATGGAAGAGCTGAGCTCGACCGAGAACAAGATTGCCTTCGCTCGCCAGTTCTTCAATGACGCCGTCACCGCCTACAACAACGCACGTGAGCAGTTTCCCAACACCTTGATAGCCGGGCCATTCAACTTCGCCGAAGCCCAGTTGCTGGAAATTTCCAGCCCGCAGGCGCGCGAACGGATCGAGGTGAAGTTCTAGGTACTGCAACGGCGCAGACGCGGGGTGGCCAGCACTTTCTTTCAGCATCAGGAAAACGCCCGACGGCGCACCGCGCTGCTGGTCGTGTTACTGCTGATCGCGGTGGCTTTGATCGTTCTGGCGATCAATGCGGTCGCATATCTGGCGTTCGTCCTGGGCTCTGACACCACCGTGGCGATGACGCCGACGCAGTGGCTCACGACGCAGGCTTCGCAACTGGTCACGGTCGGGACCCTGCTGGTGATTGGTCTGGGCATGGTCCGCACCCTGTTTCGGCTGCGCGGTGGGGGCCGGGCACTGGCGCACTATGTGGGGGCCAGTCTGGTGGACCGGGAGAGTACCGAGCCGCAGATCCGCAAGCTGATCAACGTGGTGGACGAAATGGCGATCGCCTCCGGTACGCCGGCGCCGGAACTCTATGTGCTGGATGATGAATACGGCATCAACGCTTTCGTCGCCGGGCTGCGCCCGACTGAGGCGGTGCTGGTGGTGACCCGCGGCAGCCTGGATCATCTGGATCGGGATGAGCTTCAGGGGGTGGTCGCGCACGAGTACAGTCATATTTTCAATGGAGATATGCGGCTGAATCTGCGGTTGATGGGGGTTCTGGCCGGAATCCTGATGATCGGCCAGCTCGGTGGTCAGTTGCTGCACAGTGGTCGTCGGCGTGGCTCCTCGCGGGATTCGAACGGGCAGGTGGTGATGGTCGGGCTGGCCCTGTTCATCCTGGGTTATGTCGGCGTGTTTTTCGCCTCGCTGATCAAGGCGGCGGTGTCCCGTCAGCGCGAATTTCTGGCCGATGCGTCTGCGGTTCAGTTCACGCGAAACCCTGACGGTATCGCCGGTGCCTTGTGGAAGATTCACCGGCATGCCACCGGATCGCTGCTGGATAACGCGCATTCCAGCGATCTGAGTCACCTGTGTATCGGCGAGCCGGTCAGGCAGCATTTCGGTTCGCTGCTCGCCACCCATCCGCCGCTGCTGGAGCGAATCCAGGCCATCAATCCGCGGTTTGAACCTCGGAATGAGGGCCCGCTTGCGGGGCCGACGCCTGCACCGTCGGTATCCGGCCTGCCTCCTCAAGCCGCCGGTTTTGCCGCGCCAAGCGCAACGCCAGTGGTCAGTACGGCTGCGACCGCGGCAATCGATCCACACACGGTAGTCGATGAGGTCGGTTCGATGAGCGCCGACAGCCTGGCATTCGGACGTCGTTTGCTGGCCGCCTTGCCGACCCCGCTGCTCGATGCGGTGCACAGCCGGGCGGGTGCCCGGCAGGCCATTTATGCGCTGTTGCTCAGCGGCACTGCGGCGGCGCAGCGTGACGCAGCCCTGGACCTGATCCGGGCCGGCGAGGGTGGCGCGGCCGCCGAGCGCATTGCCGGACTGGCCGCCAGCATGGGCCAGCTCGGCGCCGCCTGTCGTCTGCCCTTGCTGAACCTGGCCTTGCCGGCGCTCAAGCGGCAGCATCCGCGCGACCGCGAGCAACTGCTCGCCCTGTGCCGGACCTTGATCACGCTTGATCAAGTTGTGAGCTTGTTCGAGTTTTGTGCGCTGACGATACTGATCGAGCATCTGGGCGAGGCGGCCGGTCGCAAGCCGCCGGTCCGGTTCCGCCGTTTCGAGCAGGTGCGCGAGCCGATCAGTCTGCTGGTCGGAATCATCGCTCATGCGGGTAACGCCGATGAACAGCAAGCGCAAGAGAGTTTTCAGGCGGCGCTCAAACCCTTGCTCGCCGGGGCTGAGCCCCTGATTGATCGCGGCAAAATCAGGCTCGAATCGTTTCGGCTGGCCCTGGGGGCGATCAATCAGCTGAGTGTGGCGCGCAAGGCCGCGGTGCTTGAGGCCTGCGCCCAGTGTGTCATTCATGACCAGCAGATTCTGCCGGCCGAGGCCGAACTGCTGCAGACCATCGCCCTGTGCCTGGACTGTCCCTTGCCGCCCCTGTTGACTTGAGTGCTTGCGAATCCTGGCCGGGAGCGTTGGAACTTCGGCTTGCCTGGCGTGCAGGGTGGGCGCGATCGGACGGCTCCAGCTGCCATGCCCAATGCGGTTGAATATACTGCGCACAGCAGGGAATCCGGTATTTTCTGCCAGAATCCCAACACGGACGTAGGAATGAAGAGGATGACAATGGGCGGCGAGCGCACGTGCATGCGGATTAGAGCGGTGGCCACAGCAGCCCTTGTGGCGCTGGTCAATCTGGGATGCACCCAGGAACCGGGTCACGAGGCGGCAAGCGTGACGTCACCCACGCCCGTACGAGCCGCCGCCGCGGCGCTGCAGATTCAGGCCAGGCCCTTTCGTTTATGCATCGGTGATGTGCTGTGCACCACCACCGCCACGACCTCAGCTACGCCGTTGCCGTACAGCTATGTGGAAGGCCCGGCGCCGGCACCCTGGCCGGGTACCCGGGGAGTCTTTCCGGCATTTGGCTGGCTGGTGGGCACGACGGTGAACAGCACGATTCCGGCCAGTTTCTTCCAGGGGAATCGTCTGGCCGGGGCGGATCACGGGCTGGTCTATGAAGTCACCGAAGTCCTGGAACGACGGGATTTGCCTGGCCGCATCGAGCTGGATCTGGCGACCAATTTCCCGGGGGCTTCGCCCGCCCGGATGGTGATTGTCGAGCAGCCGGGAGGAAGTCAGGAAATCCAGTTGGACCCGCCGCCGGAGTTTGCCTCGGCGGTCGCGGTAAGTCTGTTCAGTCTGGAAAGTCCCGAGGGCGAGGGCCTGTTTGGTCTGGGGGCCCGCAAGGACCGCTTCAACCAGCGCGGTCAGCTGCGCAATGTCTGGACCGAGCAGCAGAATACCGGCGCATCGGCGTTCCGCACGTTTGCCGGGCAGGACAATATTCCGGGCATCAGCGATCTGGATCCGGAAAATGCCGCTTATGCGGATGAGCGCGCCACATTCCCCAACGGGGCGCAGGCGGCGTACTGGGTCGAAGCGTTTCTGATTGGCTCCCGGGGTTGGGGCGCCTGGACCCGGCAAACCCATTTCCAGCGTCTGGATCTGGCCGTTGATGCCCCCGACAAGATCCGCTGGAGCGTCGTGGATGCGCAGCGGCTGGAACTGATTCTGGCCGCCGGTGGGATCGAGCAGGCCAGTCAGGCCTATACCGATTACTGGGGCCGGCCTCCGGCGCCGCCCGAGTATGTCTATCAGCCCTGGCTGGGAACCTTGAATCAGGGCGAAGGTGAGGCGGCACCCAATGGTCAGGGTTACTGGGGCGGGCAGCGGGCCCGTTGTGAAATCGAGGAATTCATCGCCCAGTCGAAACAGCACGACATTCCGTTCGGGCTGATCGGCGTCGAGGGCTGGCAGGTCCTGCCGCTGGGTCACCCGGACTGTCAGGTCGATTCGCTGGAACAGATCTGCGCCGAGCTGCCCAGGGACGCGACGAGCTACGCCGAGGATGAACACCGCTTCAAGGACTGCCGCAACGCGCAGGGTGAGAATTTTCTCGATTACGTGCGTGGCCAGGGATTCAGTCTGACCGGCTACTGGAACATGTTTCATACCGATCCGGGTTGTCCCGGTGATGTGGCCGATGCGTGCGCCGGATCAGCCGGGGTGCCGCAGGCTTCGCAGCAAGCGTATTACGCGGCTCGCGACCAGGGCCTGTATGTGATGAATTTCATTACCGGCCAGGGCCATGATGTGGTGACCAACCGGCAGGGTCTGAGCAAGATCATCGACTTTACCCATCCTGATGCGCCGACCTATTGGCGCCAGCAGCTCAGCCGCATGTGGGATTTGGGGATTCATGCGTTCATGCATGACTTCGGCGAACTCACCAATGAAGAAATGCGCTTCGCCAGCGGTGAGCGTTTGAGCATCGTGCACAACAAATACGCCTATGAGTACCATCGCGCCGCGCGGCTGGCCGCAGACGAGTACGAGGCGCTGAATCCCGGGGCGAAAATCTTCTTCTACGGTCGCGCCGGCATGACCGGCGCCTGCGGGCAGACGCCTGGCGTATTCCCCGGCGATGAATCCACCACCTGGGATGCCGGTCATGGCCTGCCGTCGATCATTCCCGCCCTGCTGAATCTGTCTCTGTCCGGCTGCAATGCCTTCACCACCGACATCGGTGGCTACCTGGATCTGGTCACGCCCCGAACCAGTGAAGAACTGTTTATCCGCTGGTCTCAGGCGGCGGCCTTGATGGCGATCATGCGCATTCACAATTCCACCGGCAAGGGCAGCGTGTATCCCTGGACCTATGCGCAGGAGGCCGGTCTGAGCTCCCGCTTCGACACGATCGGCATCTTTCGCCGCTATGCCCGATTGAAGCTGCGCCTGGCGGAAGAGGTGGTGCATCCCCTGGCGCAAAGGGCGGCCCGAACGGGCGAGATCGGGCCGGTACGGCCCTTGATTCTGGAAGATCAGTCCGCGGCGGCGCTGGCTCAGGATTACCAATGGCTGCTGGGGGACGACATCCTGGTGGCCCCGGTCATCGCGCCCGGCGTCACCGAGCAGACGGTGTATTTTCCGCAGGGCGCTGCCTGGCAGCGGGTTCGGGTGGATGGCGCGGGCGGCTTCGTGCCTACCGGCGATGCGGTCTATCGCGGCGGCACCCAGGCCGTGGTCCCGGTCGATATCGCCGACATTCCGATCTTCCTGCGGCGCTGATGTCGGCCGGACCACGGGGCGTTCACAAGTTTTTTACGATCTGGGGCGCAGCCTGACAGACGATTGTCAATCAGGAGTGGTGTCATGGAAGTACATGCTGAAGCGACCCGGCGGAGTCGCGCTAACGGGATTGTTCTGGGTTTGGCGCTGGCGCTGGCGACTGCCGCACCCGCCGTACTGGCTAGCACCGCCGATGGTGTGACTCCGTCCCGAGAAACCGTTTGCGAGGTGCTGGAGGGACGCAAGAAGGGTTTGTGTAACGCCTACTGTGAAGCCATGGACTGCGACTCCGCGAATCCGCGCGCTTCGGATCGGGCGTGTGAACAGGTCTTTGATAACTGGCAGTCCGCAGTGGAGGCCGATGGCAATGGCGAGCCTGAAATCCCACCCTGCGCCGACGTGGATCTGGATGGCTACGACAACGCCGTGGACAATTGCCCGACCGTCTATAACCCGGACCAGGCCGACTCTGATCAAAACGGTATCGGTGACGCCTGCGAGATCAACTGACTGAAGCGCGCAACAGCAGAAGCTGGTTGTGGGAGCGGCTTCAGCCGCCAACGGGCGGTAGATGTGTCCAGCGGGCTAGGCTCCGCGAGCTGGCTGCGCGGCGCTCGCTCCTACACGCCGGGTAAAACCGGTTGTAGGAGCGGCTTCAGCCGCGAACGGCGGGCAGGCGTGTATCTTCGCCCGCTGGACTATTTCTGCTAGCATCGCCAGCCTTCGCGTCGGGATGGCGCGTCTGAACGGTAAGCACAATTCAATCAGGGACGATCGATGCAGTGGAAACAACTGGGCGCGCCGTTGGCGGTGCTGGCGTATGCTTACTGGGGGGCGGCTGTTGCCCAAGATGCCGTCCTGAACCTGGACTGGCCGGCTGTTCAGGCGCGCTATGCCGAACATCCCACCCGTATCGCCCATGCCATTGATCATCAGATCGCTGCGTCCTCGCACGGACGCTGGAGCAGCGGTCCGAATCTGGATTATTGGGAGTATGAACTCAGTGTGCCAGGCGCTCGATTCGTTGCGGCCCACCTGGACCGCTTGCATCTTCCGCCGCAAGCCCGGCTGTGGATCGGCGACCTGGAATATACGACGCGAGACATCAAGGCTTCCGGGGTCTGGAGCCGATTGAGCCCGGGCGAGGTGCTGGTGTTACGGGCACAGATGCCGCCGACAGCACGGCCGGCTTTCGCGCTGTCGATGCGGTCGGTTCAGGCGGGCTTTCGCGCCCGCCCGGCTGAGCCGCGTTCGCAGCAGGCGCCCGATGGTTGTACCCGATGGAATTACAGCTGCGCGGCGGCAGCAGAAAACAGGCCGGCCAGCCGCGCCGTGATTGGCTATACCGTGTTCAATACCGGGTGGTGTACCGGAACCTTGATCAATAACACGCGGCAGGATTTTCGCCCGCTGATACTCACCGCAGCACATTGTGGGGAGGATCTGGCCGCGGTGCTTGCCGCAGAAACCGTCGTGGTGTACTGGGACGCGGTGGCACCCTGCGAGGAAGCCTTGCCCGACGCCTATGTCTGGGCCGGGGCTACGCAGGCCGGCGGGATACACCGCTCCCGGGTGGATGAATCCTGGTTGTTCGAACTCGATGCGCCCCCGGTCAGCGAGGCGTTCCCCTATTGGCTGGGGTTTGATGCCAGCGATGCGCAGCCCACCCAGGCCACGGCGCAAATTCACCATAGCGGCGCCTCGGTCAAACAGTTCACGGCGCATGACGGCCCGCCGACCAAGGATTTTCTATGGGGCATCACACCGGGCTCCTTGGCTGTCCTGGAGGTGCCCGCCTGGTCGGTGTACAGCCGTGCAGGGCGATCGCCTTCGGGGGCCTCAGGTTCCTCTTTGCTGGATTCGACCTGGCGCACGATCGGAACGCATTACGGTTCGGATGTGGCCTGCCAGGTAGGCGGTGGCAGAGAGGAGCGATACTCGTTTCAGCGTCTGGCTCACGGCTGGGATGGCAATGACCAGCCTGGTCCGCCATTGCGTGATTTCCTGGATCCGGACCAGACGGGACAGCGGGTGCTTGACGGTGCCTGGAATCCCGCGCGGCCGCGACCTGATGCGGACATGTTGACTAAAATCGCGGCGGACGCGTCAGCGCGTGCCGCAAGCTCGACGGTAACCGGGGGAGCTCTCGGCGCCTGGGGGTTGATTCTGCTCGGCTTGTTGCGGCTTCGCTCCAGGCATTTGGTCAGCCCTTAACTGGGTATAGAAGTTTTCTTTGTGGGAGCGGCTTTAGCCGCGAAGGGGCGGCAGGGTTTGGTTCGGCGCAGTTTAGCGAGCAAGGGCTCGCTCCAACAGCCGGGCCGGGATTCAAATTGTTGTGGGAGCGGCTTCAGCCGCGAATGGCTGTGGTTTGAATCGGGTCCTGGGGAGGCTACATATTGCGCCGGTACTGCCCACCCACCTCGAACAAGGCGTGGGTGATCTGGCCCAGCGAGCAGATTCGGCTGGCCTGCATCAGTTCAGCGAAGATGTTGCCGCCATCCATGCACACCTGTTGCAGACGGGCCAGGGCTGCTGCGGCCTGATCCGCATGCCGTGCGTGGTAGCTGCGCAGGCGTTCAATCTGCTCGTCCTTTTCCGCATTGGATGAGCGAGCCAGTTCCAGGGTGGTTTCCTGAGGCTGCGCATCGTCTTTGGGGTTGCGGAAGGTGTTGACCCCGACAATCGGCAGTTCGCCGCTGTGCTTGAGGTGTTCGTAAGTCAGCGATTCTTCCTGGATCTTGCCACGCTGATAACCGGTTTCCATGGCCCCCAGCACACCGCCGCGTTCGGAGATGCGTTCGAATTCCGCGAGCACGGCTTCTTCGACCAGTTCGGTGAGCTGATCGAAAATGAACGCGCCCTGGTTGGGGTTTTCATTCTTGTTGACCCCCCATTCCTTGTTGATGATCAGCTGGATCGCCAGGGCCCGGCGTACCGATTCCTCGGTCGGGGTGGTGATGGCCTCGTCGTAGGCATTGGTGTGCAGGCTGTTGCAGTTGTCGTAGGTGGCGATCAGCGCCTGCAGTGTGGTTCGAATGTCGTTGAAGTCGATTTCCTGCGCGTGCAGCGAACGTCCCGAGGTCTGGATGTGATATTTGAGCTTCTGGCTGCGCTCGTTGGCGCCGTATTTGAAGCGCATGGCCGTCGCCCAGATGCGCCGCGCCACGCGG
>JBFJVB010000156.1:0-8066 GCA_041624435.1 Oceanococcus sp. | reverse complement strand
GCGGGCGCAGCTGCGGCGCTGGCCACTTGCACCGGCTGCACCGCAGCCGTGGTGGCGGACTTGCCGCCACGTTCAGCGATCCACTGGGCGTAGACCTCCGGCTGCACCGCCCGCACCACGATGGGCATGAAGCCATGATCGCGCCCACACAGTTCGGCGCACTGACCGCGATAGATACCCGGCTCGTCGATGCGGGTCCACATCTCGTTGATGTAACCCGGCACCGCGTCCTTCTTGGTCGCCAGTGCCGGTACCCACCAGGCGTGAATCACGTCATTGGCGGTCAGCAGCAGGCGAATCTTCTGGCCGACGGGAAGGACCAGTTCGTTGTCAACCTCGAGCAGATAATTCGGCACATCAGCGGGATTGATCCCGGAGTTCAGTTGCCGCGCGGCATTGCTCTTGGCGCCCAGACTGGAGAAGAACGACACCCCTTCGTTCATGTACTCGTATTGCCATTTCCACTGGTAGCCGGTGATCTTGATCGTGATATCGGCCTCTGAAGTGTCTTCCATCTTGATCAAGGTGCCCGCCGCCGGAATGGCCATCGCGATCAGGATCACGAACGGGATGATGGTCCAGGCAATCTCGACCTTCATGCTTTCATGGAAATCGGCCGGCTTGGGATGCACCGACTTACGGTGCGCGACAATCGAATAGATCATCGCTCCGAAAACCACGAACGCAATTGCACAACAGATACCGAAGGTCAGCATATGCAAGTCATACACTTCACGGCTGATTTCGGTCACCCCTATGGGCAGGTTGTACTCCGAAGCGCGCACTGACCCCGCCAGCAACACGCCCATCAGGCCCCAAATCAATCGTCCCATTCGCCAATTCTCCATAACATTGTTCATACCGGCGTCCCCGGCAGCCCCGGCAGCCCGGCTGCGGAGGCTTGTGATCGCCCTAGTCGGGCATGGCCTACAGCCCCTCAGTTAGACCCCTCCGGATCTGGTGTCCACGCCCATGTACATCGCGGCCTGCGAATCCCTGTTCACAGAACCACGCGGCCATCACGCAACGCTCCTACGTCCCCATGCTGCGGCGATCGGGTGTCATGCCCATCCCTGAGGATTGCCGGCCGCCGCGACTGTATGCCCATCGGGCCACGGCCAGCGCCGGAATTTTAGTTCATCCCCGGACAGCAAGCCACTCCCGGAGCCGATTAATTATCACCCTGCCGCAGCAAAGCGGGCTTTACCGATGGGTTTGGCAAGGCTTAGGCTCACCCTCCTGCCGCCCTTCAGGCCATGCCTCATGAGTACCGAACACACCCACTTTCGCGCCTGCAACCTGTGTGAGGCGATGTGCGGCATCGCCGTCACCGTGGCAAAAGATCGGATCATCTCGATCAAGGGCGATCCACAGGATCCGTTCAGCCGTGGCCATATCTGTCCCAAGGCGCTTGGCCTGAAAGACCTGTACGAGGACCCGGAGCGCCTGCGTCAGCCCCTGGTCAAGCGCGACGGGCGCTGGCACAAGCTGAGCTGGAAACAGGCCCTGGACGAGGCCGCGGCGCGCCTGCGCGCCATCACGAACCAACATGGCGCCGACAGTCTGGGGGTTTATCTGGGCAACCCCAACGCCCATAACACCGGCGCCATGCTCAGCAACTCCGGGGTCCTGCGCGCGCTAAAAACGCACAACCGGTTCTCGGCCACCTCGGTCGATCAACTGCCCCACCACATCGTCTCCTGGAAGCTTTTCGGCCATCAATTGCGCATTCCGGTACCGGATCTCGACCGCTGCGATCATTTCCTGATCTTCGGCGGCAATCCTCTGGCGTCCAATGGCAGCATCATGACCGTGCCAGACGTCAGACGGCGGCTGCAGGCGGTGCAGCAGCGCGGCAAACTGATCGTGATTGATCCCAGGCGCAGCGAAACGGCCCGCCTGGCCGATGCCCATCATTTCGTCAAACCCGGCAGCGATGCCCTGGTCCTGCTGGCCATGCTGCACACGCTGTATGCCGAAGGCCACGTGGCGCCGGGGCGGCTGGAGACCCTGCTGGATTGCCCGCCGGCCGACCTGGCAGATTATTTCGCGCCATATACGCCAGAACGGGTGGCCTCACAAACGGGCCTGAGCGCGAGCACGATTCGCGCCCTGGTCAGCGATTTCTGTGCAGCCAAAGCACCGGTCATGTATGGCCGGATGGGCGTCTCGACCCAGGCCTTCGGCACCTTGTGCCAGTACCTGATCAGCCTGTTCAATATTCTGACCGGGCGACTCGATGCACCCGGCGGATTGATGTTCACCCGGCCTGCCGCCGATATTCTGCGCCACACCGGCCCGGGACATATGGGGCGCTTCCACAGCCGGGTGCGGGGACTGCCGGAGTTCGGCGGCGAACTCCCGGTCGCGACCCTGGCCGAGGAAATCCTCACCCCGGGCGAGGGCCAGATACGCGCGATGCTGCTGATCGCAGGCAATCCGGTCATCTCCACACCCAACGGCGAACAGCTGGACCGGGCCTTCGCGCAACTCGAGTGCATGATCTCGATCGATTTCTACGTGAATGAAAGCAACCGTCACGCGGACTTTATTCTGCCCCCGGTCAGCCCGCTGCAGCGCGAACATTACGATTTGATCTTCCACCTGTTCGCGGTGCGCAACACCAGCCGCTATGCCCCGGCCTGCTTTGAGCCCGGCGCCGACGAACGCCATGACTGGCAGATCCTGCAGGCGCTGCAGGATCGCCTGGCCCCCGCCCCGACACTCAAAGCGCGGGCCAGCCGCGCCCTGGAACGCCGTCTGGGCCCTGCCGCCCGACTCGATCTGCTGCTACGCAGCGGTCCTTACGGCGGCAAGCTGAATGTCCTCAAGGGACTGAGTCTGGCCAAACTCAAACGCCATCCGCACGGCATCGACCTGGGGCCGCTGCAAGCCGAACTTCCAGATGCCCTGTTCCACCCGGATCGGCGCATTCATCTGCACCCCGAGTTCTTCCTCGCCGACCTGACCCGGCTGGAGCAGCATTTTTTCAGCCAGCCACAGGATCATGCCATGGTGCTGATCGGACGACGGGATCTGCGCAGCCACAATTCCTGGCTGCACAACAGCCGGCGTCTGGTCAAGGGCAAGCCGCGCTGCGTGGCCTTGCTCAACCCGCTGGATGCGCAGCGTATCGGCCTGGATGGCAGCGGCCGAATTGCCGTGAGCTCGCGCACCGGACGGATTGAAATTGACGCCGCGAGCAGCGACGACATCATGCCCGGGGTGATCAGCATTCCCCACGGCTGGGGTCACACCAAGCCGGGAACACAATGGTCAACGGCACAGGCCCATCCCGGCGTCAGCGTGAATCAACTCACCGATGAAATGCAGCTCGATGAACTGTCCGGCAATACCGCCTTGAACGGCGTGCCCGTCCAGGTCAGTTCACTGGGCGACAGGCTCACCGCTGGCTAGGACTTACTCGACCGGCGGGGCGATTTCGACTTTCAGGCCGTGTAATTCATCGGACATGCAGATCTGGCAGGCCAGACGTGAACCGGGCCGGATCTCGACGAATTCGGCCAGGGCTTCGAGCATCATTTCCTCGTCTTCGCCTTGCGCGCCGACCCGATGCTGCCAGGCAGGATCCACGTACACATGGCAGGTGCCGCAGGAGCAGGTGCCACCGCAGGTGCCTTCGACCCCGGTGTCCTCGTCACGCAGGGCTTCCATCAGAGGCTCGCCGGCAGGCGCATCGATACTACGTTCGGAGCCATCGCGCTGGATGACTTGAATTTCAGCCATGAGCTTACTTCCTTCAAACAAACGCCCCGGCCGCGTAGCGACCGGGGCGTGTGCTAAATCAATGCCTCAGATCTTGTCCGAATCTTCCATGCCCGGATAGAACTGCTTGAACCATTTACGGTACTGCAAAATGGGGCCATCACCGTCGCAAAGCAAAGGATTGGGACGATACTTCTTGTTGTTCCAGACGATGAAATCGACGCTTTCAAAGCCGGCGCCTTCCTCACCTTCGGCCTCGCCGATGGCGTGATCCACCAGATGCTTGGCGATCATGGCCTGCTTGGTGCCTTCCTCGTACTTGAGGTGGGTAAAGCTCATGTTCATCTTCGACTCTTCGCGCGTATAGGGCACCGAGTAGGAGACCATCGTCGCCACCACATCTTCGTGATGGAAGCGGTAGATCGCCAGACCCGGACCGCACTGATGGCCCTTGATGTAGCCACCGCGCATGCTGACGAAGTATTCGTGATCCTTGAAGCTGTACTCCGCTTCCGGAATCTCCGCCTCGCCGTGCAGGAACTTGATATGGGCGAAATCCACCCCGTTCTCGGCCACTTCCTGGATCGCCGTGTTGACGTCCCAATGCCCTTCGCGCGGCTCGACGTAATCGTCGCTTTCCATCTCAGGAATGCTCGGCAGTTCCCACTGCGGAGCCTCACCCTGGGCGTGGTACCACACCCAGATCATGCCCCATTTTTCGACCAGCGGCAGGGTCCGCAACACCGGCTTCTTCTTGCACACCGGCGGCATGATCTTGGCGTAGGGAATCTTCTTGCACCAGCCGCCCGGATCATATTCCCAATGGTGGAAGGTACAGCGAATATTGTCGCCGACCACTTTGCCGCCATGCCCCAGATGCGCGCCCAGATGCGGGCAATACGGATCCGTCAGTCCTGGCTTGCCGTCTTCCCCCTCACCGCGGAACAGTACCCACTCCTGGTCGAGAAGAAACACATTGCGAACCTCACCGGGCGCCAGATTCCTTGAATAATCAACAAAAAACCAGCCACTGGGAATGGGAAAGGGGCAGCGTTCCAGGTTTTTTGTCTCTTGCAAAAGCTTGAGATCGATCACACTCACGTCGGGATTTCCTCCATCAATTTGCCGGTGAATCCGCGTCAAGAAGTAGCCGGGCGCACCAGATCATAAAGTTACATGGTGCCGAGCCAGACGCGGTTCGGCATCCTGTGGAAGCATCTTGCGATTCAGAAAAAATTCGGGCAAACTAAGGGGTTTTCCTTAATTTCGTGATGATTTTCTGCATGTCCAGCTGTCCTGCGGCGGCTTCCGGACTGGCCTGAGTCACCACCCCCAGGCAAGGCGCCCCCAGGCGCGCCCGCAAGCTGGCGATATTATCCTCCACGCGCTCCTGCACCGGTGGCAGGACATTGGCTACCCAGCCCAGAAAAGTGCCCCGCGAACGAATCGCTTCGGCGCTGAGCAGCGCGTGGTTGATACAGCCCAGGCGCATACCCACCACCAGAATCACCGGCCAGCCAGCCTCGGCCACCAGATCGGCAAAGCTGAGCTCGGCCGTCAACGGCACCAGGAAGCCGCCCGCCCCTTCGACCACGACCCAGTCCGCCTGTCGCGTCAGCGCCTGCGCCCCGGCCAGCAGACGCGACAAGGAAATCTCCAGCCCCCGATCCGCCGCGGCCAGATGCGGCGCGATCGCCGGCTCCAGCGCGACCGGGTTGATCGCCTCATAGTCCACGCCCGGGATGGACGCCGCCTGAAGCTGCAAGCCATCCGCGTTGCGCAAGCCGGCAGCGGTCGATTCGCAGCCCGCCGCGACCGGCTTGTAGCCGACGGCGCGCTGCCCGGCCCCGCGCAGACCATGCAGCACCGCCGTAGCCACATGGGTTTTACCGCACTCGGTATCGGTACCGGTGATGAATACGCTGGGCATCTAGATACGCGACCAGGCGTGGCTCAGGGCCTCGAGCAAAGCATCGACATCGGCAAAACTGTGCGCGGCACTCAAGGTGATCCGCAATCGACAGGTACCCACCGGAACGGTTGGCGGCCGAATCGCGGTAACCCAGATTCCGGATTCGCGCAGGGCCGCCGACAGGGCCAACGCGCGCGCTTCATCGCCAACCACCAGCGGCTGGATCGGCGTATTCGACGCCGTGTCGGGCAGACCCAGTTCCCGCAGGCCCGCGCGCAAGCGCAGGATCAAGGCCGCCAGATGCGCCCGCTGCGGATCGGCCTCCCGCACCAGTTGCAGCGCAACCCGCAAACTGGCCACCAGCGCCGGTGGCAGGGCGGTGCTGAATATGACCGTGCGGGTGATCTGACTGAGATATTCGATCAGCTCCGTCGAGCCGGCGACAAAGGCCCCGTAGACACCAAAAGACTTGCCCAGGGTTCCGGTCAGGATCGGCACCTGGGCCGGCCCCAGGCCGCCGGCCATCACGCTGCCCTGGCCGTGCGGCCCCAGCACGCCCAGACCGTGGGCATCATCCAGCATCAACCAGGCCTGGTGCCGTTGCGCCAGGCGTGCGAGCCCGGCCACATCGGCCAGATCACCGTCCATGCTGAACACCGCGTCGGACAGCAGCAAGCGGTTTCCGGACTCAGGGGCGGCGGCCAGCAGGCGCTCGGCCTCGCTCAGATCAGCATGGGCGAAACGCTCTACCTGCGCCCCGGACAGACGGCAACCATCAATCAGCGAGGCGTGATTCAAGGCGTCGGAAATAATCCGGTCCGACTTGCCCAGCAAGGCATCGATGACCCCGGTATTGACCAGGTAGCCGGATCCGAACAGCAGGACGCGGGGATAGCCCAAAAAGGCCGCCAGCTCGTCCTCGAACGCGGCGATTTCGGCGCTGTAACCGTTGATGTACTGGGACGCGGTGCTGCCTACACCGTAGCCTTCCACCGCGCCACACCAGGCTTCACGCAGGCGCGGATGCGCCGCCAGACCCAGGTAATCGTTGCTGCAGAACAGCCGCAGGGCACGCCCGGCGGCATCGCGCAGCCGCACGCCGGCCATGGACTGGAAGGCCTGTCGGCGCCGGACCCGGTTCAGCTCGCCAATCTGCGCCAGACGCGGCGCCAGAAAATCAGGCAGCGACTGGGTCACTGTCCACGCTGCACGAACCCGGCGTTACTCCAGCGTTGTCCGCCGGCATCGCCGTCAGCCCCAGATTCTCAAACAACCGCACATCGGCCTCGTGCTCGGGGTTGCCGGTGGTCAGGAGCTTCTCACCATAGAAGATGGAATTCGCACCGGCAAAGAAACACAGGGCTTGCACCGCCGGCGCCATGCTGGAGCGCCCCGCCGACAGCCGCACCATGGCCTTGGGCATCAGGATCCGCGCCACGGCAATGGTACGGACGAAATCCAGCGCCTCGATATCCTCGACCTGGTCCAGCGGCGTGCCCTTGACCTTGACCAGCTGATTGATCGGCACGCTCTCGGGGTGCTCGGGCAGATTCGCCAGGGTACGCAGCATTTCGGCACGATCCTCGATGGCCTCGCCCATGCCAACGATCCCCCCGCAGCAGACCTTCATGCCCGCCTTGCGCACTGCGCCCAGGGTGTCGAGTCGATCCTGATAGCGCCGGGTCGTGATGATTTTCTCGTAATACTCGGCGGAGGTATCCACATTATGATTGTAGTAATCCAGCCCCGCATCCTGCAGTTGCTGCGCCTGCTCATCGGTGAGCATGCCCAGGGTCATGCAGGTTTCCATACCCAGTTCGCGCACCGTCTTGATCATTTTGGCCACGGCCACGATGTCCCGATCCTTGGGGCTGCGCCACGCCGCACCCATGCAGAAACGCGTCGCCCCGGCCGCCTTGGCCTGCTCCGCGGCCTGGCGAACCTGCTCAAGCTGCATCAGTGGTTCGCTCTCCAGGCCGGTGTTGTAGCGGACGCTTTGCGGACAATAGGCGCAATCTTCCGGACACGCCCCGGTCTTGATGTTCAGCAGGGTGCTCAGCTGCACCTGGTTTGGCTCGAAGTGAGCGCGATGCACGCTGTGTGCCTGGAACAACAGATCATTGAAAGGCAGGTCAAACAGAGCGCGCACTTCGTCGGCGCCCCAGTCGTGGCGTAGTTCGGCCATGAAAATACCCGCAGGAGATTCAGCCGCGAAGAATGCGGCCGACGGGCAAGGCTGTCAACTTCCATTCGACCGCTTGCTTGACAGCCTGTTGAGCACCTTGCTGCCACCACACTGCGCCAGTTGCCTGGGCCCGGCCCCGCAACGGGCCATGCTGTGCGCGGCCTGCGCTGCGGGTCTGCGGCCGTTGCACCGGAGCTGCCCGGGCTGCGCCCTGCCCCTGCCCGAAGGTCTGCCCCCCTTGAG
>JBFJVB010000155.1:0-8089 GCA_041624435.1 Oceanococcus sp. | reverse complement strand
GTCTTCGGGGATATTTTCTCGGATATTTTTGGCGGGAGCCGTTCGGCCCGCGGTGGCGCCCGGCGCGGCTCCGACCTGCGCTACAACCTGAACATCTCGCTGGAAGATGCCGCGTTTGGGACCGAGGTCACCATCCGCGTGCCGCGCTGGAGCGCCTGTGAACCGTGTCATGGAACCGGTGCCAAGCCGGGCACCAAGCCGCAAAGCTGCCAGACCTGCAAAGGCGCGGGCCAGGTGCGCATGCAACAGGGCTTCTTCGCAGTCCAGCAGACCTGCCCGCAATGCCGGGGTCGGGGCGAAATCATCACCGAGCACTGCAGAACCTGCGGCGGTGATGGCCGGGTCAGCGATGAAAAATCACTCAAGGTGACCATACCCGCCGGCGTGGACACCGGCGATCGAATCCGCTTGAGTGGGGAAGGGGAGGCCGGTGAAATGGGTGGCCCCAACGGGGATCTGTACGTCCAGATGGATGTGGAGCCCCACCATTTTTTCAGTCGGGAAGGCAATGATCTGGTCTGCCAGGTGCCGATCAATTTCGTGACGGCTGCCCTGGGTGGTGAGCTGGAAGTGCCGACCCTGTCGGGCAAGGCCAAACTGCAGATTCCACCGGAAACCCAGTCGCATAAAGTGTTCCGTCTGCGCGGCAAGGGCGTGCGCTCGGTCCGCGGCGGCGGCACCGGCGATCTGCTCTGCCAGATCGTGGTCGAGACCCCGGTCAATCTGAACAAGAAGCAGAAGGCGTTGCTGGAAGAATTCCAGGATTCCTTGCACGGTGGGGGTCACAAACACCATCCGCAGTCCCGTTCCTGGCTGGACAAGGCCAAGGACTTCATCGAAAGTCATCTGCATTAAGCAGTGAAGGACAGGCCATTGAGCAGCAAATTGCGTATCTGCGTGCATGGCGCCGCAGGTCGAATGGGTCGGGCCGTGATTGCGGCCGTGATGGAGAGCCCGGGGCTGGAACTGAGCGCAGCGACCGAACCGGCAGGTTCAAGCTTGCTGGGCGCCGATGCGGGTGAACTGGTGCATTTGCCGCCGCTGGGCGTGCGCATCGAAGCCGATGTCGCGGCGGCTCTGGCCAAAAGCGATGTGGTTATTGATTTCACGCGCCCCGCCGGCACCATGGCCTTGCTCGACGCCTTGCCGGGCACCGGCGTCGGCCTGATTACCGGCACCACTGGCCTGACTCGCACGGAGCAGGACCGGCTGGTCGCCTGCGCGCAACACACGGCGATCGTGCAGGCGGCCAATTTCAGTATCGGCGTGAATCTGTGCATCAAACTGACCGAGATGGCGGCGCGAATCATGGATGCGGATGCGGACGTGGAGATCATCGAAGCGCACCATAAGCACAAGGTCGACGCGCCGTCGGGCACGGCCTTGCGCCTGGGCGAAGCGGTGGCCCAGGCAACCGGGCGGAGTCTGGAGCAACATGCGGTGCGCAGTCGCGATGGCAATATCGGCCCCAGGCCGGAGCGGGCCATCGGCTTTGCCACGATCCGTGCCGGGGACATTGTCGGCGAGCACACCGTGCTGTTCGCCGCCGAAGGCGAACGGGTCGAGATCACCCACCGGGCCACTTCCCGCCTGAACTTTGCCTCGGGCGCGGTGCGGGCGGCGCGCTGGATTAGCGCTCAAAACCCCGGTTTATATGATATGAACGCGGTGCTGGGCTTCGATTGAGCAGCGAAGCCCGGACCCGTCAAATGCCAGACAGCGCGGCCGTCGCCTCACCGTGTACCGGTGTGTGTCAGCTCAATGCCGCTGAACTTTGCCAGGGCTGTGGCCGCAGCCTGGCGGAAATCGCCGTCTGGGGCACGGCCAGCGAGGCGCAGCGTCAGGCGATTGTCAACCACGCCCGGATCCGGGTAGAACAGAAGTTGAACCGATGAGCAGACCACGCGCGCAGCGCAAGGATTTTCAGTACTTCAAGCCCATCGAAGTGCGTTGGGGGGATATGGACGCGCTGGGGCATGTGAATAATGCGCAGTATTTCGTCTACAGCGAGTCGGCTCGCATCGCCTATCTGGCCGAACTCTTCGCCGACGACCCCAGCTTCATGAACGGTCAGGGCCCGATCCTGGCGCAGATCAGTTGTGATTATCATGCCCAGGTTCATTATCCGGCCCAGCTGGATGTCGGCATCGGAATCACCCGGCTGGGGCGCAGCAGTCTGGTGCTGGCCTGTCCGATATTTCATCAAGGACAGGACAGCGCCATCGCCGAAGTGAGTGCGACCCTGGTGTGGTTTGATTATCAGGCGCAGGCCAGCATTGCTGTGCCGCAGCGGCTCAGGGCACAGTTCCAGCCCGGCGCAAATTGAAGCTGGCGAGGCGGCCCTGACTGCTCAGATCAGCTGGCGAAACTCGACGCTGGGACGCGAATTGCGCCAGTGGTTCTCGAAGTGCTGTTCCAGGGCATGTCCGCCGCGGGGATCGTCCTGGGCATACTTGGCAATCAGGTTTTCGGGGTGGCTGCGTTGCACATAGGCGCGCGAATCGGCCAGCAGCAAATCCTCTTCGAATACATGCTCGCCGCTGGCCGGCTCATGCAGCGTGAACTTCGAATCCAGACGCCGGGCCAGACCGATCAGAGCCTCGGCATCACGTAAGGCCGCCTTGGGTTCGCTGACCAGGATCCGGATGCTCAGACGGCGCTCCGTGACGGCCTGATGACGCAGGGCCTCAATCACTTTCAGATCTCGATACAGCCTCGGGTCCAGCCGCTGCGACAGGATCAGCAGGGACTGGCGGGCGGCCCCGATGGTGCTGATCATCGCACCCTTGAGGGCTGCTTCACCCTCCAGGGCAACGACTTCGCGTTCGGCTTCGTTCACAGCGCCCTGGCCTGCTCGGCCGCATTGCCGATGTAACGGGCCGGGGTCAAGGCCTTCAGGCTGGTCTTTACCGCATCCGGCAATTCAAGGGTGTCAACGAAGCTCGCCAGTTGCTCTGCGGTGATGCGTCGGCCACGGGTGAGTGCTTTGAGTTTTTCGTACGGCTGATCGATGCCATAGCGGCGCATCACGGTCTGAATCGGCTCGGCCAGGACCTCCCAGTTGGCGTCCAGGTCTGCCGCCATCACGGTCGGCGCGGCCTGGAGCTTGCTCAGGCCTTTTTCCAGCGCCTGGAAGGAAATCAGCATATGTCCCATGCCCACTCCCAGATTGCGCTGCACCGTGGAATCGGTCAGATCCCGCTGCCAGCGGGAAATCGGCAATTTTTCGGCCAGATGACTGAGCAGCGCATTGGCGATGCCCAGATTGCCTTCGGCATTTTCGAAATCAATCGGGTTGACCTTGTGCGGCATGGTCGATGAGCCCACTTCGCCTTCAACCGTGCGCTGCAGGAAGTAGCCCAGCGAAATATAGCCCCAGATGTCGCGCGACAGATCGATCAGGATCGTATTGATGCGGGTCAGGGCCTGGAAGTACTCCGCCATGTAGTCGTGCGGTTCGATCTGGGTGGTTGCCGGATTCCAGCTCAGCCCCAGCCCCTGCACCATGGTCTTGGCCAGGGCAGGCCAGTCCACTTCCGGATAGGCCGCGAAATGCGCGTTGAAATTGCCCACCGCGCCATTGATCTTGCCCATGACGTCGATATCGGCCAACTGGGTGCGCTGACGCCGCAGGCGGTGCACGAACACGCCCAGTTCCTTGCCCATCGTACTCGGCGAGGCCGGTTGGCCGTGGGTGCGCGACAGCATTGGCTGTTCCGCCAGATCGTGCGCGATGGCCACCAGTTGCGCGATCAGCGCATCCAGGCGCGGCAATACGCTCTGGCTGCGGGCGGTCTGCAGCATCAGGGCGTAGGCCAGATTGTTGATATCTTCGGACGTACAGGCGAAGTGAATGAACTCCAGCTTGTTTTCCAGCTCAGGAATCTGCTTGATCTTTTCCTTGAGGAAATACTCCACCGCTTTGACATCGTGGTTGGTGGTGTCTTCGATGGTCTTGACGCGTTGGGCTTCTTCGATGGTGAAATTGGCGAATACCTCATCGAGTTTTTCATTCGCCGCCGCAGAAATCGGCTCGACTTCCGCAATTTCCGGAGTGGCGGCCAGGGCTTGAAGCCAGCGAATTTCCACCAGCAGACGGTGCCGGATCAGGCCGAATTCAGAGAATATTTCCCGCAGTTCCCAGGTTTTGTCGGCGTAGCGACCATCAATCGGGGACAGGGCGGTGAGGGCGTTCAGGCGCATGCGCAATCTTTGATCTTGAAAAAAGATGGCCTATTCTAGTGCACTGCTTTGGGTATAGACGAACCGGCCGGTCATCATCCGGCGTGTGAACGTGGCCCCGAATTCACTTGCAACGCCCGACCGAGTCTCGATAAACCGCCGTGAACAATTCCCCTGCGTATCGCCTGATGTCCCTCTCAGGCGCGCTGATCTGCGCGCTGGCGATGGGCTTTGCCCTGTATTTGCAGTACGTCGAAGGCCTGGAACCCTGTGCCATGTGCGTCTTTCAACGCGTGGCCATGCTCGGTTGCGGACTGTTTTTTCTGCTCGGGGCGATCCATGGGCCGAGCGGACGCGGGCGCTGGGTGTACTCGGGCCTGGCCGCAAGCGCGGCCCTGGTAGGCCTGGGCATTGCGGCGCGACACGTCTGGCTGCAATCCCTGCCGGCCGATCAGGTGCCCGCCTGCGGTCCGGCGCTGAACTATCTGATGGACGTGATGCCGGTCTGGGAGGTGGTGCAGACCATCCTGCGGGGTGACGGCAACTGCGCGGTCATCGACTGGCGCTTTCTGGGCCTGAGCCTGCCTGCCTGGACCGGGGTGGGGTTTTTCCTGCTGGCCGATTGGGCGCTGCTGTGCATCCTCCTGCCCCACATGTTGCGACGCTCGCGCGCTGCGAAAAGCGCATAAGCCTTTCGCGGCTGTCTGTTGAATCTCCAAGCTTTGGGAATGTGCCATGTCTTACGCCACGACTGATCTATCCGACAAGTACACCACCGCGCTGCAGGTTGCTGAACCCATCTTTCGGGATTTTGGCGGCCATCAGGCATTTTATGGACCAGCCAAGACCCTGAAACTCTTCGAAGACAATTCGCTGGTGCGCGCCAGCCTGGAGCAGCCCGGTAACGGGCGGGTGCTGGTGGTGGACGGCGGCGGTTCGCTGCGCTGCGCCCTGGTTGGTGACCAGCTGGGCGAACTCGGAGTGCGCAACGGCTGGGCCGGCATCCTGGTCTACGGCTGCATCCGGGATTCCGCGGTGATCGCGACCCAGGCCATCGGGGTCAAGGCACTCGCCACGCATCCGCGCAAGAGCTTGAAAAAGGGGGTCGGCGAAGAAGAGCTCGAAGTGTGTTTCGCCGGCCTTACGATTGGCCCCGGGGACTGGATTTACGCCGATGCCGACGGCGTGGTGGTGAGTCGCCAGGCACTGGATCCTGCGTAGAGCTCAGCGCCGGCAATTCCACGGCGGTATCGATCAGCCGTGATTCGCCGGGTTGCAGATCACCCAGTTCGATTGGCCCGATAGCGGCCCGGATCAGGCGTAAGGTCGGAAAACCCAACGCCGCGGTCATCCGCCGGACCTGCCGATTACGGCCTTCGCGCAGACCCAGTTCCAGCCAGCTGGTCGGGATATGGGCGCGCTGCCGAATCGGCGGGTCGCGCGGCCAGAGCTGTGGTTCGTCGATCCGCCGCGCCTGGGCCGGGCGGGTCCTGCCGTCCTTCAGATCAATGCCGGCGCGCAATTGTTCAAGCGCCGGCGCGCTGATCTCACCTTCCACCTGGACCCAGTAGATCTTCCTCAGCTTGTGTCGCGGATCGCTCAGGCGATGCTGCAAGGGTCCATCGTCAGTCAGCAGCATCAGGCCTTCGCTGTCGTAGTCCAGCCGTCCGGCCGGATAGACTCCCGGTGTCTCGATAAACTCAGCCAGACCGGCTTTGCCGGGCGAGGGCGAAAACTGGCTGAGAACCCTAAACGGTTTGCAGAAGGCCAGGGTGGTCAATGCTGGAATCCTCGTTGGTGATTCGGGATGGCTCAGTTTGGGCGGGTCGGTGCGAGCCGGTATACTCCGGCCTCTTTTTTTTGCGACGACCCCGCAAGGTGCACTCATCCCCTCGATGAAACGGATGCGAAGACAGCGGATTCAACCGACGCCATGAGTGTCGCGACGATCGGCCAAGCGGAAATAAGGGCGCCCGGAGCACCTTTGCACGCGGACATTCTGACAGATGAGGCGCTTGGGTTTCTGTCGGAACTGGCGCGCCGCTTCCGGCCCCAGATTCGGGCATGCCTGGCGGATCGCCAGCTTGCGCAGCAGGCTTTTGTTGCCGGGGCCTGGCCGGATTTTTTGCCGGATACCGCGTCGCTGCGCGAGGGTGACTGGCAGGTTGCGCCG
The DNA here is from genome assembly GCA_041624435.1 of Oceanococcus sp. GTDB lineage: Bacteria > Pseudomonadota > Gammaproteobacteria > Nevskiales > Oceanococcaceae > Oceanococcus. The sequence goes on along the minus strand of JBFJVB010000155.1, from coordinate 1,734 downwards.
ATCCCTGAGAGCTTGCGTGATCGCCGGGTGGAACTCACCGGCGCGCCGCAGCGCAAGACCTTGATCAATGGCCTGAACGCGCCGGTCAGCGGCTTCATGGCCGACTTCGAAGATGCGCTTTGCCCGGTCTGGAATCGGGTGCTCGATGGGCAGCGCAATTTACGCGATGCCATCGCCGGGTCGATCGAGCAGCGTGATGCCGACACCGGCAAGGTTTACCGCTTGAGCTCCACGGCCTGGACCCTTCACCTGCGCCCTCGCGGCTGGCATCAGTGGGAAAAGCACCTGTACGTCGACGGCGAGCCGGTTCCCGCCGCCCTGTTCGATTTTGGCCTGTATGTGTTTCTCAATGCGCAGGCGCTGATGGCCCAGGGGCGTCATGTCAATCTGTATCTGCCCAAGATGCAGTCTCATCTGGAAGCGCGGCTGTGGAGCCAGGTGTTCGCTTTCGCAGCCGAGGCGCTGGATCTGCCAGCTGATCGAATCCGGGCTACGATCCTGATCGAGACGCTGCCGGCGGTGTTTCAGATGCACGAGATGTTGTACGAATTGCGCGCTCATGCCAGCGCGCTGAATTTCGGGCGCTGGGGATACATTGGCAGCGCGATCAAGTGTCTGGGCCTACAGCCAGGCTGGACCTCGCCAGATCGCAGGAACCTGAGCCTGGAGCAGGACTTCCTCGCCAACCCGGCCAGACTGCTGCAACGGACCGCGCATCAGCGCGGCGCGCTGGCGATCGGCAGCATGTCACCGGCCATCCCGGTCAAGAATGATCCGGACGCGGATGCCCAGGCTCGCCAACGCGTGCGTAGCGACAAGCTGATCGAAGCCGGCATGGGGTATGACGGCAGCTGGGTGGCTCATCCCGGCCTGGTGGCGGAGGCTCAGGAGCCGTTTGATGCGGTGCCGGGCGGCACGGAACAGGCCGCGTCACGCCAGGCCACAGGGGCGCCCATTACGCGCCAGGATTTGCTGCTCAGGCCCGTGGGAGAAGTTACCGAGGCCGGGTTCAGGAACAATATTTCCATCGCAATCCAGTACCTCGAAGCATGGATTTCCGGGCAAGCCTGTGTTCCGTTGTATAATTCGGCGGAGGATGCGGCGAGTGTAGAGATTTGTCGCACGCAAATTTGGCATTGGCTTCACGCTGACGGGCTGCGTCTAGCCGACGGGCGCGAGGTCACCGGCGAGTTGTTTACCGAAGTGCTTGCCGAGGAAATGGACAATATTGCGGCCGAAGTGGGTGATGCCGAGTTTGCCGGAGGTCGGTTTCAAAAAGCCGCAGGTCTGTTCGCCGAACTGTGTCTGGCGCCGACCTGCGCTGAATTTTTGAGTGTTCCAGCCTATGAATTGCTGGATTGAGCTTTCTCCCTACGCCAGGTTCATCCGAATCGGGCTAGGAAAAACTCTGGCCCTGGCCAGAACATGGGCAGATGCCCGTTAACTAGAGGACTTTTGTCGAACAATGACACGCGAAGAGCAAATCAAGGCCCTGGAAAAAGACTGGGCCGAAAACCCCCGCTGGAAAGGTGTAAAACGCGGATACACGGCAGCGGACGTGGTCCGGCTGCGGGGCAGTGTTCAGCCCGAGTATACGCTGGCTCGCCGAGGTGCTGAGAAGCTCTGGAAGCTGGTCAATGGCGATTCCAAGAAAGGCTACGTCAATAGCTTTGGCGCCATTTCGGCTGGCCAGGCGATGCAGCAGGCCAAAGCCGGCCTGGAAGCGGTCTACCT
>JBFJVB010000154.1:0-8138 GCA_041624435.1 Oceanococcus sp. | reverse complement strand
CGCGAAGTTACCGTTTTGCCTGCGCTCGCCGCAGTGGCGGTTGCGCTGCTGGCGGCTTTCTTGGCCGTCGTCCTGGCACTGGTCGTGGCCTTCTTGGCCGCAGTGCTCGCGCTGGCCCCGGCTTTCTTGGTGGTGCTTGAAACACGCTTGGCGGCGCTGCTGGCTCGCGTGCTCGCCGATTTGGCCCGAGTCTTGGCGGTTGTCGCCGCCTTGGTTGCAGTCTTCTTGGCCGCAGCAACCTTGGGCTTGGCCGCCGCGCTTGCTTTGCGAACCGTGGCCTTGGCATTGGTACTGGCGGCCTTGGCTTTGGGGGCGGCTTTTTTGACCGCGGTCTTGACCTTGCTGACGGGGTCGACTTTAGGTCGGCCGGTGATCTTGGTCAGTTCATCGCGCGTCGCGCCGATGATCTCGGCCGTTTCCTTGAGGTTATCCAGGATTCGGTCAATGGCATCTTGCAATGCGTCGAATTGGGTCTGAGCCGCGCCCTTGATGCTGCCAGCCTTGCGGGTGGCTTTGAGGCTTTTCTGCAATTCCTTGTAATGGCTTTTCAGCCCGTTCAGCTCGTGTTCGACCAGTTTTTCAAAGCCACTGGAGACCACATGTCGAAGGTCGTCCAGCTTCGACTTCAGTTCCTGGAGTTTCTTTTTCGCCGCCATTTACCTCTCCCCTCTACGCAAGTTGCTCAGACCAAAGGAAAAATCTCATCGCAGTGTAGGCCCGCCCATTTTCTGTGTCAAAGTCAAGGCAAAATGCGCTTTCCCAAGTGCTAATATCCCCGGTCCACACGGCGGGCAAGCCCCAGCGTTCGGCCCCTGCCCATCTCATCAGGAATATGGAGCACAGGATGGAATTTCAGGGACAGTCCCTGCAAGTCAAGATGCTGGAAGACGGCATCGCGGAATTGATTTTTGATTTGCAGGGTGAGGCAGTAAACAAGTTTGATCGACAGACACTGGAAGAACTCAAAGCGGTCGGCGAGCAGCTGGCGGCGCGTTCAGATGTGAAAGGCTTGCTGGTCAGCAGCGCCAAGGGTGTCTTTATTGTCGGCGCGGATATCACTGAATTTGGCGCCAGTTTCAGTTTGCCGGATGAGCAGCTGCTCGACTGGTGCGCCCAGTCCAATGCGATCTTCAGCCGCATTGAGGATCTGCCCTTTCCGTCGGTAACGGCCATCAACGGCATTGCCTTCGGTGGCGGCCTGGAAATGGCGTTGTCCACGGATTACCGCGTGATGGCCGATGGTGCCCAGATTGGTCTGCCCGAGGTGAAGCTCGGCATCATTCCGGGATTCGGCGGCACGGTGCGTCTGCCCCGGCTGATCGGTGCTGACAATGCGATCGAATGGATCGCCAGCGGCAAGCCGCAGAAAGCGGATTCGGCCCTGAAGAATCGCGCCGTCGACGCGGTCGTGGCGCCGGACGATCTGCGCGCGGCTTCCCTGTCGCTGTTGCAGGATGCGATTGCCGGCAAGTACGACTGGCAGGCGCGTCGAGCCAGCAAGAAGGGCAAGCTGCAGCTGAACATGATCGAACAGATGATGGTGTTCGAAACTGCCAAGGGCTTCATCGCCGGACAGGCCGGCAAGCACTATCCGGCGCCGTTGACCGCGGTCAAGTCGATGCAGAAAGCCGCTGGCAAAGATCGTGATGGCGCGCTGAAGATCGAACACGAGGCCTTTCTGAAGGTCGCCAAGACGCCGGTTGCGGCGAGCCTGATCGGCTTGTTCCTCAACGATCAACTGCTCAAGAAGAAGGCCAAGGCAGCGACCAAGTCAGGTCATCCGGTCAAGCTGGGCGCGGTGCTGGGGGCGGGCATCATGGGCGGTGGCATTGCCTATCAGTCGGCCAGCAAGGGCACCCCGATCATCATGAAGGACATCAAGACCGAACAGCTCGAGCTGGGTCTGTCCGAAGCCAGCAAGTTGCTGAGCAAACTCGTGGAGCGGGGCAAGATCGACGTCAAGCAGATGGGCAAGGCGCTGTCGAATATCCGCGCCACGCTGAACTACGGCGATTTTGCCGACGTCGATATCGTCGTCGAGGCCGTGGTGGAGAATCCCAAGGTCAAGCACGCGGTGCTGGCCGAGGTCGAGGAGCAGGTCAAGGAGGGCGCCATCATCGCCTCCAATACCTCCACGATCTCGATTTCCTATCTGGCCCAGGCGCTGAAGAAACCGGAAAACTTCTGCGGCATGCACTTCTTCAATCCGGTGCACAAGATGCCGCTGGTGGAGGTCATCCGCGGGGAGAAATCCTCGGATCTGGCCGTCGCCACCACCGTGGCCTATGCCGCGGCGATGGGCAAGACGCCGATCGTGGTCAACGATTGCCCGGGCTTTCTGGTCAACCGCATCCTGTTCCCCTACTTCGCGGGCTTCCAGGGCTTGATGAACGAAGGCGCGGACTTCCGTGCCGTGGACAAGGTGATGGAAGGTTTCGGCTGGCCGATGGGGCCGGCCTACCTGCTGGACGTGGTCGGCATCGACACCGCCCACCATGCCCAGGCCGTGATGGCCGAAGGTTTTCCGGACCGCATGAAGGCAGACGCCCGTACCTCGCTGGACGTGATGTACGAGGAAACCCGCTATGGTCAGAAAAATGGCAAGGGTTATTACCTGTACTCCCTGGACAAGAAAGGCCGGCCGAAAAAAGTCTTTGACGAGACGGTCGTCGCGATGCTCAAGCAGGTGCAACCCGGCGGCATCAAGGAGTTTGCCGAGGAGGAGATTGTTGAACGCCTGATGATTCCGATGATCATCGAGACCGCCCGTTGCCTGGAAGAGCACATCGTTGAAACTCCCAACGAAGCGGATATGGGACTGATCCTGGGCATCGGCTTCCCGCCGTTTCGGGGCGGTGCCCTCAAGTACGCCGATACCCTGGGTCTGAAGACGGTCATCGACATGGCGGCAAAGTACGCGCATCTGGGCAAGCTGTACGAGCCCACCGCGCGAATGCAGGAAATGGCAGCGAACGGCGAAAGCTACTACGGATGATTGCCGGTTCGTTTGGCCGAAGCGGATCAGTCAGGAGGGCTCCGGTTTCCCCTGCATCCGCCCGGCGAGTCGACGGAATCAATGGTTGCGGTTGCTCCGATCCGGAGCGGTTGCGACGCAATAAATTTGGAGCAAGACCATGACAGAAGTGGTAATTATTGATGCGGTACGGACCCCGATGGGCCGTTCCAAGGCGGGCGTGTTTCGCCATGTACGGGCCGAGAATCTGTCGGCCGAAGTAATCAAGGCGCTGCTGACACGCAATCCGGGTGTTTCGCCCAAGGAGATCGAGGACGTCATCTGGGGTTGCGTGCAGCAAACCCTGGAACAGGGTTTCAATGTGGCGCGCATGGCCGCTTTGCTGGCCGGCCTGCCGCATGAGGTATCGGCCCAGACCGTGAACCGCCTGTGTGGTTCGTCGATGACTGCGATTCATACCGCGGCCGGTGCGATCCATGCCGGACTCGGCGATGTATTCATCTGCGGTGGGGTGGAGCACATGGGGCATGTGCCGATGAACCACGGCGTCGATCCCAATCCGGAGCTGTCGCGGTATGTCGCCAAGGCGTCAGGGATGATGGGACTGACGGCCGAATTGCTCGGCACGATGAATGGCATCAGCCGGGAGGCGCAGGATGAATTCGCGCTCAAGTCTCACCAGAAAGCCTATCGGGCCAATACCGGTGGGGAGTTCAGCAATGAAATGATCAAGGTGGCCGGGCATGCGGAAGATGGCTCGGCGCAGCTGATCGAATTTGATGAAGTCGTGCGTGCCGACGCCAGTCTGGAAGGCCTGGCTGCGCTGCGGCCGGTGTTCAATCCGGCCAGCGGCACGGTGACCGCCGGAAACAGCTCGGCCTTGTCCGACGGGGCCTCGGCGGTGTTGATCATGTCGGGTGAAAAGGCCGCCGAACTCGGACTCAAGCCCATGGCGCGGATTCGGGCGATGGCCAGCGCGGGTTGTGATCCCTCGGTCATGGGCCGGGGGCCGGTTCCGGCTTCACAGAAAGCTCTCAAACGCGCCGGCCTGTCGCTGTCGGACATCGGTGCCATTGAACTGAACGAGGCGTTTGCCGCCCAGTCCCTGGCGGTGATGAAGGAACTCAAGCTGCTCGACCAGCAGGACAAGGTCAACCTCAAGGGCGGCGCCATTGCCCTGGGGCACCCCCTGGGCTGTTCCGGGTCCCGCATTACCGGGGCCCTGGCGCACATCATGAATGAGCAGGACGTGCAATTCGGTCTGGCCACCATGTGCATCGGCATGGGGCAGGGTGTGGCGACCGTGCTGGAGCGGGTCAACTAGTCCGAGTTCTGGACCAGGATTGCGCAAGGCCGGACTCTGTCCGGCCTTTTTTTTGCCTGCACCAACTTCACAGCAAGCCGGGCAGCAGTGCCTTGCGCTTATCCGGGTAATTCGGGAACTGGGCGAGATACCAGCGGTGATGGGCCAGGGCGCGGGGCAGCAGGTTGGCGATCGTGAATAACGCAAAGACCAGACCGGCCAGGGTAAAACTCATCAGTGCCCAGCCGCACCAGAGCAGGATTTCGCCCAGATAGTTGGCGCTGGAAACCCAGCGAAACAGCCCCTTGTGGGGAATCTTGTAACCGCAGCTGCCGTCGCCGCGCAGCGCGATCAGGTGCGAGTCGGCCTGAAAATTGATGGCCCAGCCGCTCAGCGCCAGCAGCAGGCCGGCGGCAAAGCGCGGATCGACCAGCCAGTCTGCGCTCAGGTGAGGTGCATGGGCGATCGCGTAACCATTGGCAAAGCCGTTCAGGGCGTTGAACGCAAACCCGAAAACCACGCCGCTGATCGGGAAGCGTTTGCCCTGATGGCGGGTGCGAAAGGGATAGATCAGGGCGCGGTAGATGTAATGGCTCTGCCACAGGCCGTACAGGAGTACCGCGGTCACCGAAGGCGTTTGGACACTCAGCCAGAACGTTGCGGTGAAGGCCCAGACCTGAGGAAATTCGAAGATCAGCCATGCGGGCAAGGCCGGCATGGTGAAGCGTGCGGTGGCCGGCAGGTGACGGCCGTACGGGTTGGTGATCCACAGACCGGCAACAAAGGTGATTGCCGCCAGGGCCGACAGCCCGATCAGCACCCCCCGATACAGGGCGTCAAGTTCAGGCACGGCTGAATACGGCGATGCCCTGGCTGCGCAGCGCCTGCCAGGTCCACAGGCCACCCAGAACATCCCCGAAGGTCAGGGCGACATACACCGGCGGCAGATCGAAGCCCAGAACCATGGCGGAAAAGACCAGCGGAATAAGCAGACGCATCTGGGTGCTGTAGCGGCAAAAGCTCAGCACCCCGTCCTGACTGAGGCGAAAGTAGTAATAGGCCACCATGATCGTGACCACGCCCAGCATGCGAATCCAGTCCAGCCCTTCGAGCGGGAATCCGAGCAGCTGCAAAGGCCATTGCGGAACCAGCAGCATCGTCAGGCCGGCGCCCAGCGGGTACCAGGCGAAGTAATATATGGTTTTGCAGGCGGGGTTCATGCAAGGCTGGCCAAGCTGGTGAAAGCTCAGGCTATACCCGAGCCAGGCAGTGGGATTCGTCCGGATGCAGGGGATCTATGCCGGTACAGGCCGGGCGATCCCCAGGCTGCGCGCGCGACCGGCGTGTATCGTGGCTGGATTCGCACGCGCGGTGAGAAAGGGGCAGCGTTCTGCGGGCTGGGCTGCTAGTCTTGGCCTTTGGTTCGCAGAAGAAACAGGCAAGCATGAGCAAGTTGAGTCAGATCGCCCACTCCTTTCGGGCATTGCCCCTGTGGGTACAGGTCTGGGTGGGACTGTTGACGCTGGTCAATGCCTGTAGTTTTGTGTTGCTCGACATTCCCGGTGGTCAGGCCACGGCGATTGCCGCGGTGTTCGTGATGCTCACCAATGTGCCCCTGGCGGTCTATTACGGGGGGATGAATCGAGCCCTGTCCCTTCCCCATCTGTTCGCCTGGATTCCGCTGGAAATCTTCCTGTTTCAGCACCTGTGGTTGCAGGATGCCGCGCCCTTGACCGACACCGAGCGGGCCTACTGCCTGACCGTTTTCATCATCAACGGCATCTCGCTGCTGTTTGATGTGCTGGACAGCTGGCGGTGGTTGAACGGCGAGCGTGAGACGCCGGGACAGGCCTGACACGGTTGAAAGCCTAGTGAATCAAGCCAAGACCGGCACGGTCAACGAGAATATTCGCCGCGATGTCATTGATGCGCTGAACCTGCGCGCGGGCATCCGTGAACCCAGTCTGGACCGCGTGGTACAGATTGCCGCCACGGCACTGGGTTCCAATCACGCCGCCTTTTCGGTGCTTTACGGCAAGCAGCAGATCTATATCGCCAGTTTTGGTGCCGGACTGAACGCGGTGCCCAGAGACAGCTCGATTTGCGCCCAGGTCACCGCAACCGAACAGCCCTTGTTTCTGGAGGATGCGCTGGCTACCGAGTGGCGTGATCATCCCGCGGTTCAGGGGCCGAGCGGGGTGCGGTTCTATGCCGGCATTCCGGTGCGCAGTCCCAGTGGTGAGACCGTCGGCACGCTGTGTATTTATGATTACCTCCCGCGCAAGTTGACGATTGGCCAGCGCCGCCTGCTCGGGGAATGCGCCGGTCTGATTGAAGATGCATTGAGTTTGCGCACCCTGGCGGTTCGCGATGGTCTGACCGGCCTGCTGAACCGGCGCGCTTTTGATGTGCGCGTGCACGCGGACTGGCGGCGAGCCTATCGGGGCAATGGCGTACTGACGGTCGCGATGCTGGATATCGACTATTTCAAGCTGATCAATGACCGTTTCGGTCATGCCGTCGGCGATGAAGTGCTGCGCAAGGTCGCGCGGATAATCGAGCAGCATTTCCGCCGTGACATGGATTCCATCGGGCGCTACGGCGGCGAGGAATTTGCTCTGGCCCTGCCCGAGGTGTCCCTGAAGATGGCGGTTGCCCGGGTGGATGAACTGCGTGAAGCCATCAAGTCGGCGAAAATTCCCAATCCGGATTCGCCGCTGGGGGTGTTGACCATGTCCGCCGGTCTGGCCTGCGCGGACTCGCCCGAAGCTTTCGCCCAGTTCAAGGTCAGCCGTCTGATGCTGCTGGCCGATGAAGCCCTGTATCGGGCCAAATCGAATGGGCGTGATCGGGTGGAATTCTAGGGGCAGGGCGCCGTGGGCGCGTCCGGTACCCCTTGGATCGGCGTTGTCCGGCTAAGCCAGTAGCCCCCGTTGCGATGCCCGCGGGGGCGGCTTGATCGCTGTCCCGATTCAGCTCGGGATGAAATGAATCGGGTATTTGATGGTCATTTCGGCGACATTCTTGGAACCGAAATCAATCAGCTTCACGCGCCGCACAATGCGCTCTTCCAGGGCCGGATTGCGCAGCTCGCTGGAGACGATCTCGCACAGGGTGACCTGGCCCGACGGGGCGATGGTGATCTGCAGCACAACCTTGCCCTGCAACGTGGCATCACGTCGCAAGGCGCGGTTGTAGAGCGAGTACAGACCGCTCTTGTTCCGATCCATCACGATCTGGATTTCCTCGAGCGAGCGGCCCTGCAGGCGGCTGTCGCCGCCAAAGCCGGATTTGTCCGTATCACTGCCAAAGCCGCCGCCACTGGCTTCGATGACCGTATCCACCCTGGTGGTCTGGCGTCCTTTCAGTCCGGTGCTGGTGCTGGTGCTGCGGCTTGGGACGCCGCTCACGCCGCCGCTGCCGCGGGTGAGATTGGAAGTCAGAATATTGCTGGAGGCCACTTCCGTCGCCTCACTGGCACTGCTGGCCTGCGCCAGCTGGCGGCCGGAGGCGGTAATCAGAGGCGCTTGCTCGCGCAGCGAGTCCAGGCTGTTGAACGCGCTGGCGAAGTTCTTCTGCACTTTTTCGCGGGCCTGCTGGCGTGCATCCACCGGCTTGACCGGCTGGGGTTCGGGTTCCGGCTTGGCCACCGGTTCCGGGGTCTCCGGAACCGGTTCAGGCTCTGCTTCCGGTTCGACCTCGGGCTCGGCCTCGGGCTCTTCCACCGCCGGTTCGATGACGGATTCCGGTTCCGGTTTTTCCTTTTCGCCGGCGGACTGGATCAGCAATTCCGCATAACGCTCGGACAGCACTTCGCCGCCGCCTTCCTGCAGGCCGGCCAGTTCCCACAGGGGGATCAGG
>JBFJVB010000153.1:0-8156 GCA_041624435.1 Oceanococcus sp. | reverse complement strand
GCAGTTGCGACATTATTTCGAGGAAAATTCGATGAAGAGTGAGATTGAGAGAATCACCAGCGGGGCCCGCATGGCGCTGCTGATTTCGGGCCTGGCCTTGTCCGGGCATGCTTCGGCCGGGCTGGTCAACAGCGGCAAGGTGCTGGCCACCGGTGGCGTGATCACCGTGGACGGCGCCGGCGGCGGCGGCATCACCCCTTGGGCCACGATTTCGGGCTATGGAACCCGCGATGGGATCAATGGTGGCCTGCATTACACCTGGGTGTATCTGCCGGATTACACGCTGAATTCATATGGTTTTACCGCGGGCTTTTATGATCGTCTGGAGCTGTCCTATGCCAAGAGCGTTCTGCCCACCGGTTCGACATTCGACACGGTGGGGCTGGCCGCGCAGTCCGCCGGGCTGGAGACGGGCATCGATCCGTTCAACACCACGATCAAGATGGATATCATCGGGGCCAAGCTGCGTCTTTTTGGTGATGCGGTATACACCTCGGACAGCTGGATTCCTCAGGTTTCCGTCGGTGCCCTGTACAAGGAAAACAAGAACGAGGTCCTCCTGAACACCTTGCAGGCGGCCAAGTCCAAGGACTGGGAAGCCTATCTGGTGGCAACCAAGGTGCTGTTTCCGATCAGTACCCTGGTCAGCGCCACGGCCAGGTATACCAACGCGAACCAGACCGGGCTGACCGGATTCGGCGGCCCCGACGGCGATGACAAGGAAGTGCGTTTCGAGGCCTCGATTGCGCATCTGCTGGCCAAGAACACGGCTTTTGGCTTCGAGTATCAGCAGCACGGCAGCAATCTGGATGGCTACAGCGTGCAGGCTGAAGGTCAGGACCTGACCTCCGTGGTCGGCGCATCGGCGATCGGGCCGGGCCAGACCCTGAAGCAGCTGCCGGAGGATGACTGGTACGACATGTTCTTCGCCTATTTCCCGAACAAGAACATTTCGCTGGTGTTCGCCTACGCCATGCTCGGCAACATCACGCTGACCCCGGAACAGCATGGTTTCTACATCTCGATGCACGCGACCTGGTAAGTGCAGCCGAATTCGATATCAAGGATATGAGCAATGCAAAGATCTAAGACCGTACTTTCCCTTTTGGCCGGTGTGCTGCTTGGCCTGGGCGTGATGCAGAGCGCCCAGGCCGGGGAGACGAAAACCCGACCGATCCTGGGCATTCCCGCTTCGGCCCTGGCCGATTTCGGCGGCGAAGAAGGCGTCCGCAACTGGGTGGAGTCGCTGTTCTACTACATCATGCTGGACAACCGCATCAACCACTACTTCAAGGAGTTCTCCAACCTGGAGCGGCAGATCTTCCTGAACACCCAGCTCGAGCAGATGGTGCTCGGCGGGGCGGTGAATTATCAGGGAGCCAGCATGGCCGCGGCGCACGCCGACCTCGGGTTGACCATGACCGACTTCAATGCGGTGGTGGAGGCGGCCTATCTGGCCTGTGAGCGCATCAATGTGCCGTATTACACCTGCAATCATCTGATTGCCGCGCTGGCGCCGTTCACCGATGACATCGTGACGCGCTGAGAAAGACCGGCAGGCACGGTCTGCGAGCTGGCCCCGGTGCGTGCGCCGGGGCCGGCCACGGGGCCGTGTCTGCTCTACCGAATAGCGTGAGGGCGGATCGCCCCCGGGGGTGGAATCACCGACGGAGTGATGGCCGGCAAGGCGGCTTCCCAACGTCTTGTGCTCCCGTCCGTCCTCACGCTCCTGCACCACAAACAGATCTGGTGATTAGAGACCATGAAAAAGACCATGCATACGGCACAGGAGCAGTCGGCCGGTCGGCCCTTTGGCCGGGTGGAAATCGTCCTGTACCAGCTGGTGATCCTGTTGTGGATCCTGGCGATCAGCAGTACGGCATTCGCATTCGAGCTGTACAAGACCTTTCAGACCCCGGAGGCGTTTCTGGCCGAGGTATTCCTGGGTGCGGCGCCCCCGCCTCAGGTGCTGCAACTGGGGGCGGCCGAGCAGCAACGTATTCGTTCGGTGTTCGAGCGTGAGTTTCCCCAACGCCGGGTGCGCTACTGGCAGGCCGACGACCGAACCGTCTGGGTGTTCGACGACATTGGCAAGGAAGGCTATGTGCCGACGACCTGCGGGTTCGTGATTCGCGACGGTGCGGTCGAGCACCTGCGCGTGCTGGTCTACCGTGAGTCGCGTGGCGAGCAGGTTGGCGAGGCCTCGTTCCTCGACCAGATACGCGGCGCCCGCGCCCAGGGTCAGGCCCTTGACCGGCCGGTGGACAACATATCCGGCGCCACCCTGTCGGTGGAAATGATGCAGCGCATGGCCAGAACGGCCATAGAGCTGGACAGTTTGCTCAGATAGCCAAAGGAGGCCATCCGATGCTTGAAACCACAACATCCCCCCCCTTGCAATCCTCGCAGAGCTTCTGGCCCAGCTGGTACGGCTCCGTCAACAGCTGGCGCTACGAGGTGATCAGCGTGCCCGGCAATGTGGCGCCGATGCTGCGGCGCTGGCATCAGCGTATCGGCCTGTTCGCCTTTCTGTTCATGGCCTGGCTGGGCGCCAGCGGTTTTGTGCTGAATCAGAGTGCCGGCTGGGGGCTGGATGCAAAACGGACCGATGCGGGCTGGTTGATGGGCCTGTATGGGCTGACCCCGCAACCGCCGTCGCAGGGCTTTTCCAGCGGCGATTTCTGGCTGGCCCAGACCTCGGAGCGCACCCTGGTCAATGGCCGACCGCTGGCCGAATTCGTGCCATCTCCGCTGGGGCTGGCGGTTGCCCCCGGGGCGGATCCCCTGGTCTTTGTCGCGGCTCAGGACCGGCTGGTGCTCCTCGATGCCGCGGGGCGCAAGGTTGATGATCTGCGTGATTTCAGCCTGCCGGTGTCCGCCATCCGGCGCATCGGTGAGGTGCCTGGAGTGGGGGTGGCGATTCAGGATCTGGATGTGTTCGTGACCCGCGATGGCCTGGACTGGACGCCGCTGCCGCTGGGCAGCGCGGTCAACTGGTCCGTTTCGCAGCCTTTGAGCCAGCAGCAACGTGAGCAGGCCCTGCCCTTTTCCCGTCCGACGGTGGCGATCGAGCAGGTGTTGATCGATGCGCATAGCGGGCGTCTGTTCGGGCCTTATGGCTCGTGGCTGATCAATGGCGTGGGCCTGTCCGCGCTTTTCCTCGGGCTCAGTGGCGCCTGGATGTACTGGTCGGTTGCCCGTCGTCGCCGGCAGCGTCGACGTTGAGCGGCGCTTCCCATGATTTTCGGGAACGGGAAGAGGGCAGGACGCATGCGCCTGGGATGTGTCGCCCGGCTGGTCTGCGGGCTGTTGCTGGTCGCGCAGTTGCTCAGCGTGCGTGCGGATGCCGGCCTGCTAGATGAGCTGATGATGGCTCAGGCCGCGATGCCCGGGGATACGGGTCGCGTGCCGGTCTATCTGCGTCTGGACACCGGCGGTTACTGGCCTCGTCGCCTGCATTACCGGGTTGATCGGCAGGATGGCCAGCGCCTCGACTTCAGTCCGGCGCAGGCCGAGGTGCTAAAGGACCGCGCCCTGATGTATCTGGCTCAAGTGCCGCTGAACGCACACCGGGTGGAGTTCGAGCTCTGGCTGGGGCGCGAGTCCGATCCTGCCGCAGAGGCCGGCGTTGTGTACCGCTATACCCTGCTCAGGCCGGAGCTGCATCGGGCAACCACGATCATGGTCGAGTTCCGGCGGAGCCTCTGGCGGGCTTGGCGTCCCGGGCTCAAGGCCCGGACCCTGGACGCGCTGAGTACGGCCCAGCAGGAAGCCGTGGCCGCGACCGACCTGGCCATCGGCCGGGCGGTGCCGGCCGGGCTGCGTCTGCGCCGTTTACAGCACGCCGGGCGCCTGTCCGCAGCGGGTCAGTTGCTGCTCGGAGACGTCCAGGCGCGGCTGGGCCTGCATCCCGAATCCATCTGGCGTGAGCTTACAACGGCGGGTTCGCCACCGGTGGCGGCCCGGGCGGCCCTGCGTCTGGCCGAACGGGGCTGGGCCCGGCAGGAGCGTGAGGCCGCGGCCCGCTGGCTGCCAGCCCACGGCGATGATCTGCCCGTGGCCGAGCGTGCCCGTTACCAGGCGCTGCGCATCGCGCTGGATATCGAGGATGCGGCCCTGCTGCCGGACGCTGCCCTGCAGCAGGGTGCGGTCGCGCTGGCCGCCTACAACCAGGCGTTGCGCCGTGGCCGCCTGCCCGCCGAGCTGCTGCTGGAGCGTATCGGGGGGCTGGGCATGCTGGATGACCTGGCCTGGGCGGTCAGGGATCAGGTCAATCTGGCCCTGGGCTACGCCTATCTGCGTCGACGCCTTCCCGAGCGTGCGCACGATGCGTTTGCGCGGGTCCGGGCGCAGGGGGCGCAGGCCAGTGCCGGTCGGCTGGGTCTGGGCTGGGCGCAGATCACACCCGCTGGCGGGGATTCCTATGCACAGCCGGCGGATCCGCGTCCGCAATTACGGCCGCACGGCGATCAGGCCTGGGCCGAGGCGCGCAGGAGCACGCCGCTGCGCACGGCGGCCGGCGTGGCGCAGGGGCATCAGGCCGAGCAGTTGCGACGGGCGCTGGTGCCCTGGACGGACCTGATCGGTGCCGATCCGCTCGATCCGGCCGTTCAGGAGGCCATGCTGGCCATTCCCTATGCCCTGGGTCATCTCGGCGCGCACGAGGATGCCGCAGGTCGCTGGCAGGATGCGATCGCACGACTGTCCCGGCTGCAGCAGGCCATCACGCAGGCCGACCAGGGCCTGGACCAGGCGCGGCTTGCACGATGGTTGCCGGGGGCGGAGAGCGGCCTGGCTTCCGCGGTGGCGGGTAGCCGCTGGTGGCGGCAGACGGATTGGCCGGACGATTTTCTGGTGGCCCGCCTGCTGCAGGTGCCCGGCGTGCAACGTCAGCTGCTGAGCTGCCAGGTCTGGGAGCAGGTCGGGGCGCAGCCGGGGATGGATCAGCTGCCCGCCAGTCTGCATCGGCGGCTTGCCGAGGCGCAGCGTGACTGCCGGCAGGCGCTGCTGGCCCAGGCCCGACGGATGGTGGCGGCCTGGCAGGCCGGCGTGGCGGCCTATCTGTCGGAGGCGCATCTGGCGCTGGCCCGGCTGCATGATGCCGCGCCACGGCTGATCACGCGGCGGGCCGGGTCATGAACGGTCGGGTCGCGCTGCTCTGCCTCTGCCTGGGCGGCTGCGCCCTGGGTCGAGGGGGTGAGGTGGCGACGCTGGGCCGGGTCGATGAGGAGGCCTTGCCCCGGCCGGGCAATTGGTTGCTGGCGGCCAGTCCCAGCATTCTGAGGTACCGCCCGTCGCGACGGCTGGAGGCGGATGTGCAGGCCGCGATTGCCCATTACGAGGCGGTCGCTGCAGCCGCTACCGACGAAGAGGGTCGGACTGAGGCCTTGCGTCGGGCGGCCTATCTGCGGCTGCAACTGGCCGAGCAGGCGCCGGACGCCAGTCGTGCCGAACTGCAGCAGGCGGTTGCGCACTATCAGGCCCTGCTGCAGGCGGCGCCGGCTGACCCGAATGGTGATCAGACTCTGTACCAGCTGGCCCGCGCCTGGCAGGCGCTGGGTGAGCCCGCCGCAGCGCTCGGCAGTCTGCGCGCGCTGCAGCAGGCCTATCCGGACTCGCCGCTGCAAGGTGATGTGGCCTTCCGTCTGGCCGAGATGCAGTTTGCCGGTGGCGAGTACGCACGCGCCGCAGATGATTATCGACGGGTGCTGGTGGACCCGGGGGGCGGGCGTTTCATCGAAATGGCCCAGTACAAGCTGGGTTGGGCCGAGTTCCGGCAAGGGCGCTTCGGGCCCGCCGTGGAGCAGTTTCTGGCCATTCTCGAGCGTGAGCTGCCGGCGCAGGTGGGTGATGAGCCGGCGCAGGTGTTGCAGGCGGTTGCCGCGGGGCGGCGCCCCTGGGTTGAAGACGCCTTGCGCGTGATCAGCCTGTGTCTGGCTGCGGAAGGTGGCGCAGCGGCCTGGCCGCTCTATTACGCCCGGCCGGCCGACGAGCCCGCCTATGCGCCGCTGCTGTACATGGCCCTGGGCGAGTTGCTGCTGGAGAAGCGGCACTTCACCGCGGCGGCCGCGGCGTTTGCGGCCTTCACCCAACGGCACCCCCTGGCGGAGCAGGCGCCGCGCTTCGCCCGCCGCCGCATCGACAGCCTGGATCAGGGCGGCTTTGCCGCGGCCAAGATCGACGCGATGATCGCCTTCGTCGATCGCTATGCACCCGATGCCCCGTACTGGGCGGGACAGGCGCCGGATAGCGCCTGGCAGGCGGTCTGGCTCGCGGATGTGGATGCGCTGGCGGCCCATTACCATCATCAGGCCCAGCAGGGGGAGGCGGCCGGCCGACCCAGCGCCCGACAGGACTTTCTGTCTGCGGCACGCTGGTATCAGCGGCGCTTGCAGCTGATGCCGGCGGCCGCCGGGGCTGCCCGCAGCCAGCTGTTGCTCGCGGAGGCCTTGCAGGCGGCAGGCCTGGGCGGACAGGCGATTGCCCATTTCGAGCGTGCCGCCTACGACTACCCCGGCTTCGAGGGCGCGGCCGATGCCGCCTACGCCGGCTTGCTGGTGCGGCTGGAACAGGCTGCGGCGGACCCGCGCGAGCAACGGCACGCTCTGCAGGCGGCCGACCGGCTGATGGCGGCGTTTCCCGATCATCCCCACTGGATCGCGGTGAGCATGCGCAGCATGCAGGCGCGGATGAACCTGCGGCAGTGGCCGATTGTGCTCAGTCAGGCCCAGGCGTTGTTGCGCCGCGATGATCTGGATCGCGAACGGCACGGACAGGCGCTGGCGATGCTCGCGGACGCCCGGTTCGCCAGCGCCGACTATGCTGCGGCTGAGCAGGCCTATCGGCAGATGCTGCAAGGGCACGACCACCCAGGGGAGGCCGCGGTGAGCAGCAATCTCGCGCTGGCCATCTATCGCCAGGGCGAGGCGGCGCGGGATCGCGCCGAACTGGTCGAGGCCGCCAGACATTTCCTGCGCCTGGGGGAACTGCTGCCCGAGGCGGCCATCCGTTCAACCGCGGAATTCGATGCCGCGGCGGCATTGCTGGCGCTGGCGGAGCTGGCGGCCGCGCAGTCCGTGCTTGAGCAACTGCTGCACAGAGACCCCGGACATGCGCTGGCGGGCGAGGCGCAACGCAAGCTCGCTGCGGTCTACGAACAGCGTGGGTTGTCCCTGCCTGCGGCAGAGCTGTATCTGGCGATGGCCAGCACGGCGACCGAGCCGGCGATGGCCCGCGAGGCCCTGTGGCACGCCGGCGAACTGTATCGCGCGGCCGGCGCCTTGACCCAGGTTGAAGCGTTGCTGACGCGCTATGTCGAGCAGTATCCGCACCCGCTGCATCGGGCCCTGCAGGCCTGTCGCCAGCTGGCCGAGCTGGGTGGGCAAGCGCGCCCACAGGTACGCGAGCGCTGGCTGCGCCAGCTGGTCACGCTGGAGAGCAGCGCCGGGTCGGCCAGGGATGGGCGCAGTCGCCTGCAATCGGCCAGGGCCGCGCTGGAACTGGGCGAGCTGGCCTTGCAGAGGGCGGCCGCGCAGGAGCTGCGCCCGCCTTTGCCAGGCAGCATCAGACGGCGCCGGGCCGCACTGGACGAAGGTCTGAAATGGCTGGCGCGGGCCGCTGATGACGGTTTTGTGGAAACGGTTCCGCAGGCCACGTTTGCCACGGCCACCGCCTATGCCGGTCTGGCGGCCGCTCTGCTCAAGGCGGGCCTGCCGGCCGGACTGGGCGAGCTGGAACAGGAGGAATTCAGGATGTTGCTGGAAGAGCAGGCATTCCCGTTTGAAGAGCTGGCCATACAGTGGCACGAAACCAATCTGGCCCACCTGCGTCAGCAGATATGGAACGAATGGGTGGCGGCCAGTGCCGATGCCCTGGCGCTGATGGTCCCGGCGCGTTACGCCAAGAGCGAAATTCTGGAGCAGCAGCATGTGGCGCTGGACTAGTCTGATCCTGAGTCTGGCCATGGCGGCCTGCAGCGTCGGCCCGGCCAAGCCGGTGCCGGCGTCCGCCGGCATGCTTGCGCCGCAGACCGCCGGCGTATCACCACAGGATATTGAGCAGCACTACGCGCAGGCCCTGGAGCTGATGCGGCGGCATCAGGATGTAGCGGCCATCGCGTTGCTGCAGGATCTCGCTCAGCACGGTGATGCTGTCGG
>JBFJVB010000152.1:0-8204 GCA_041624435.1 Oceanococcus sp. | reverse complement strand
GGCCTCCGAGCCCACCATGTAACCGCTGATGTTCTGCAGGAACAGCAGCGGAATCTGGCGTTGCTCGCACAGCGCGATGAAATGCGCGCCCTTGAGCGCGGATTCGGAGAACAAGGCCCCGTTGTTGCCCAGGATGCCGACCCGCTGACCGTGGATTCTGGCGGTGCCGCAGACCAGGGACTCGCCCCATTCGGGCTTGAAAGCCTGAAACGCACTGCCATCGACCAGCCGGGCGATGACCTCGCGCACATCGTAGGGGATCCGCCGGTCGCCGCTGACCACGCCGCCGATTTCCTGCGGGTCGTATAGCGGCGGCTCGACGGGCTCCTCACTGTGCAGGCGCCGGGCCGGCATGTTCAGCTCAGCCACCAGTTCGCGCAGCAGCGCCAGGGCCTGGATTTCATCCGCCACGATGTGGTCGGAAACCCCGGACACGCGGGTCTGCATCGCCGCACCGCCCAGGGTTTCTCCGTCCACGGTTTCGTTCACCGCGATCTTCACGATCGATGGCCCGCCCAGATGAATCCGCGCATTGCCTTCGACCATGATGACCTGGTCGGACAGGGCCGGGATATACGCACCGCCGGCGGTGCAACCGCCAAACACCGCGGAAATCTGCGGCAGGCCCGAAGCCGACATGCGGCATTGGCGCCAGAAGCCGTTGCCGAAATGGTCGCGGTCGGGAAATACCCGGTCCTGTTCGGGCAGATAACCGCCACCGCAATCGACCAGGTACAGACAGGGCAACCGATTGAAGCCGGCGATTTCCTGGGCCCGTACGTGTTTCTTGACGGTTTCGTGATAGTAGGAACCGCCCTTGACGGTCGCATCGTTGGCGATGATGACGCAGGGGGTGCCGGCGACCAGGCCGATGCCGGTGACGATGCCCGCGCTGTGCACGCCACCGCCGTACTGACCAAACGCCGCCAGGGTGGACAGCTCCAGAAACGGCGTGCCGGGGTCGACCAGCCGGTCAATGCGGTCGCGGGCGAGAATCTTGCCGCGCTCATGGTGACGGGCACGGAGTTTTTCATGTCCGCCGGCCATGGCCTGGGCGGTGCGCTCGCGCAAGGTGTTCACCAGAGCCTGGGTATGCGCCAGGTTCTCGGCGAAGCGCTCGCCGCGCGTATCGATGCTGCTGTGAATCCGACTCATGCCTGCGCCTCCCGCTCGACCAGCACGCCATTCAAAAGGATGTCGCCATAGGCATCGGCCAGGGCCCCGATGCCGCCCTTCTTGCCATCGAACCAGTCCAGGGTCGCATTCAGGGAACTGATCAGCAGCAGACGGAACTTCTTCAGATTGACCCCGGCACGCAGATCCCCCTGCGCCTCGGCGCGCTGCAGAATCTGGCTCCACAGGGTTTCGTATTGGCGTCGCGCCGCAGCATTGGCCTGACGAATTTCTTCCGGCACCTGCTGATAGATGCGCACATTGGCCGAGGTGTAATCATCGAACTCGAACAGGGAGCGCAAATGGGCCAGGATGCCGGCCCGGAGCAAGGCGGCCCCCGAGGCTTCGGCGTCCAGCGCCTCGATGGTGTGGGCGACCTCCTCATGCACCGCGGCAATACCGATATTCAGCACCGCCAGCACGATCGCTTCCTTGGATTCGAAGTGGTAGTAGACACTCCCCGCCTTCATGCCGGCTGCGCCGGCGATATCGCGCAGGGACACCGCGGAATAACCGCGCTGGCGGAACAGACCCGCAGCAGCATCCAGAATCCGGCCGCGCGATACATCGGCCTTGGGGGGCGGCGGCCGGGTTGCCGCTACTTTGGCATTCATCACGAGTCCTTCAGGTGTTGCGCCAGCGCCAGCACACGCTGCGCCTGCCGCAGATGCGGGCGGTCCAGCATCCGCCCCTCCAGAGCCACCGATCCCGCTTCGGGACTGGCGGCAAAGGCCGCTACGACTGCCTGGGCATGAGCGATCTGCTGGGCGTCGGGGGTGAACTCGGCGTGGATCGATTCCAGCTGGCCGGGGTGAATCGCGATCTTGCCGGCGAAACCATCTCGCCGCGCCTCCCGACAGCTGGCCACCAGCCCCGGGGTATCGCGAAAATCGGTGAACGCGGTATCAATCGCTGGAACGCCGCTGGCGCCAGCCGCCATCAGGCACAGACTGCGGGTCAGCACGTAAGGCGCGGTATACCGGCCCTGCGCATCCCGATTGGCCTGCGCGCCCAGCACCGCGGCCATGTCTTCCGCGCCCCAGCTGATCCCGCAAACCCGGCTGTGCAAGCTCTGGTAGCTCGCCAGATTGAGCACGGCGAGCGGCGTTTCAAACGCGATCAGCGCGATCCGGGTGCTGCCCACGGCAAGGCCGTGTTCGGTTTCGAGCGCGCTGAGCTGTGCCGCCAGTTGTTCGGCCTGCTGCCCGTGCTCGGCCTTGGGCAGGATGATTCCGGCCGGGCCTCCGGCCATCACCCCACGCAAATCATCCAGCGCGTGGACCGTGTCCAGCGCGTTGATGCGCACCCAGCGTTGACTGGCCGTCGGCGCAGCGGTCTGCAAATGTTCCGCCACCATCTGCCGGGCCACGGCCTTGCGCGATTCGACCACCGCATCTTCCAGATCAAAGATCAGCGCATCGGCACCCAGCGCACCCGACTTGCCCAGCATCTTGGCATTGTCACCGGGTACGAACAGCCATGAACGCAACATCAGGCGCCCGGTTTTTTCAGCATCAGGGCGACCCGCACGCAACTCGCCACCAGTTCATCGCGCTGGTTGAAGGCCCGATGAATGAAATTCACGATGCCGTCCTGCGGCCGCGACTTGCTCTCGCGCTTGGCCTGGATTTCCGTCTCGAAATGCAGGGTATCGCCGGGAAAGACCGGTTTGGGAAAACGCACTTCCTCCCAGCCTAGATTGCCGCTGGTGGTTCCGAGGGTGGTGTCGTAGACCGTGACCCCGACCATCAGCGCCAGGGTAAAGGTGCTGTTGACGATCCGGGTGCCGTATTCGGTTTCGTTCTTGCAATATTCCTCATCCAGATGCAGCCGCGCCGGATTGTGGGTCAGCGCGGTGAACAGCAGGTTGTCGGTTTCGGTCACCGTGCGCCGGATCGGATGCTCGAACCGCTGTCCGATGGAAAATTCTTCGTAATACAGTCCAGCCATGAGGCTCTCCGCGAGTAGTTTGCTTGTTCAGGGGACGGCGCAACCAGCGGCTTGCGCAAGCCTGCGCCCTGCCCATAATCTAACAAATGTTAGATCGAATATGGAAGCCCTGACCCAGGCCCCTGGCTGAATTTTTGCGCCCTGTCGTGCCGCTGTCCGGTCCTTGAACCCGACCCGCCCGGACCGGCTCGGTGCCGGCTGCCCCGGGACTCGGGCAGCCCGGGTTTACTCCGGGTTCTGAGGCATTGCGCGAGGGCGCAGGGCCAATCCTCAGGCCGCCTGATACAGCGTGACCACGCAGGCGCCACCCAGACCGAGATTGTGCTGCAAGGCCAGACGCGCGCCATCGACCTGCCGCTCCTGAGCGGTACCACGCAGCTGCTGGGTGAGCTCATAGCACTGCGCCAGACCAGTCGCGCCCAGGGGATGGCCCTTGGACAGCAGACCACCGGAGGGGTTGGTCACCACCTGGCCGCCATAGGTGTTATCGCCGTTGGCGATGAAACGACCGGCCTCGCCTTCCGCACACAGCCCCAGGGCCTCATAGGTGATCAGTTCGTTGTGGGCGAAGCAATCATGCAATTCGACCACGTCCAGGTCCCGCGGCTCGATTCCGGCCTGGGCATACACCTGCTCCGCTGCGCTGCGGGCCATGTCGTAGCCCACCAACTGCATCATGTCCTTGGCCTCGAAGGTGCTTGAGGTATCGGTGGTCAGGGCTTGCGCCGCCAGCCTCACCTGGGTGTTCAGACCATGCCGCCGGGCATAGGCCTCGGACACCAGCACCGCGGCCGCGGCCCCACAGGTCGGCGGACAGGCCATCAGCTTGTGCATCACCCCTGGCCACAGCACCGTTGAGGCCAGCACATCTTCCGCGCTGACTTCCTGCCGAAACAGGGCCAGAGGATTGTGCCGGGCATGCCGGCTGGCCTTGGCGCGAATCTGCGCCAGGTCCTGGAGCGTCGTGCCGTATTGGTCCATATGGCTTTTGCCGGCGCCGCCAAAATAGCGCAGGGCCATCGGAATCTCTTCATGGCCGACCAGTTCATCGCACAGCGCATCGAAATCCACGAAGGGCGTCGGCCGATCGGCGAACGCCATGCCCAGCGCGCCTGGCTGCATCTGCTCGAAGCCCAGTGCCAGAACACAGTCGGCGGCACCCGATGCAATCGCCTGGCGGGCCAGGAACAGGGCGGTGGAGCCGGTGGAGCAGTTATTGTTCACATTGATGATCGGGATACCGCTCATCCCCACCCGGTACAGGGCTTTTTGCCCACAGGTGGAATCGCCGTACACGTAGCCAACCTGGGCCTGTTCGATCTGGGCATAGTCCAGCCCGGCATCGGCCAGGGCCAGGCGCGTGGCCTGCGCCCCCATCACGTCGTAATTTTCCGCCGCGCCGGGTTTGGCGAAGGGAATCATCCCCACGCCAGCGACATAAACCGGATTGCTCATCGTCATATTCTCCACAGATCAGACTTGCAGGCCACCGCCAACCACCAGAACCTGCCCGGTCACGTAATTCGATTCCGGCGCACAGAACAGATAGACCCCGTCCGCGGCTTCCTCCGGGGTTCCGGCCCGGCCCATCGGGATCATGGCCTTAAAGGCTTCGACACCGGCCCTGGGGATGCCGATCTGGACCTCACGACCCTCCACGGAAATGGTTTTCTTCTCGTCCACCGCTTCGGTCAGGCGGGTCTCGATCAGACCGAAGGCCACGCAGTTCACATTCACCTTCGAGCGACCCCATTCCTTGGCCAGGGTCTTGGTCAGACCGACGACCGCCGCCTTCATCGACGAGTAATTGGCCTGGCCCGCATTCCCACCCAGGCCGGCCAGAGAAGAGATATTCACCACCTTGCGATACACCGCCAGGCCCTGCTCGGCCTCCTGCCGGGCTGCATCGCGGATGTGCGCAGCGGCGGCGCGCAGAATCTTGAACGGGGCCTTGAGATGCACCTCATACATCGCATCGAACTGTGCATCCGACATCTTGTGAATCATCGCGTCATAGGTATAGCCGGCGTTGTTGACGATGATATGGATGTCGCCGAACGCCTCCAGCGCCGCCGCGACGTAGCGGTCGGCGAAATCCGGCGCGGTAACGCTGCCCGGGAACGCGATCGCCTCGCCTCCGGCGGCCTGAATCTCCGCCACCACCGCTTGCGCGGGCTGCTCATCCAGATCATTGATCACCAGCCGCGCCCCTTCGGCGGCCAGTTTCAAACTCACCGCACGGCCGATTCCACGCCCGCCCCCGGTGACCAGGGCAACGCGCCCGTCCAGCTTACTCATAGCAAAGTTCCTGAAGATAGATTGAATGGATTAGCGCAAGGCCACGACCGCGCTGGCAAGCAGTTTGAGGTCGCCATGCTGGTCGACAGCCTGCAAGTTCAGGCGCGCGCACGGCTCGCCGGCCTGATCGAACAACTCGGCCACTTCACCGCTGCAGGTGATCTGCGCACCGAGCTGGGTGATCGAGGCAAACTTGGTCTCGAAACTGCGCAGCGCCGACTGCGACGCCCAGCTGCACAGCGCCTGGCCCAGATAGGCCATGACCAGCATGCCGTGGGCAAACACATCGTCCATGCCGAAGGCCTGGGCGAAATCGCTGTCGATGTGAATCGGGTTGTGATCGTTGGAGGCCCCGGCAAACAGCGCCAGGGTGGCGCGGCTGATGGGCGGCTTGGTCCGGGACGGCAGACTGTCCCCGACCCGGGCGGTCTGTGCCTGCAATAAAGGCATGTTGCGGGATTCCTCAGGCATGTCGCACCACCAGGGTACTGCTCATGCTGCCCACCGCTTCGCCGCGCTGATTGCTGGCCTGGGTCTGCACGACAATGAATTCCAGCGCACCGCCCTTCTTGTCGAACCGATCCGTGATCCTGCGCTGCAGGGTGATGCGATCGCCGGCGCGGATCGGCCTTGTGTACTCAAATGACTGACTGCCGTGCAGCACTTTGCCCATCTCGATTCCCAGTCTGTCCAGATCGAAAATATCGCCCTGCGCCATGCCCAGGGAAAACAGAAACGTCGGTGGCGCGATGAGGGCCGAGGTGTCCGGGTCGGTCTGAAGATCCATGCCCGTGACCTTGGCGAACAGGCGCAGCTGTCCCGCCTCCACATCGACCACGATCGGGTCCAATGCTTGCCCCACCCAGGATTGATCCAGCACGTCGCACTCCGGCGCAGCCTCGGGCTGCGATAACTTTGGTAAGAATGAGGCCTGACCACAAACCAGGTCGACCGTACGGCGCCCTGCCGTATTTTCTAACAAACGTAAGGTAGTTTTTTGCAGGAATCAAGCGCCGGTTTGACCAGGCATCACGGCCCGAGGTCTTGCGATCGGCGTAAATGCCCCAAAATCTGTTGGCAGCATCAGTCCAGTGCCGGCCGCTACCGCTTGTCAGCCCGCCAGGCATCAATCGCCGCGCGGGCAACGCGTTTTGAGGCAAAATTATCCACTCAGGCCCGCATTCCAACCCGTTTTGAGGCACTCCCCATGCGCGTAGCAAAAACCGTCCAAGGCGCAACCCGGCTGGGTTTCGACGCTGTCGATGGTGTCACCAACATCGTCGAAGGCATGTACCGCAACATCTCTTCCTTCCCTCATCCGTTTGGCCGCGCGCCCGACGGCCGGGCCCGCGGCATCGCCGGCGTGGTCCATGAAGCCGTTCGGCAGGTCAATGGCGCGGTGCGCTTTGGCGTCGATACGGCGCTGAATCTGGTCACCGAGCATCTCGATCACGACGCACCGGACAGCATGGCTTCGGTCGCCCTGATCTCGGCCTTGAACGGTTTGATCGGCGATCACCTGGAAACCAGCGGCAATCCCCTGGCCATCCAGATGGACCTGGTTACCGAGTCTGATCCGCGCAGTCCGGATCTGCTGGTCATGGTCCATGGCCTGGCCATGCATCATTCGTTCTTCAGCTGGAAAGACCACAACCACGGTCAGGCCCTCGCTCAGGCGCACGACTTCAGCCCGGTCTGGGCGCACTACAATTCCGGCCGACATATTTCCAGCAACGGTCAGGAACTGGCCGATCAGCTCGAAGATCTGGTGCGCGACTGGCCGGTACCGGTGCGCTCCATCCGCTTCATCGGTTACAGCATGGGTGGCCTGCTCACCCGCAGCGCGCTGGCTGCGGCCGCCACCCGCGGTCACCGCTGGCCGTCCCTGACCAGCCATGCCGTTTACCTGGCCTCACCGCATCATGGCTCCGCGGTCGAGCGTGGTGGCAACTGGTTCAATGCCGCCTTCAAGATCAGCCCGTATTCGGCCCCGCTGGCGGCCCTGGGCATGGTGCGCAGCGCCGGCATCACCGATCTACGCCACGGCAATGTGGTCGACAGCGACTGGCAGGACCACGACCGCTTCGCCCATCACGACGACCGCCGCCAGCCCACCCCGCTGGCGCCCGGCATCCGGCATTACGCCATTGCCGCTTCCCTGGCCGAACACAAGCAGGACCTGTTCAAACGTCCGCTGGGCGACGGCCTGGTCGCCCCGCGCAGCGCCCTGGGCGATCACAAGCTGCCGGAACGCAATCTGGGCGTGCCCGAATCCAATCGCCTGCTGGTGACCGGCACCGGCCATCTGGACCTGCTGAGTCACCGGACCGTCTACCACACCCTGGAAGAATGGCTGCGACCAGCGGCACCGCAGCACTGAGCCGAACCGGCATCATCGCGGTGTAGGTGCGGTGTCAGCCGCGAATAGGCGTGGGGTTTTGGTTCAAGGCTGATTCGCGAGCGTGCGCTCGCTCCTACGACGACGACGGTGGCGGTGGCAGGCGGCGTGGTGGTGGGGCCGTCCCAGGACCCTGTAGGAGCGGTGTCAGCCGCGAACGGGCGTGGGGTTTTGGTTCAGCGCTGATTCGCGAGCGTGCGCTCGCTCCTACGACGACGACGGCGGTGGCGGTGGCAGGCGGCGTGGTGGTGGGGCCATCCCAGGACCCTGTAGGAGCGGTGTCAGTCGCGAACGGGCGTGGGGGTTTGGTTCAGCGCTGATTCGCGAGCGTGCGCTCGCTCCTACGACGACGACGGCGGTGGCGGTGGCAGGCGGCGTGCTGCTG
>JBFJVB010000151.1:0-8208 GCA_041624435.1 Oceanococcus sp. | reverse complement strand
TGGACGAGCCCACCAACCACATGGACATGGAATCGATCGAATCCCTGAATATGGCTCTGGAGCAATATCCGGGCACGCTGATTTTTGTCAGCCATGATCGTGAGTTCGTGTCGAGTCTGGCCACCCGGATCATCGAGCTGAAAGCCGATGGTTATGTCGACTTCAATGGTGGGTACGAGGCTTATCTGGCCGCGACTGCCTAGTCCCGCCGGCGCACGGGCCGGGCGGTTTGAAGGCCTTTATTTCGCGACGGCCGCCTCGCTCCGGTCTTGTTTGGCCAGGTAATCGTCTGCCGCAAGCAGCGCCGCGCTGAAGCAATGCACGAACTCTTCGGTGGGCAGCGGGTCCGCGTCTGCTGTGGCCAGACTGCGTTCCATTTTCTTGGCGGCAAAATGCAGCCGGCCCATGCCGAGGCTGGCGGCCAGGCCCTTGATCGTGTGGGCCAGGCGGCGAGCCTCTGCGCGATCGCCGTTGCGCAGCAAAGATTGCAATTCAGCTCCGGTTTCGCGGTAGCGCTGCAGGAAATCCTCCAGGACCTGCCAATACAGCTGCGCATTGTTGTTACAGTAGCTCAGGCCTTCGCTGGGACTCAAATCCACCTGGCTGACCACGGCCGGTGCTTTGGCCCTGGGCTTGGGCGCCGCTGCTGAGTTCGCGGTCAACTGCCGCAGCATGCTGGTAATCAGTTCATCCGAACGCACCGGCTTGGCGACAAAATCGGTCATCCCGGCATCGAAACAGGACTGCTGGTCATCTTGTGCCACCGAAGCCGAGACGGCGATGATCGGCACCGAGGCCAGCTTGGGAATCGTGCGGATCGCCCGAGTGGCCGAAAAGCCATCCATCTCCGGCATGAAGACATCCATCAGGATCAGGTCGAAGCGATCGGCCGCGGCGGCCGCTACCGCCAGACGCCCGTTTTCGACCGTCGTCAATTCCACCTCCAGATCGGACAGCAGCTCGAAGATCAGTTTCTGGTTCAGCGGATTATCTTCAGCCAGCAGGATCTTCTTGCCGCGCAGTGCCGAGACGCCTTCCAGTTCGGTGAGCGGTCGCAGGTCCCGGGTATCGCCCGAAAGATTGGCGGCGAGTTCATCCGCGTCCAGTTCCTGCACCGGAATATGGAACCAGAATTCGCTGCCTTCCCCCGGTTCGCTGCGCAAACCGATCTTTCCGCCCATGATGCTGACCAGTTGTTTACAGATCACCAGGCCCAGTCCGGTGCCACCGTAGCGCCGGGTGATCGACTCATCGGCCTGACTGAAAGGCTGAAACAGCCGCGCCTGATCTTCCTGGCGGATGCCCACTCCGGTATCGCGCACCCTTACGCTCAGCATGGGTGGCTCGCCGGGCTGCATCGAAGCGAGCATTTCGACTCCGCCGTATTCGGTGAATTTGATCGCATTGGCCAGCAGGTTGATCAGGATCTGTTCCAGGCGCAGGGGGTCGGCCTGAATCCATTGCGGTACGTCCGGGTCATACTCGACCACCAGCCCGATGTCCTTGCTATCGGCCTGAAACTGAAACATGGCCCCGAGTTTGTCGAACATATTGGGGACCGAGACCGGTTGCGGCTCCAGCTTGAGTTGACCGGCCTCGATCTTGGAGAAATCCAGAATGTCGTTGATCAGATCCAGCAGGCTTTTCGCCGCGGCGTGGATCTGGTTCAGGTACTCACGTTGTTTGCCGGGGTCTTCGTGGCGCATGCCCAGTTCGGAAAAACCGATGACTGCGTTCATCGGGGTGCGCAGTTCGTGACTCATCTTGGCCAGGAATTCGGTTTTGGTCCTGGCGGCCAGTTCCGCCTGTTTGCGTTCGCTGGCGTCGCGCAGGGACTGCAGCTGGGCCTCCAGCATCTGCCGGCGCTCGTCCTTGAGCAGATCCCCCAGGGCCGCGGCCAGGGCGACGATCAACACGCTCAAGCCAATCTGCATCGCGTAATTGGTCGCCAGGGTATACGGCGCCAGGCCGTAGACCGTCATGACCTTGATCAGGACGGCGAGCAGATAGCCGCTCCAGGCGACCAGAAACAGCAGGGCCGTCCGGCGGGTCTTGGTCGCCCCCAGCAGGGAGGCCAGGATCACGCTGAGCGCCGCCAGCGTGCCCATGACCGTGCCCAGGCGGATGGCCAGGGCATATTCGACCACCAAGGGGCTGATCGCCAGACCCAGGCAGATGAACTGCTCGATACGCAAGGCCTGATCGAGTTTCGGGGCGATTTCGGCGGTGGTCAGAGTCCGGCGGGTCAGGCGCAGCGCAAAGAACAGGGCCAGTCCCATCGACATCGGGGTGGTGGCATTGCTCCACCACGGCCATTCGCCCCAGAGATACTGTGAGCCATAGCCGGTCAGGCTGAGCGGCAGCCCCAGGCCGGCGAACAGCACAAAGGCGCTGTAATCCAGAAACAGCCCGCTACGCGTCATCACCGCCACAACCGCGCTGAACAGAGCCGTGATGGTGATGATGCCGAAGTACAGGCCGAGCCAGAAATTGAACTGGTCGCTGCGGCTGACATAGGCCTGACCCGAGAGGATGCGCAGGGGCAGCGTGTGGGAGCTTTGCGACTCGACCCGCAAGTGCAATTGATACAAACCGGCTTGTTCGAAACGCAGCGGGAAACTCAAGCTGCGCGAATCCAGCGGCCGTTTGGAAGGCGGAATCTGATCCCCGCTGCGCTGGACATCAAGCAGCTCACCGTCCCGGCTCAGGTACAGGTCCACCGAGTCCAGAACCGGGTAATCGATATCCGCCAGCCAGTAACGGCCCAGATCCGTCGGCGCCACCAGGATATCCAGGCGAAACCAGTGGGCGGCGGCGGAAAAACCCAGATTGATGACCGGCTGGGACCCGGGTGCAAAGGCGCTGGCGTGCGCAGCAGAGACGACTTGTTCATACGACAGGGTTTTGCTGGGATCTTCCAGCACCATCAGACGCATCCCCGTCAGGCCGTCCGGATCGGCCAGCTCCAGCGCCGAAGAAGCTTGCGCCATCGCGCTGGTGACCAAGGCCACCAGCGCCAAACAGCGTACCCACATAATGAACTCCCCCCAGCAAGTCTTGGCCGTCTAGTACGAACGTGATGCGACCTGGTTCAGCGTTCAATGTGCAGCAGTCGTGCGGGGGATTCAAGCCCGGAGTGGGATGGACACCTGCTGCGGTATTGGCCGAGGGGCGCCAACGGCACGCGCGGACCCAGCCGCGCCAATCGACCGGCCCGGTGTCGATGGGTATGCTGCAAATTGCCCAGGTCCTGCACCCTGGCACACCCATGTTCTGATCAAGGAGACGATGATGAGTGATCATGTGTACAAAATCGTGGAACTGGCAGGTTCGTCTGCCGAGGGTCTGGAAGCGGCGATCGAGAATGCCATTGCCAGGGCGGGGGAAACGACGCGGCATCTGGACTGGTTCGAGGTGACCGATATTCGCGGCCATCTGGGCGAGGGCGGGGTGGCGCATTATCAAGTGGTGCTGAAGGTCGGTTTCCGCCTGGATTCCCGCTGAGCGAGGCTTGCACCGCGCATGTAGGGGGGGCTATGTCGCTAGGTAAGGTGCTGGTCGTCGGGGCCAGCGGTTTTTTGGGCAGTCATGTCACCAAAATGCTGGCTGCGCAGAATTGTGCTGCCCGCATCCTGGTGCGTGAGGGCAGTGACACCCGTGCCACCGACCACCTGGAACTTGAACGGCACTACGGCTCCGTATTTGATGCTGACACCCTGCGCCGGGCGCTGGCCGGAGTGGATACGGTCTTCTATTGCGTGGTCGATACGCGCTCCTGGCTGCGTGACACCCGCCCGCTATGGGAAACCAATGTGCACCGGCTGCAAACGGTGCTCGACGTGGCCGCGCAATTCCCGCTGCGCAAATTCGTCTACACCAGCAGCCTGGTCACGATCGGTCTCAATCCCAGCGGGATGGCCAGCGAGGATGATGCCTTCAATTGGGCCGAACTGGCGCCGGAGTACGTGTTGACCCGGGTTGCGGGTGAGAAACTGGTGCTGCGGCAAGCGCAAAGCAGTGCATTTCCGGCGGTCATCTGCAACGTGTCGAATACCTACGGGCCTGAGGATTACGCCCCCACGCCGCATGGCAAAATGCTGCTCGATGCCGCCCTGGGAAAGCTGCCGTTCTACTTTCCTGGGGGCGGTGAAAGCGTCGGCATCAAGGACGCCGCGCGGGCCTTGATCCTGGCCGCGCAGCGCGGCCGGGT
This sequence comes from Oceanococcus sp., assembly GCA_041624435.1. Taxonomy (GTDB): domain Bacteria; phylum Pseudomonadota; class Gammaproteobacteria; order Nevskiales; family Oceanococcaceae; genus Oceanococcus. The sequence continues at coordinate 3,998 of JBFJVB010000151.1, read as the reverse complement.
GGGTGAGCGCTACATCGTCAGTGAAAGGTATCTGACGATGCAGGAGCTGTTCAGTGCGGCCGCGCGAGCGGCTGGACGCCCGCCGCCTCGGCTCCGACTGCCCAAATCGCTGATGTATGCCCTGGCCGCGACGCTGGAAGGCTGCACCTTCCTGTTGCGTCGGGACAATCGCATGGCCGTATCGTCGGTACGCCTGCTGAGCCTGATCAAGCGCCTGGATAACCGCAAAGCGAAAACCGAACTGGGCTGGCAGCCGGCCCCGGTGGAACAGGCCGTGGCCGAAGCCATCGCGTTCTATCTCAAACGCAAAGACGGCTGCTGAACAACAGCGTGCTGCGGGCTCAGGACGGCTTTGCTTTCAGGCTCATCATCGCGAAGCCGCAGCAAGCCGCGTTACCGGGCGCCAGGCTGGGGTCGATCGCGGCTTTCATCGCCAGAATCAGTTCGCGGTAGCGCTGATGGAATGCCCGGCAGCGCCGTGGCCGATACTCCAGTCCGCTCAGGCCGAAGCGCTTGATCACGCCCTTCGCGGTGCTGGGCTTGTTGAACACTTCGGTATCCGGGGGATGGTTTTGGGCAGAATGTCCAGCATCGGTTCGAATCCACGTTGCTGCTCGGCGTGCAGGAAATCCTCCAGCCCCGCACTCAGGGCCTCGACTTCGCTCAGCGCCAAGAAATAATCCCGACAGCGGGGGTTTTCAAACAGCGACACCATGGAGGAAGCGCCGACCAGTTTGATCATTGCCTGACGGATCGATTGCGAATCTTCGAAGGCCCAGGGCTTGAAGGCCTCGCGCGCCGCGGCGGTCATGTTTTCGAGCTTGTGCTGCTGGTCGATCTGCTCCAGTTCCGGGTTGCAAAACCAGCCGCGATAATGGCTGAGTAACTCAGCCTCGGCACGATGCAGCGGCTTTAGGTCCATCTGATCCTTTGGAAAGCAAAGGGTCGAAGTAACGGCGGCCCAGGGCCGGCACGGGTGGTCTGCCTGCGCCTGATGGACTTGGGTATACCAAGGGCGTAAGGTTTGCAAACCGGTTCGCCTGACGGCAGGGCCGGGTGGCGGCATGGATTGACGCCGTGCCGATCCCGTTCCACTGGGGAGACTATTAAATGGAATTAATCAAAGTGGTGCTGAGCATCTGTGCGTTCACTGTCCTGGCGCTTCCCGCGCTGGCACAGGAGTCGCTAAGCCGAGTCCAGGACGCCAGCGAGGCGCAAATTGATCTGGGTGAGCTGTGTCACCCGTTTTGTCTGGGTACTTTGGCCCCAGCCGTTTCAGGGCAGGGTCTGCAATGAGACGCCTCCAGGTCTGGCTTGCGGTTTGCGCTGTCGCGCTCTTCCCAGCGTTTGTGCAGGCGGTCCATTTCACGACCGTGGCCGATCCGCAGGAAATCGCCATCGGACAACATTGCTATCCCATGTGTTTGCCTGGATAGCCTGTCTGCCGCGGCGTGTCCGCGGCGCGGGTCCGCTGACATGGTGCGTGCGCGGGGGTCAAACCCACGCTGATTGATCGGCTATGCTGCGCGGATGAATCTGCCCCGTCGCGATGCCCTCAAATTACTCGGCGCCACCGCCGCTGCCTCTGTATTTGGCCCCAGTGCGGCCGCTTTCGCTTCGCGCTCGGCGGTCGAGTTCAGCCGACCCGAAGCCTGGGATTATCCGGCAGTCGATGCCCTGCTGCCCTTCGGGCATGGGGTCAAATCGGGCGATCCACTGCCTGATCGGGTCATCATCTGGACACGTATTTCCATTCCGGACGCCGCGGGCTGGCTGAGCCCGGCACCACAGGGTTTGAGCAGTGTGCCCGTGTCCTGGCTGATGGCGCGTGATCGAGAACTCCAGGACGTGGTCGCCCAGGGCGAGACCTCAACCAACGCGGCGGCAGACTGGACCGTCAAGGTCGATGTGGATGGGCTGGAGTCGGCCAGCACCTACTGGTTTGCGTTTGCCTGTCTGGGCCGGACTTCGATTGTCGGGCGGACCCGCACCGCGCCTGGTCCGGAGGATGATCCGAGCGAGGTCCGGGTGGTGCAAACGGCCTGTTCCAAATGGTGGGCCGGGTATTTTTCCATGTATGGACGGCTGGCTGATCGCAATGATGTGGATGTGCTGCTGCACGCCGGCGACCAGATCTATCATCAGCAGAAGGCCAATCGCGGCACCATCCGCCTGCCGCCCGCGGCGCTGGCGGAAGAGGACTACCAGCATATCGATGTGCGGGATTGGGCGCGTCCGGAAGAGGTGGGTCGGCGTTACGCCCTGTATGCCACGGACCCTGATCTGCTGCGCGCGCATGCCGCCCTGCCATTCGTGATCATGCCCGATCAACATGACACGGCCGACCGTGAGGATCGCGGCCTGTACGGTCTGGGCGGGGTGAGCAACGCCGACGCCGCCGAACAGTTTCATCTATGGAATGCCGATCGTCCGGTGGCCGCGGATGGTTCCGGTCGCTTTGATGCCGCGCCGCGGATCAATCTAAACTTGAACCCGCCGCGCGGTGAGCACGCCCGTTTGTTCTACAAGCATCTGCCCTACGGCCAGCTGCTCGACATCATCTGCATCGACATGCGTCGCTCGCGCGAAATCGACAAATCCGCCCCCTTCCTCAGTCCCCAGCAGTGGTCGTTTCTGGAGCGGGTCCTGAGTGAGTCGGCCCAGCGTGGCGTGGCCTGGCGGGTATTGCTCAATGGCGTATCGATGACCCAGATGAATCTGCTGGATTCTCCGGCGGTGCCGGATTCGGTGCGCGAGGAGTTTTTCGGCGAGGCGGCCAATGGCGTGCTGGCCTATGCGGGTTGGAATGATTTTCCCGCCGAGCGCCAGCGTCTGTACACCCTGCTGCGGCAGCTGGGATTGCTGGAAAATATCGTGCTCAGCGGTGACATCCACGGTCAGTTTGTAGCCGAACTGATCGAGGAAAACGAAGCGCCGGCCTACCTGCGAGGCACGGGCCTGGGCAGCTACGGGCCGCCGGTGGGGGTGGAAATCATGAGCGGAATGAGCTCCGGCGGGGCCGATGAGGTGTCGGCCACCGAAGCCTACCAGGTGGCGTATGGCCGGCCGCCGGGCATGGACCCGGAATTTCAGGAGCTGTGGGTGCCGGCGGGGCGTGCGGCGGCCAAACTGCTGGAGGCGGATATTCTGGCCAATACCCCCAATATGGTCTACGCCGAATGGTCCGATGATGCCTATGCCCTGTGTCATCTGCGCAGCGCGGCCGCCGTCTGCGAGTTGTGGCGGGTGAACAAGCGTGATCCCCACAGTGGCGAAGACCTGATGTATCAGTTTTCCGTTGACGTGGGGGTGATGAATATCCGCCCGGCCTTGGTCGCGGAACCCAGTAGCGGTGAGCGGCGGGCGCAGGCCTATGGCCAGCCGCAGCGCGCCGTGGATTTCTCGCCTTTGTCCGGTGAAGCCACCGAGCCTGATGATTTTCGCAGCGGGTCGGGCGGTCGCGGGGGCGCAGTGAGCCTGTTCAGCTTGATCCTGACGTGTTTGGCGCTGTGGATGCGGCGCCGTAGCTGAGCGGCAAAGCCCGCGCGGTCGGGCTGATGCGGCGCCCAGGCCGGACCGGTAGCGGCCTGAAATTTGCATTGACACGAATCAATCTTGATCGCGTCAAAAGAGCATAATGTTCAGGCGCTGCACAGGGACGGGCGGGCAAATGCGAAACAACTACCTAGGAATACTGATACTGGCGCTGAGCGGAGCGGTGGGCGCCGAGGAAGCGGCGCAGTCCGGAACCTCCCCAAGCGTGGCGGTGCATCTGGATTTTTCCATCACCGTGCCCAAGTTCCTGTTCTTCCAGGTTGGCAGTCCGGGCGCGACCATCGACCACATCCAGTTCGCTCCGGCGCCGGACAATGCGGGCAACGGCGCGGCGATTCCAGGCACGGGTGGTAACGCGCGACTTGGTGCGGCCACCAGCGCCCGGGTGCGCAGCAATGCGGGTCAGGTCACCCTGACCGAATCGAACAACAGCGGTGGTGCCG
>JBFJVB010000150.1:0-8360 GCA_041624435.1 Oceanococcus sp. | reverse complement strand
TTGATCTATGCTTGAATAGGCTTTTACCAACGGATGATCCCGCATGCTCAGCCCCTACTACACTGCGGAGCACGAAACTTTTCGCGAACAGGTCAGGCGTTTCGTGGAAAGAGAGATTACCCCCCATATTCAGGACTGGGAGGACGCCGGCGTGGTGCCGCGCGAGATTTACCGGCGCTGTGCGGATGCCGGTCTGCTGGGCCTGGGATTTGCCGAAGAACTCGGTGGCACACCGGCCGGTGACGGATTTTTCGGGGTAATTTATGTCCAGGAACTGTGCCGCAGCGGCTCCGGAGGCATTGTCGCCGCCCTGGGCAGCCTGAACATCGGTCTGCCCCCCCTGGTCGCCCTGGGTAAACCGGCACTCAAACAGGCCTACATCCCGCCGGTGCTGGCCGGTGAAAAAATCGCCGCCCTGGCGATCACCGAACCGGGCGGTGGGTCGGATGTAGCGAATCTGCGCACCCGCGCCGAGCGCGACGGTGATCACTACATCGTCAACGGCAGCAAGACCTTCATCACCTCCGGCATGCAGGCCGATGTATTCACCGTTGCCGTACGTACCGGTGGCCCCGGCATCGGCGGGATTTCCCTGCTGCTGATCAGCGCCGACACCCCCGGCTTTTCACGCACGCCGCTGCGCAAGATGGGCTGGCAATGCTCGGATACCGCCAGCCTGTATTTTGACCAGTGCCGGGTACCCGCAGACCAGCTGATCGGTCAGGAGAATCAGGGGTTTCTCGGGATCATGCGCAACTTCAACAATGAACGTATCGCCCTGGCAGCCCAGGCCTGCGGCCTGGCCCGGGTGTGTATCGATGCCTCCCGGGAATATGCGCAAAGCCGCGAGACTTTTGGCAAACCGCTGCTCAAACATCAGGTCATCCGGCACAAGCTGATCGACATGGAAACTCGCTATCTCGCCGCCCAGGCGCTGCTGGAACAGCTGGTCTGGCAGGTCGATCAGGGCGCCACGCCAATCGCCGCCTTGTGCATGCTGAAGAACTGCGCGACATCCATGCTCGAGTATGTCGCCGGCGAAGCGGTGCAGATCCACGGCGGGGCTGGTTTCATGCGCGGCTGCGCGGTCGAGCGGATTTTCCGCGAAACCAAGGTCCTGTCCATCGGCGGCGGGGCCGCGGAAATCATGAAGGACCTGGCCGCCCGGCAGCTGGGCATGTAAGCCTGGCTCAGCGCGCCACCACGTTCTGCAGGCGCCAGACCGCCACACAGGCCAGGACCGCGGTTGGCGCCAGGGCCGCCAGCGGCGCCTGCCAGTTGTACACCTGCCCCAGGCTGCCGGCGACTTCGTTGAGCACATAGAAGCCGATCCCGATCATCACGCCGATAAACAGCCGCTGGCCCGCACCGGTATCCCGTAAAGGTCCCAGCACAAACGGCACCGCGAGCAGGACCATGACCAGCACGGTCAGGGGCGCGGCCAGCTTGCGCCACAGCGCATACTGCGGCGCGGTGTCATCCAGACCATTGGCCTGCAGGTAGCGGATGTACTGGTGCAGGCCACGCAGGGACAAGCCATCGGACTGCAGAACGAACAGCTGCAGAACCTCCGGGTCGAGCTTGACCAGCCACTCGCCCTGCTCGCGTCGCTGAATTCGCACCGAACCGTAATCGAGCTTGGTCACCCGCAGGTTTTGCGCCTGCCAGGCCGAATCCCGGTAATAGGCGGCGTCCATGGCCAGGGTGCTGACCAGCCGGCTGTCGTTCTCGTTGACGGTCAGCGCATGCACGTCCAGCGCGGTATTTTCGTCTGGCAGGCGGCCAATCCGGATGTACTGATCGCCCTGACGCAACCACACCGAACGACTCGCCGAGCGCGCCTCACCGAAACGGGCCTGGCTCGCTATGTCCTCGGCCTGGCGCTGGGCCATGGGCACCAGGAACTCCCCCAGCGCCAACACCGCCAGGCCGAGCACCAGACCGGCCTTGCCGGCGGACCAGGCGATGCGCAGCACCGAGATTCCCGCGGCCTGCATGACCACCAGTTCCCCACCCGCGGCCAATCCACCCAGCCCCAGGATCGCGCCCAACAGCACGATCAGCGGAAACATGTCGTAGAGCAACTCGGGCAGCCGCAACAAGGTGACCAGACCGACCATCGCCAGGCTGTAATCACCCTGACCCAGATCGTCGAGTTCCTCCACCAGCGTCACAAATCCGGAGATACCGGTCAGCGCCAGGGCCACGACGACGCACATGCCCAGTAGCGCGTTGCGCAGATGTTGATCAAGAATTGTCATGCGCGTTGCAGCCGTATGCGCTCGATCCAGCCACCGCGCACCGCGTACAGACGCAGGGCGACGAGAGCCACCACCAGATGCACCCACCACAGCCCGATCCAGGGCGGCAGGGCGCCGGATTCAAGCCAGGCCTGGGCCACACCCAGCAGATTGAAATAAAGAATGTACACCACGATACCCATGCCGACCTTGCTGTACCGACCTGAACGGGCTTCGGTCTTGGCCAGAGGCACCGATAACAGCGCGAGCAATATGACGGACAGCGGCGCAGACAGCCGCCATTGCAGCTCCGCGACGTCTTTCAGATCGCTGGATGCCAGGAGTTCAAAACTGGGCTTGGTGGCCTGTTTGCTGGATCGATACACAAACTCCGGCGGCTCAATGGTCACGCCATGCTCAGCGAATTTGGTGATGCGAAAATCGGCCTGTCCCGGACTGCCATCGACCCGGTAGCCGTTCAGCAGGACCAGGCTGCGCGCGCCGCTCTGCGGATCGCTGCGGCGCACCCCACGCGGCGCGGTGATGACGCTCTCCCCTTGGGCATCGCGCAGCTGGGCGAAGACGCCGCTGATCTCCATCCCGTCCTTGGTGACGGATTCCACATAAAACACGCCGGATTCACCGGGCAATTCCTTGAAGCGCCCCGGCTCCAGCACCCCGAACTGCAGCTCCTGCGCCGCCTTCTTGGTCAGATAATCCACGGTCCGCCCGGCCAGAGGGCTCAGATACAGGCTCAAGATGGCCGTCAGCAACGCCAGCACCATGCCCAGCCTGACGAACGGACGGTACAACTGACCCAGGCCCACACCACAGGCGTGCATGGCGGCGATCTCACTATCGCGGTACATCCGCCCCAGGGTGAGCATGGCCCCCAGCAACAGAGAAATCGGCGTCAGGATGGTCAGGTACTGCAGGCTGGACAGGACCACCACCTTCCACAGCAATTCCGGGGGAATCTGTCCTTTGGCCGCTTCGCCCAGGAACCGTGCGAAGCGGGTGCTGAGCATGATGGCCATCAAAACCGCGGTAACCGCAAGCCAGGTGCGCCCTGCTTCCATGAACAGGTAACGCTCCAGAATCCGCTGGCGCAAGTTAGCTCTCCTCTCCAGTCATTCCCATTCAGACAGCCTGCCGGCCACGGTGGTGCGCTATGATTCTAGGATACTTTCAGCAGTTTCGATCATGAAATTCCAAATCAAAGTCGGCAGCGCCGAAAAACAAGCGACCGATTGCCTGATCCTGGGCATTTTTGAGCGCCGCAAACTCAGCGCACCGGCCGCGGCCGTCGATGCCGCCTGCGGCGGCCTTCTCAGCGAAGTCCTGAGCAGTGGCGACATGAATGGCCACAGCGGACAGACCCTGCTGCTGCACGGCCTGGAAGGCATTCCAGCCAGACGCATCTTGCTGGTCGGCTGTGGCAAGAGCGGCAGTTTTTCGGCCAACCGCTTCAAGCAGGTCAATCTGGCCACCGCCACCGTGCTGGGGAAACTCGGCGCAAAAGAGTGTTTCTCGACGCTGCCGCTGCTGGACATCACCGGCCACGATGCCGCCTGGGCCATCAGCCAGTCGGTGCTGACCCTGAGCAGCGCGTTTTACCGCTATGAAGAGCTCAAGAGCAAGAAAACCCCGGCGCGCAAGCTGAAAACCATCACCCTTGCCATCGCGGCACGCAGCAAGGCGCTGGACGCCAGTCTGACTCTGGCCACCGCCACCGCCGCCGGGGTGCAATTGAGCATGGATCTGGGCAACCGCCCGGGCAATCTGTGCACCCCGACGGACCTCGCCAAGCTCGGCCTGAGCCTGGCCAAGAGCCATCCGCGAATCAGTTGCAAGGTGCTCGAGGAAAAAGACATGCACAAGCTCGGCATGGGCGCGCTGCTGTCGGTTTCCGCCGGCAGCCGCCAGGCCGCCAAACTGGTTGTGATGGAGTATTCCGGTGGCGCCAAGGAGGCCCGGCCGGTGGCCCTGGTCGGCAAGGGTCTGACCTTCGATGCGGGCGGCATCAGCCTCAAGCCTGCGGCCAAGATGGAAGAGATGAAGTTTGACATGTGCGGCGGCGCAACCGTGTTCGGCGTGTTTCAGGCCCTGGCCGAGGCCCAGCTGCCGATCAACGTGGTCGGGGTTGTGCCGTGTTCGGAAAACCTGCCCGATGGCGCCGCCAACAAACCGGGCGATGTCGTCACCAGCATGGCGGGCATCAGCATCGAAATCATCAATACCGATGCCGAGGGGCGGCTGATTCTGTGCGATGCCCTGACCTATACCCAGCGCGAGTTCGCCCCGGAAGTGCTGATTGACATGGCGACGCTGACCGGCGCCTGCGTGGTGGCCCTGGGCAATCAGGCGACCGGCTTGTTTGCCAATGACCAGGATTTGGCCAATGCCCTGCTCGCCGCTGGAGAAGCAAGCCAGGACCGCGCCTGGCAGTTGCCGGTGTGGGAGGAATATCAGGCTCAGCTCAAGAGCACGGTCGCCGACGTGGCCAATATCGGCGGACCGATGGCCGGCGCCATCACCGCCGCCGCCTTCCTGCACCGATTCACCCGCGAAGCCACCTGGGCCCATCTGGATATCGCCGGTACCGCCTGGACCCAGAAGAAATTCAGCACCGGGCGTCCGGTGCCATTGCTGATGCACTATCTGGCCGACCGGGCGACGTGACCCGGGTCAGTTTCTATCTGCTGCAAGCCGAAGCTGCGAACCGGGACGGTTTCGTCTGCCGCCTGCTGGAGCGCATCCACGCTCAGGGACAGAACGTGTACGTCCACCTGCCGGACGCCACGGCGCAAACGCAGCTGAACGAAAAACTCTGGACTTTCAAGCCGGACAGCTTCGTGCCCCATGACCTGGAGGTTCAGGACAATACCAGCGCGATCGTGATCGGCGCCGGTGCGGCCCTGCCCGCGCAGCGCGATGTGCTGTTGAATCTGGCGGCAGCCGAGCTGACGCCGCCCGACTTTTTCTCCAGTTTTGCCCGAACCCTGGAAGTGGTCGCCGGCAGCGCGCAGGACAAAGCGGCCGCCCGGGCGCGCTACAGCTTTTACCGTGACCGGGGCTACGCGCTGGAAACGCATTCCATTGCCTGAACGTCCAAACGCCGCGCAGAGCCGGCCTGGCCCTATATAATTGACGGCTTTTTCTTCGTCACCGTCACACAAGCAGTCAAATCGCATGGATAAACATTACGATCCCGCCGAGATCGAAACGCGCTGGTATAACCACTGGGAACAACAGGGTTACTTCAGCATGGGCATGGACGGTGACTCCTACTGCATCATGATCCCGCCACCCAACGTCACCGGCAGCCTGCACATGGGCCATGCGTTTCAGGACACCGTCATGGATGCCCTGATCCGCTACCATCGGATGCACGGCCACGCCACGCTGTGGCAGCCCGGCACCGACCACGCCGGCATCGCCACCCAGATGGTCGTGGAACGCCAGCTCGCCGCCGACGGCATCGACCGGCATGAGCTGGGCCGGGAGAAGTTCCTGGACAAGGTCTGGGACTGGAAAGCCGAGTCCGGCGGCAACATCACCCGTCAGTTGCGCCGCATGGGCGCCTCGCTGGACTGGGAGCGGGAGCGCTTCACCATGGACGAAGGCCTGTCCAAGGCCGTGACCGAAGTCTTCGTCGAACTGTATCGGGAAGATCTGATTTATCGCGGCACCCGCCTGGTGAACTGGGATCCCATCCTGAAAACCGCGGTGTCGGACCTGGAAGTGGAATCGGCCGAGGAACAGGGCCATCTGTGGCATTTTCGTTACCCGCTGGCCGACGCTTCCGGCCATCTGGTCGTGGCCACCACCCGCCCCGAAACCATGCTCGGCGATACCGCGGTCGCGGTCCACCCCGAGGACGCACGCTATGCCCATCTGATCGGCAAGACCGTGCGCTTGCCGCTTGCCGACCGAGAGATACCCATCATTGCTGATTCCTATGTGGATCCGGAGTTCGGCACCGGTGTCGTCAAGATCACCCCCGCCCATGATTTCAATGATTACGCGATTGGTCAGCGTCACCAATTGCCGATGATCAATATTCTCAACGACGACGCCACGCTGAATACCGCGGTACCCGGCCGCTATCAGGGACTGGACCGTTTTGTCGCCCGCCAGACCGTGGTCGAGGATCTGCAGGCCGCCGGTTTGGTGGAAAAGATCGAAGACCACAAACTGATGGTGCCACGCGGCGACCGCACCCATCAGGTCCTGGAACCCTATCTGACCGACCAATGGTTTGTTAAAGCCGCCCCGCTGGCCCAGCCGGCCATCGAGGCGGTGGAAAATGGCCGGATTCGCTTCGTTCCCGAGAACTGGTCCAAAACCTATTTCGAATGGATGCGCAATATTCAGGACTGGTGCATCTCCAGGCAGATCTGGTGGGGACATCGGATTCCGGCCTGGTACGATCCCAGCGGCAAGGTCTATGTCGGCCACAGCGAGGCGGCGGTGCGTGCCGAGCATGACCTGCCTGCCGACCTCGAGCTGCGCCAGGATGAGGATGTGCTCGACACCTGGTTCTCCTCCGCCTTGTGGCCGTTTTCGACCCTGGGCTGGCCGGACAAAACCGTTGAACTGAGCAAGCATTACCCGACCAGCGTGCTGGTCACCGGCTTTGACATCATTTTCTTCTGGGTCGCCCGGATGATCATGATGGGCCTCAAGTTCATGGACGAGGTACCGTTCCGTGAAGTGTATGTGCACGGCCTGGTGCGCGATGCATCCGGCGCCAAGATGTCCAAATCCAAGGGCAACGTCATTGACCCGCTGGATATCGTCGACGGCATTTCGCTGGAAACTCTGCTGGACAAGCGCACCAATGCCTTGATGCAACCCCAGCAGGCCGAAAAAATCGCCCGCCAGACCCGCCTGGATTTTCCCGAGGGTATCCCCTCACACGGTACCGACGCCCTGCGTTTCTACTTCGCCGCCCTGGCCTCGACCGGTCGCGACATCCGCTTCGACACCCAGCGCCTGGGCGGCTACAAGAATTTCTGCAACAAGCTGTGGAATGCGGCGCGCTACGTGACCATGACCGTTCAAGGCCATGATCTGAGCGATCAGGGCGAGATCCGGCTGGGCCTGCCGGAGCGCTGGATCGTGTCCAAATTGCAGGCCGTGGAAGTCTCGGTCAACCAGCATTTTTCCGTCTACCGCTTCGACCTGATCGCGGCCGAACTGCATGAATTCGTCTGGCATCATTTCTGCGACTGGTATCTGGAACTGACCAAACCCACGCTGAACAACAGCGCCGATGTGGCGAGTCAGCGTGGCACCGCCCGCACCCTGGTTCGGGTGCTGGAAACCTGCCTGCGCCTGCTGCACCCGATCATGCCGTACATCACCGAAGAGATCTGGCAACGTGTGGGGCCGCTGGCCGGCAAGTCCGGCGACACCATCATGCTGCAGCCCTACCCCAGCCCGGACCCCAGCCGCAACGACCCGACCGCAGAAGAAGAAATCGACTGGTTGCAGAAATGCCTGCTCGGCTTACGCCAGATTCGCGGCGAAATGGATATCCCTCCGGGCAAGCCCCTGGACGTGCTGATTCAGGATGCCAGCGCCCTCGACCAGCAGCGCCTGGACAACATGCGCCTCTGGCTCAACGCCCTGGGCCGGATCAACAGTCTGCAGCCGGTTGCCGGCCACGCCCCCGAATCCGCCACCGCACTGATCGGCGGCATGAAGCTGCTGGTACCCATGGCCGGACTGATTGACAAGGACCAGGAACTGGCCCGGCTGGACAAACAGATCGCCAAATTGCGCAAGGATCTGGAGTCCGCCCAGGCCCGTCTGGCCAATTCCAGTTTTGTCGACAAGGCGCCGGAAGCCGTGGTCAACAAGGCCCGCGAGCAGACCGCGGCCCAGCAGCAAAGCCTGGATGACCTGTTGGCTCAACAGGAAAAAATCCGCGCCCTGTAGTCGCCAGGCCAGGCCGCGCGTCGCTTCAGGCGACGTCGCTGCGCGGATGGGCCTGCTGATGCAGTTTCTGCATGCAGGCCTGCAGGGTGCGGCTGATCACGGTCTGATGCCGCAGCATGGCCAGCTTGGGCCAGGTCGCGCGTTCACCTTGAAGAATCATTCGCCGCACGTCCT
>JBFJVB010000149.1:0-8405 GCA_041624435.1 Oceanococcus sp. | reverse complement strand
CGCCGCCTCTCAGCCCGCAGCCGGCGGCTCTCCAAGCAAGCGTTGCGCCCGAAACGCTCGCGGCGACTGGCCGGTCCAGCGCCGGAACGCCCGGTTGAAATTGCTCTGATCGGAAAAGCCCAGCAGAAACGCGATCTCGGTCAGGCTGTGGCGGGATTGTTCCAGATAGGCGCTGGCCAGTTCCCGGCGCGTGTCATCCAGCAAGCGCTTGTAGCTCAAGCCCTCGTCACGCAGCCGGCGTTGCAGGCTGCGTTCGCTCAGCGCCAGGGCTGCGGCCAGGTCCGCCAGCGAGGGCTCGCCGGCCGGCAGGCGCTGCTGCAACTCGCGGCGCGCGCGATGGGCGACGCGCTCGCGATCCAGCCGGGCGAGGTAATCGCCCGCGATCTGCTCGGTCGCCAGAGCCACGGCGGGATTGGCGCCACGCAAGGGTGCATCCCAGCTTTCGCGATCAATCAGCAGACCATTGCAGCTGGCGGCAAACTGCACCGGAGCGCCGAAATGCTCGGTATAGGCCTGTGCCGATTCCGGCGCGCACCGGACCAGATCAACCCGCAGCGGCCGGTAACGATCCAGGGTCATCAGCCGGCCGATACGCACCGCGGCGGCGAGGAAGGCATCGACCGCCTCGTCCGCGACCTGGACACCCTGTTCCACGACTTCGAGCCGGGCGAGAATCTGCTGTCCCTGCGCCTCGACAATCCAGCGGCCGGCATTGCTGACCAGCCGCGAATACCGGTCCAGACGCCGGAAGGAATCCGCCAGACTGGCACTGGCCAGCAGGGCGCTGCCCAGGGCATGCAGAGCGCCGGGCTGCATCTGGCTGGCCACTTCCAGCCCGAAATGCGGACAAGCGCTCGTCTGGGCGGCCAGCCGCCACAGCACGGTCATGCCGCTGACCGGGTAGCGCGCATCGATGTCACGCAGACGGGAAAAATCCAGCCCCGCCTGCGCGAACAGGGGCTGCGCCGGAATCTGGCGCGCCTCCAGCGCATCCGCGATGGCCGCCGCCCAGGTGGTGATGGTGCTCAGTTCCTCGCCCATGTTCTCCGCATCGGTGCTGGCGGACCACAAGCTGGCGCCCGCTGACAAGTTTTCCCCTGCCGGGCATTCTATGCTGGGCGGCATAACTCGAGACAGGGAGACGAACAGTGCGTGCAATGATGCTGGGGCTGCTGATTTTGCTGAGTGCTTGCCAGGCGGGTGAAAACCATCTGGGCCAGGCAAACGGACGAGCCGATGAATCCTCGGCCCCGCCACCGGGTGGGCAACAAGGCGCCGCCGCCCGCGACTGTTTCTGGTCGGTGACCATTGACGATGCGGCCGTCAATACCCTGTACCCGGATATCTACGCCAAATACTGGGTGGCGGCGATCCCCGTCATCGAGGGCCTGAGCGTAAGTCTGGACGGCGAATTCCCGCATGCACGCTACATGTCCTTCAACCTTTATGACCCGCTGTTCCGGCCGGTGGACGCGGTGTCCGATCGGGATATCCTGCCGGCGGCCGGCAGCAGCAATCCCTTCGTGGCCGGCGCGGACCGCGGCAGCGCGGCGCGCAGCTACCGCATGCAGATCCTGGCCGCGACCCCGCCGGAATCGCGGGCGCCCAACACCCTGTATGCGCATCTGCCCCTGGGCGAGGCGGCTGCCACGGCAGTGCCCTATGCGCTGGTGATCTACCGCATCTATGTTCCGGACACCGGCACCGACCGGGCCGGCGACGTGCCGCTGCCGCGTGTCACCTTCCACGCGCCGGACGGCGGCGCCTATCGCGGTCCCGAAGCCTGCGACGCACTGGAACCCTTCCTGCCTGCGGACCTCAACGAGCAGGTCACCCATGCCGCCGCCGCGCCGCCGGTGCCGACCGGCTTCGGCTCTTTCGCCGACCTGAACTGGCTGAAGTTCATCGGCCTGCAAAGCTCGACCGAGAACCGCGTGAACGCCACGCCCTTGCGCGAACCGGTGCATGCGCTGACGCCCAATCCGTCCGGTGGCAGCGGCGGCTTCGCCAGCAATGTGGACAACAACTACATCTACGCACCGCTGAACCAGGACCATGGCCCGCTGGCCGTGTTCGAAGCGCGCATGCCGCGGGCGCCGGCCAGCGTGGCCGGTGATCCGGTGATGGGCGCCGGCGACCTGCGCTACTGGTCGGTGTGCAGCTACGAGATCGCCAGCCAGCGCTACTACGACTGCCTCTACGATGAAAACTCGGTGCTGGATGCGGACAACCGCGGCATCTTCCTGATCGGCCGCGAAGCGGATCGCCCGGCCAATGCCAGGCCGGAATGCGGGGTGAACTGGCTGCCCTGGGGGCCGCTGAAGAATTCGCTGGCGATCATGCGCCACATGTTGCCGGAAGACGATTTCCCCCATGCGATCCAGCGGGTCCCCGCGCCGCCCGGCAGCTGCGAGGCGCCGGTGATGGGGGCATACTTCCCCTACGGCACACACCTGAACACCAAGGACTTCGAGGCCCTGGGCTGCCCGGTCAATCCGGACGCCATCGCCAACCGCGCCAGCCAGTTCGAACCCACCGCAGATTGCCCGCAAACCCCCACCGGCGAGATCGACTCGCTCGGCCCGGCCTAGGAAGCGCCAACATGAAATATTCTATGCCCCGTATCCCGCTGCTGCTGTTGTCGCTCGCCGTGATGCTCGCTGGCTGCGACCGGACCCCGCGCTATCAGCCGGAAACCGGCGCGGACGCCCAGGGCCACAGCGCACCGACGGCGCAGACCGTCGCGGCCAACGCCGCCAATACCGCGCTGCTGGATTTTTCCGATCAACGGGACTTTGACAATGCGCGGCGTGGCCTGATCGCCACGCCCGAGGCGCTGGTGGTCAGGAATGCCGCCGGCGAGGTGGTCTGGGATCAGACCCGCTACGCCTTCCAGACCGGCGCCGCGCCGGCCAGCGTCAATCCCAGCCTGTGGCGCCAGGCCCAGCTCAATGCCATTCATGGCCTGTTCAAAGTGACTGACCGCGTCTACCAGCTGCGCGGCTTCGATCTGGCCAATATGAGCCTGATCGAAGGCGACAACGGCTGGATCATCGTCGACCCGCTGACCACCCGGGAAACTGCGGCGGCGGCCTGGCAGTTCGCGATGCAGCATCTGGACAACAAGCCGATCGTGGCGGTGCTGTTCACCCACAGCCATATCGATCATTTCGGCGGCGTGAGCGGCATCATCAGCGCGGATGAGGTGCGTCGCCAGGGCGTGCGGGTGATCGCACCGGCCGGATTCACCGAGGAGGCCACCAGCGAGAACGTGATGGCCGGGGTGGCGATGCAGCGCCGCGCGGCCTACCAGTACGGGCGTGGCCTGGCGCGCAGCGAACGCGGCCACGTGGACCTGGGCCTGGGCAAGGAAGTGCCCTTCGGCGGCAACATGGGCATCCTGGAGCCCACCGAACTGATCGACCGCACGCCACAGGCGCTGGAGATCGACGGCGTGCGCTTCCAGTTCCAGTTCACCCCCGGCTCCGAAGCACCGGCGGAATTCACCTTCTACCTGCCGGACCTCAAAGCCTTCTGCGGCGCGGAAGTGGTCTCGCGCACCCTGCACAATGTCTACACCCTGCGCGGCGCCAAGGTGCGCGACGCGCTGCGCTGGAGCGATTACATCCATGAAACCACCCAGCTGTTCGGCGATGCGCAGGTGTACTTCGCCAGCCATCACTGGCCGCTATGGGGCCAGGCCGCAATCACGGATTTCCTCAAGGCGCAGCGTGACACCTACAAGTACATCCACGATCAAAGCCTGCGGATGGCCAATCAGGGCTATACCTCACGCGAGATCGCCGAGCGCCTTGAACTGCCCAAATCGCTGCGCCGCGCCTTTCCCAACCGGGGGTATTACGGCACGGTCAAGCACAACGCCAAGGCCGTCTACCAGTTCTACTTCGGCTGGTATGACGCCAACCCGGCCAACCTGGACCCGCTGCCGCCCCAACCGGCGGGCGAGAAATATGTAGCCGCGATGGGCGGCGCCGACGCCGTGCTGAAACTTGCCGAGCAGGCCTTTGCTGCCGGGGAATACCGCTGGGCCGCCGAACTGCTGAATCATCTGGTGTTCGCCGACGAAACGCTGGCCAGCGCCCGCGCGCTGCTGGCCAAGACCTACGATCAGCTCGGCTACCAGGCCGAGTCCGGACCCTGGCGCGATGTCTACCTGTCTGCGGCCTACGAACTGCGCCACGGCGGGCCCGAACAAGGGGTGGACATGGCCTCGGCGATTGATCTGCTGCGCGCGATTCCGCTGCACAAGTTTTTCGAATCCATGGCCGCGCGCCTGGACGGACCCAAGGCGGAAGGTCTCGACCTGGCGGTCAACTTCATCTTCAGCGACCGTGGCGAGGGCTATCACCTGTGGCTGGAAAACGCCGTACTGCACAGCGAGCCGCATCGCGGTCAGGCGGCCGACGTGACCCTGACCCTCAGCCACGAGCTGTTCCTGAAGATGGCGATCAATCAGGCCGGGATCAAGGACACCCTGTTCTCGGATGAACTGGACATCGACGGCAATCGCCTGGACATGCTCAAGTTCATGGGCCTGTTCGACAAACCGGACGGGCGTTTCGCCATCGTGACACCGTAAATGCTCGGCGGGCTCAGGGCCTGGCGCGCCTGAGCCGCAGCACCCGGCCGTCGGCCGCGTCGGTGAGCAGGTACAGCGCGCCGTCGGGCCCGCTGCGCACATCGCGCAGCCGCTCGTCCAGCTCTCGCAGCAGAACCTGCTGCTCCACCACCTGGCCCTGCTTGATCACCAGGCGCCGCAGGCTGCGTTCCTTGAGCGCGGCGACGAACAGATTGCCCTGCCAGTTCGGAAACTCGCCGCCACGGTAGACGCTCAGACCGGCCGGTGCGATCGACGGCACCCACACGGCCAGGGGCGGCTCCACGCCGGGCAGTTCGGTGTACGGCGAGATCACCGCGCCGGTGTAATCCATACCGTAGGTGGCCTTGGGCCAGCCGTAGTTGGCGCCGGGTTTCAGCAGGTTCAGTTCATCGCCACCTTTGGGTCCATGTTCATGCAACCACAGCCGCCCGCTCACCGCATCGAAAGCCAGACCCTGGGGATTGCGATGGCCGTAGCTGTAGATTTCCGGGCGCAGGCCGGGACGGCCGATAAAGGGATTGTCCGCCGGCACGCTGCCGTCGGGGCTGATACGCACCACGGCGCCGAAATGATCGCTCAGGCTTTGCGCCTGCTCGCGCCAGTTATAGCCATCGCCGATCCCCATGTACAGCATGCCGTCGGCGCCCCATGCCATTCGGGCGCCGTAATGCGCACCGCCGGTTTTCAGCGGTGAGGCGGTGAAGATCACTTTCACGTCGCGCAAGGCCAGCCCCTCCAGCCGGGCGCTGACGATGCGGGTGGCATTGCCCTTGGCATCCCCGTGGGCCAGTGACAGATACAGGCGACGGTTGCTGGCAAAATCGGGATCGGGCAAGACATCGAACAGACCGCCCTGCCCGCGCACATAGGCGGGCGGCACCCCGGTGATGGCCTGGGGCAGCAACTGGCCCTCGCGGATCATGCGCAGCCGACCGGCGCGCTCGGTCACCAGCATCGCCCCGTCCGGCAGGAAAGCCAGGCACCAGGGATGCTCCAGGCCTTCGGCCACGGTCTCGATCCGGTAGTCGGCAGCGGCCTGCGCGACAGCCATCGGCAGCAGGAAGGCAAGCAGGACCAGGCAGCGCATGGGTAGCCTCGAAGTTGCGGTAAAGATGCAACGATAGCCCGGTTTGCGGCATAGTGCAGCAAGCCTTACTCAATCGCCCGCGCATGCCATTCCTCAAACTTTGCGGACAGTTTGTCCTCGCCGTGCTGCTGGCCACGGTCCTGGGCACGCTGGCCCAGACCCAGTTCAATCTGGCGCAGATCAGCGCCCTCGGAGTACCGGTACCGCTGGAACTGCGACTGCAGGTGACCGGGCGTGACCTGCTCGGCTTCAGCCCCAGCTTCGGCCCGATCGTCGCGATCGGCTTCCTGCTGGCCTTTGGTTTCACCGCCTGGTTACGCCGCCGCTGGGCCCTGTCCGCGGCGGCGATCTATGCCCTGGCCGGGGCCAGCGCCATCCTGACCGCGCTGTTGACGATGAACGCGGTCTTCGACCTGACGGCGGTGGCCGCTGCGCGCAGCCCCGCAGGCTTGCTCTGCCTGGTGCTGGCCGGGGCCGCCGGCGGCGGCCTGTTCGGACACTTACGCGCGGCGAGCTGAAGCGCCCGGGCGCAGCACGCGTCCGGCTTTATTCACCGTCTTGCATCCAGGCGGCAATCTTGAGTTCGCGCCCCAGGCCGGTGAAGATGCGCTCGGTACCGTCAACCAGTTCGTCGATCGGCTGTTTGAAATCGCTGGCGATCCAGCCCTGACACAGGTGGATCAGCGCGCCAATGGCGCCCCGCGCCATTACCCGCAGTTCCGCGTCCGTGCTCGCGCCGGGCGCCAGGAAGGGTTTGGTCAAACGAAGTAAAAGCTCGACAAAGCCGTTCATGCTTTCCACGTAGGTCCGGCCCAGCTGACCGCGTACCGACAGGGCTTCGATGAACATCAGGCGCACTTTGGCGGGCTCCGCCCGCACATAGTCGTAGGTGGCGCGAATCCCCGCCCGCACCAGCCTGGGCGAATCGTGCAGATGGGGGGCCGCGGCCTGGGTGACGGCCCGCAGCAGGTCAGCCGCCACCGCGCGATAGGCCTGAATCAGCATGTCCTCGCGGCTGTCGAAGGCTTCATAGAAATACCGCTTGGTCAGCCCGGCCCGGCCACAGACCGCGTCGATGCTGGTCGCGGTGAAGCCCTGGGTGCCGATCAGCTCGATCCCCGCAGCCAGCAGCTTGGTCTTGCGCTCACGCTGTCGCGTGGCCGCTGCCTTACCGGCGTACTGCCCGCTGACGCGACGCGCAGCGGATTCATCAGGTTGATGCACAGACATCGAATGCTTCCGACTATTTGACACTGGCCAGTATCACATATATCTTCTGACACTGCCCGGTGTCAGTCATGCCCGGAACCATTCAGCCCCCAGCAGCGTGTTGCAACGGACTTTCGAAGGACAACCGTGATCAGCCTGTTTCGCCCCAGCCCCAAGCAAACGCGCAGGCTTGCCCTGCCCGCCCATGCGCCAGCAAGCCCGAAACCGGCCGGCAGGCCGGTCTGGCCAGGGCCGCTGACCGGCACCCTGCTGGCCGTGGTTCTGGCCGGCTGCGACGGCAGCACCGCGGTGGAGTCCGCGCGCGCCAGCGCGGCGGCGACCCAGCCGTACTGCAGCAACGCGGCTGGCCTGGCGTCTGGTGAGCATCTGATCACCAGCTGGCGAACCGCGCCGGGCGATGCTCTGATCACCCATCCGATCAGCCAGCTCAGCGTGCGCCAGGCTTTCGCGCCGCACTGGGACGGCGAGCTGCTGCGCCTGCGCCTGTCCAACCGCTATTCCAGCCTGCCCCTGACCCTTCAGGACGTCCACATCGCCCGTGAAGTCACACCCGGCGAGCCGGCAATGCAGCCGGACAGCGTCTGCCGCTTGAGTTTCAACGGCGCCAGCCGGGTCACGATCCCGCCGGGCGAGTCCGTGGTCAGCGACCTGATGCACTACCCGGTGCGCGCATTCGAACGCCTGGGCGTCAGCTTCTTTGCCCCCGAGGCCACGCTGCAGATCACCCGGCATCTGAACGCCAACGAGGTGCTGTACATGAGCTGGCCGGGCAACTATGCCGCCGACCCCGAAGGCACGGCCTTCACCGCGGTGCCCGACGGCTATGCGGCCAATTTTCTCGCCATCGAAGCCCTGGAAGTCGCCGCGCCGCGCGCGGTGACGACGCTGGTGGCGGTCGGCGATTCGATCACCGACGGCTCGTCCTCGACCACCGGGGCCCGCGCTGGCTCGGCCCCGCCGATGCGCTCGACCGACCAGCGCTATCCCAACCATCTACAGCGTCTGATCCACACCGCCGGCCTGCCCCTGAGCGTGGCCAATGCCGGGATTGGCGGCAACGAACTGCTGGGCTCCGGCTGGCTGCCGCAATTCGGTCTGGGCCTGCTCGAGCGGCTGGATCAGGACGTACTCGCGGTCACCGCCGCCAGCCACGTGCTGGCGATGATCGGCACCAATGATTTCGGCAATCCCAAGACCGCCGGCCCACCCAGCCCCGAACAGATGATCGCCGGCTACACCGAGCTGATCGCGCGGGTGCAGGCGGCCGGTCTGCGCATCGTGCTGGGCACCCTGCCGCCGGCCGAGGGCGCGGTCAGCGAAGGCCTGCTCGGCCCGACGCCCGTGGGCGTGATGCACGGCAGCGCGCAGGCCCGCCAGGGTCGCGATGCGGTCAATGCCTGGATTCGTCAGCAGTCGCTCAGCGACGGCATCGTTGATTTCGCCGCCTGCCTGGAAGATCCCGCACGG
>JBFJVB010000148.1:0-8591 GCA_041624435.1 Oceanococcus sp. | reverse complement strand
TCACGCCGCAGCGGATGGGCGGCCTGCTGGCCTAACAACTCAAGGAGCACCGGCACCGAGCTGCGGTCGCCGAGCGGGCCGATCAGCGCGAGCAGCGTAACGGCAACCCGCGGGTCCTGCTCGGAGTTCAGCAGGGCCGCATGCGCGGCGGGCAGGACTTCCAGGCCGCGGTCCAGCAGACGCGCTGCCGCCTTGCGCGCCTGGGCACCGCTCAGGGCGGCCAGATCCTCGGCGATGCTGGGCTCGGGGCCCGCCTGACGAAACATCTTGCGCATTTCGATCCAGGTTTCCGGATCCAGCTGGTGTTGCGCCAAGGCCAGGCAGGGGTATAGCAAACTGCCTGCCCACAGCAGGAGAAAGGCAACAAACGGCGAACAAGGCTGCGGGGCAAACATCATACGTCCATTGTGCATGAACCCAGGGAGGCGGGGGTCTGCAACCGGAGTGTTCGCCACCTCTCTGTGCCCCGGGATTCGCGCTTTCTGCGGCCGGTTTTGGTCTGGCAGGGCATGCCGGGGCGCAGCGCTTGTCTTGGCAGGACACAGCCAGACCCTGCCTTGCCAGTGTAGGGCAAACGGTTCACACTGCCACCGCAAGCTTGAGACTGATCGGAACGGAATCCGAGGAGGGACAACCATGGACAAGTCTGGGTTAATTGCCGCCGCTGCGCTATGGAGTTTCGCCGTGATCGCGTGGGCCGGCGCGCTGGATAAGTATTCGGTACCGGGCAATCAGCCCGCGCCTGACTACCAGGCACAACAGGCCATGCTGCGCGAGCTGACGCCGGCGCCGGCGCCACAGCTATCACCCGAGGCAAAGCAGAGGCAGCGCGCTGCCATTACCAAGCTCAGATCGCTGGAAACATCGGTGCGGCAGAAATGGCTCGTCTACTTTGCCGGAAAGCTGGTTGAGGCCGTAGACCATAAGAAGCCGACGGAAGTGCTGTATTACAGCGGGATCATCGAAGCCGTCGAGTCTCCGAAGTGACGGCCTGGCGATGCTGGACAGGGGCGGTGGTCTGGCTGGCCGCTGCGCTCGTTTCAGCGCAACTCGAGGCCAGCCCTGGGCAGTCCGCGCCTGAGGTCGACGATCCTGAGCAGTTTGCCTATCCGGTCGACGTCAGCCCGGCTGTAGCACCCGGGGCAGCCCAGCCCACCCTCAGTTCCGCGCAGTTCGAGCAACTGGTGCAGATGCTCCAGCTTCAGCCCCAGCCGGTGAGCCTGTCCAGCGAAAAAGTGAAGAACGAGTTCTGGTACGTGATGTCACTCGGACTGCTGATTCCGCTGTCATTGCTGGTGGTGCTGAGTTTTCTTCGTCGCGGCGAGCATACCGCCGCCGACATTGTCAGCGCATCGGGACTGACCCTGATCATTTTCGGCACGATCATTCTGGTCCTGGTCGTCAATACCTCGGAGCAACTCACCGCCGCGATCGGGGTGCTGGCGGCGATCGCCGGTTATCTGTTCCGCTCGGCCCAGGATGATGTCAAAGCCGGACGTGAAAAAGCCGCCCGACAAGCGACTGCGCAGGCCAGCCAGGAGCCGACCAGCTGAACTCGTGTTTGCAGCGCTGGGGCGTTGCGAAGCCCCGCCTGTCGCCTGGTTCGGGTTGGTGAGCTAAGCGAGCGTTTCCCTGGGCAGCCCGCTGAGCGTGTCCAGTTTCGCGTAATGCTGTTGCAGCGCCTGGATCAAGGCCTGGGTTGCGGACTGGCCCAGGCGGGCACGCTGGGCCAGGAGAAGCACATGGCGCTTGACCTTGCGCCTGAGTTCCTCGGCTTCGGCCGGATCGAGTTCGGGGTCTGCCCGCAAGCTGCCGAAAAACTGCTCGGCCGTGGTGCGGGCTTTCTCCCAGGATACGCTGTCCGCCCCGTAACACTCGCAGCAGGCCACCATCCACGGACTCAAGAGCCGTTGCGAGATGGCCCGGACTGGTTCGGACAAGCTCAGGCCAGCCGCCAAGCGGTCCAGCTCTTGCTGAACAATCTGGCGGGCCTTGTCCTCGGCGCAGTTGGTGGGGGCAGCTTGGGCTTCTCCCGCTTCATGTTGCGGTCGCCGGTGCAGCAGGCTGTACAGGAGCTGGGCGCCGCTGCGGAAACTGTGGGTATCCAGCCCATTTTCGGCAACGATCCTGCCGACAAAAGCAACAACGCGATCGAATTCGCTGATCGGATTCCGGGCGTCCAGGGTGCCGAGTGCCGCCAGCTGGCGCACGAAGGCCCGCACCGGACTGTTGGCCAGTTCAAAGGCGCCTGGATCACGCAGCCGTTTGATCAGCAGCGGCACAATCAGGCGGCCCAGCTGTTCGCGGACCCGGGCACTGATCCTTTCGTCATTCAGGAAGTCAATGAAGATGGCTTCGATGCGGGCGATATCGCGCATCTGGCTGGCGGTCAATTCCGCTTCCGACTGGGCGTCGAAATAGGCATCGACAATTCGACGCAGCGCGCCGGGCTGCAGGTTGTGCTGGGTCCACTGGTCGATCTCGCCGGGCAATTGACCCAGGCGCCCCTCCAGCATCCGCATGATCTCCGCCGCCGATAAGTGCGTGCGCTGGCGGGCACTTTGCTGCTTGACCACCGCCAGCTCGGCGCCGATTCCACGCTCCGCCAACAGTCGATTGAGCTCGGCATAGAAGCGTTTGATATAGGCCAGGCCGGTATCACCGAAGACATTGATGATGGCTGCCTGAATCGAACTGGCCACGCCGAATTCGCTGAGGGTTTCCTGGAAGGCATCGACCAGACTGCCCGGCATCAGGGCCTGCGGATTATTATTCGCGCCGCAAGCCTGCAGGGTGTCCAGGCGAGCCGCCAGTTCGGCCGCTTCACCCTGCGCAGTCGCCATGACCTTGCTGACCAGATTGGCCCGGACCACCACAATGTCCAGCCCTTCTTTGTCAATCAGGGTCAGAAAGCTCAGATCGACACTGGACTGTGCTGCGGCGCGTCTGAGCGACGCCATCAGCCGATCGAAATGCCGGGTGCTGATCGCATCCTTCTGCCGGCGGAGCAAACGGGTGGCTTCACGCGCGGCCAGTTTTTCCCCAGGGTCGGCGATGCCCGCCCAGCTATCGGCAAGCTCACCCTCGGCGCGATCAAGAAAACTGCTGATCCGCAAAGTCAGATACTGCGCCACATAGGCTTCGACATCGGCCAATATCGCCGCTGCCGCAGCGGCGTCCACGCTTGTCATTGCAACAGTCCCCTCGTACTGCGCTGCTGAATCGGTCTGAGCTGCTGATCCCTCCTTGGTAGCGATGATCCAGAACCCTGCGGCATCCTACAGGCCCTGGAACGGGTGCGACAAGCCAGGGGAGGGGGCTTGTGCTGTAGGTGAGCGTCAGGCTGAGCGGGCCGCGACGACAACTGCCTGAATCCAGGTGCTGCATTAACGCACTGCGTTGCAATTTGCGAAGCATAGTGCGCGGCCGGCCTGCAAACGGTCCCGTGGTAGTTCTGAAAATAACTCTAGGACACTGTTTGCAAAGGAAAAAATAAAACTATTCAAAGCTGGCACGGTTTCTGCTCTGGAACCAGGACTAGCCATCCACGGCGTGCGTCGCCTTGCAACCTCAAATTTAGTTTGGAGAAAGCCTTGAAAGTCGGTCAAGTTACCCCCGAGTTACCCGTTGCTCGTCAACCGCGCTGGTCCAGGTTTACCGCCAGGTTGATCGTGCTGGCCTTGAGTTGCGTCTTCCAGCCAGCCCTCGGAAATGAATGCCAGACTTTCGCCTGCACCATCGTCGGCACCGACAAGAGCGATTATCTGGTCGGCACCGACGGCGATGATGTGATCTGCGGCCTGCGCGGAGACGATTTCATTTACGGCAAAGGGGGTAATGACCTGATTTGCGGCGGGCCTGGTCATGACGCCCTGTTCGGCGACGCGGGCAGGGATACCTTGATCGGTGGCAGCGGCAAGGACAGCTTGAGCGGCGGGCCGGGTGATGATGAACTCGATGGCAGTCAGGGCAAGGATTGGCTGGAGGGGGGAGAGGGTAATGACTTCCTGATCGGCGGTCTGGGCAAGGACAGTTTGAACGGCGGTCCGGGCACTGATCAGTGCGACAGCGACAAGCCGGATTTCATCACCCAGTGTGATGCGTCCAAAGTGCAGACCAGCGCCGAGGCTCAGTTTTTTCGCACCCAGGGTAGCGAGATTTACGCTCCACAGGGCACGGCGTTTGTGCCACGCGGAGTGAACATTTTTCCCTGGCACAGGACCCCTGCCACCGTCGATGCGATCGCGGACTGCTGGCAGTTCAATATGGTGCGTCTGCACAGCTGGATCTTCCCGCGGGCGACTTCACAGTGGAAAGACCATATCGTTTACATCGATGAACCCCTGATCTTCGACCCGGGTCAGACGGACTATACCGCTTACGATGTCCGTGGCCTGATTGAGTATTACACCAGTCGGAAAGTGGTCGTGCTGTTTGATGTGCATGAGAACATCGGCGGATTCATTGAGGGGCAGGATCTGGAGGACTATCTGATGTTCATCCGCGATTTTGCCGATAAATTCAAAGATAACCCGTATGTCTGGCTGGACATTCACAACGAACCGGGCAGCTTCGAGAGCCGGACCTCCGACTACGCCAAATGGCGTCACGAGGTGAAGACCATCCTGGACACCGTCAAAGCGATTGCGCCAAATATGGTCACCCTGGTCTCGGGCATGGCCTGGGGACAGGACACCGGCCCATCCTGGAGCAGTGCTCTGGTTGAACCGGCGCAAAGCGCTCTGCTGGCCAATGCCGATCTGATCACCCAGTACGACAACGTGGTCGCGACCTTTCACATGTTCGACCAGTGGACTTTTGGTACCGCGCGTCTGGAGGATTATGTCCGGCAGCTGTATCAAAACCTGGCCCGTCCTGCGATCGTCGGCGAGTACGGCTCCTTCAATAACGTGAACACCATCACCGCCAGCCAGTCCCTGCATGCACTGGCCCGGCAACCCGGTTTCCAGAATCTGGGCCGAGTGGTCTGGACCTGGGATGCCTATGACCGCAATGATCTGACGCAAAGCGTCAGCGGTGGCGGGCAGCATGTCGATTCCTGCTCCGAGCCGGGCAATCTCACTCAGCTGGGGCAACTGGTATGGGACGACAACCACCGCCACAACGAGCGCTGAGGTGTCAGGCGTGTCCGGCGCAGTCGACGCCGGTTTGCGGATCAGTTCAGATCAAGCTCAGCGGGCCGGTTGAGGAGCAGTGCCGCTGACAGGCAGGCGGTGTGGGCGCGGTCGGCAGGGCTGAGGCGATCGCTGAGCCAGACCCGCCCGGGAAATACCGTCTCAACCGCAGCCAGCGTGTCCCCAAGGCCGATCCGATAGCCCAGTGGCGTACCCCAGTTGAAGCCATCTTCACCTTGGTGAACCGGCTCCAGCGGAAAGGCCCGGCCACCCAGCGTCAGCGTGCCGTGCTCCGGTCCCAGTTCAAACCAGGCCGTATCGCTCGGTCCTTTGCAGTTGCACAGGGTGGTCGAGCTACTAGAGGCGGTAAAACCATCCAGAATCCAGGAGCCGGTGTCATAGCTTCGTCCTTCGGTGCGATTGGCGCATTGCGCATTCATGCTCAGACCGTTTTCGCTCACGCGAAAACGCAGTCGGTTGCTTGAATGCCCTGACTTGGCGGGACCCACCTGGGTTGTCGTTGTACTGGTCGAACCACGCTTCACGTGACTGACGTCAAACGAGCCCAGCTTGAACCCCTCGTCAAAGAAGGGCGCCGAACCGCGGCTGCGGCCGCTTGCCGACAAAGCGACAAAGTCGGCGCCGGATGCGCTGGGCGAGGGCATTTTCATGGGGTCGGCGAGCTTGATCAGGCCGCACCCGGACAGCCACAGCCCACCCGCCAGAAGTGCCACCAATTGCTGTGGTCGAGAATTAGCCATCGCTGTTGCCTGCTGTAGTCATCGTGAATCTGGAAAACGCCAATTGGTCTGGCCGGAGGGCTTCGCCAAACCGAAAACGAGGTGTACGGAACATCTCTGGGGCCAGCACACGCGGCAGGGGTGCCGGCCGGCTCCCAGTCTAAGTCCAAAACCGACTTATGCTCGACGTTTTGCCGCAGAGCTGGCGCAAGATTCGAAAATCCGGCGACGCTCGGGGCCGGCCGCTGTTGTAGTAAGTTCTACTATTGCACTTCCCAACGGCGCGTGTTCAAGGCACTGTCCTGGTATGACCGGGTGTCTTGATCAACCCTGACTCAGGTTTTAACGGGCATCCGTCAACTTTTTTGGCCATGACCTGCGCTCAGACAGCATGCGCTGTCGGCGCAGCTGGCCAGATGCGCTCCACGGAAGGACACTTCACCGCCGGTTGGCCCGAAGTTTGCTTGTTTTCCCATGGTTCCGTTTGAGCGAATTCACCACCTATGCATTTGATCACCATCCCGATGAGCCACTATTGTGAAAAAGCCCGTTGGGGGCTGGGGCATGCCGGTCTGGACTATGTTGAACGTGCGCACTTGCAAGGTTTCCATTATCTGGCGGTGCTATTTCGCCACTCCCAGGGCAAGGTTCCCGTCCTGGTCGAGGACAATGGCCGCACCATTGCAGACTCCAGCGAGATCCTGCATTTTGTCGATGCCCGGGCTCCGGCTGGCCGCAGCCTCTACCCTCAGCCACATGCCTGCACGATTGATGCGATGGAGCGACGTTTTGGTCAGGGTCTGGGGGTTGAAACCAGGCGCTGGGTCTACTTCCACTGGTTGCAGCAACCCGTGGACGAAATTCTGGGTATTGCCACCCAAACCATCCCCGACTGGCAGCAACGCGCGGCACCGGGCTTGTTCCCGATGATCAAGACTTTTCTTGGCTGGTATCTGGGAGCGTCCGCGGACAATGTGCACCGCGGCCGGGAAGTCATTCTGGCCGAATTCGACGCCGTTGCGGAGCGCCTGGAAGATGGTCGAGCTTATCTTTTCGGCGACCGCATTTCTGCCGCGGACATCAGTTTCGCCTGTATGGCCGCGCCGGTACTGCTGCCCGCCGAGTATGGGGTTCGCCTGCCCACTCTGGAAAAAGTCCCCGCTCAGGCCAAAGCCGACGTGACTTTTTACCGCCAGCATCCGGCGGGCCAATTCGCTCTGCGCCTGTTTCGGCAGGATCGACGAAATTTCCCGACGGATCAGGATGAGCCCAAGAAGCCGCTGCTGGCGGCCTGACCCGCGGCATACGCCGGCGCGCACCCGCCAGAGCCGGCTAATCGTCAGAGTATCTCCGTGCCTTATCGGTCTGGCCAGGCCCGGTTGCTGACCCTGACCACATAGAAACCGCAGTAGACGTCGGTGCAGCAGATTTCCTTGCGTTCCGGCACCACGCCGGGCTGGACAGCGCGTAAGGACTGCCTGCGCTCGGGGCCGGCAGTGGCCGGGGATAGATCGGGGGATAGATCAGGGGATTGAAATAAGCCACCTCGCGTGGCTGATACGGGTCGCGGATGTCAAAAATGCGCAAACCGGAAAGAATCATGCTGCAGGCAACGATGGTGGGATCGGTCCGGGCCGGCACGTTGCAATAATGGCCGGCATAGCCCTGGCCCGCGAACTGCGCGCCGGGGCCATCGGCCTGAGCGGCAAAGTTTTGCTGATTGTGTACCGCCAGGCGCAGGCTGGAGACTACCTGCGGACTGGCCTCGTCGGCGATGTCGATAATGCGGCCGGCCCCGACTTTCAGCGGATGACAAAATTTGTCAATTTCGAGCAGAAAAGGGCGGCCCTGGAGGGTGAACGGGATGGCGTTCTGCGGGATACTCATCGGGCTCCAGGTCAGCCGGGCAATTTCATGGGGCTGTGGGTTGCGGTAAGGCCGGTTCGCGAGCGTGCGCTCGCTCCTACGGGCATGGTAGAGGCCGGACGAGGTGGTATTCCACCGCTGTAGGAGCGATCTGCGCAGCAGGTCGCGAAGGGGTCTGCGGGCTGCGGTAAGGCCGGTTCGCGAGCCTGCGCTCGTTCCTACGGGGATGGTTGGTGCCGGGCCAGCCGGCATTCCCCAGCTGTAGGAGCGATCTGCGCAGCAGGTCGCGAAGGGGTCAGCGTGTTGCGGCAAGGCCGGTTCGCGAGCCTGCGCTCGCTCCTACGGGCATGGTAGAGGCCGGGGGAGGTGGCATTCCACCGCTGTAGGAGCGATCTGCGCAGCAGGTCGCGAACGGGCCTGCGGGCTGCGGCAAGGCCAGATTCGCGAGCCGCGGTTCAAAACGGGCATGACCACAGCGCTAACTCACCCCCGATTCCTGCTCCGGCTGATACAGGTATTTCTGAAAACCGACAAAGGTTTCACGGATCATCATGGGCGGGCCGAGCTGCTGGGTGGCATCGCTGAGGGTGGCGTATTTCAGTTCGATCAGGCTGCGCATTTTGCTCGTGGCGAGTTCGGCCACGCCATCCTGCACGTAGCGTTCCAGGATGAAGTTGATGAACGCCTGTTGATTGGGGTCGACGAAGGCGTTCAATATTCCGGGGCTGGCGCTGGTGGCACGTTGGCGCCGGGTGCGGGTTTCGGCGGAGTAGGCCACGTAGGCAAGCACGTCGTAGACATCACTGTGTTTGGCGTCGATCAGTTCTTTCATGCTCTCCAGGCGTTCACT
>JBFJVB010000147.1:0-8691 GCA_041624435.1 Oceanococcus sp. | reverse complement strand
CGGGCGTGTAAGGCAACGGTGGCAGATGCTGATACTGACCGCTGATCATCAGCAGATCGACCCAGCCCACCGCAGCGCTTTTGACCGCGATGATCACATCATCGGCTTTCAAGCTACCGGGATCGGGCGGGGCCTGGTCCTCGATGCTCAGGTTGTCATCCACGCCTTGCAGGGGATTGTCGGCAAACTCCAGGATCCGGACCCGTTGTCCTGATCTGGCGGCGGCGCCATGGCTGGGTGTAGTTGGCGTCATGGAGTGCTCCTGGCTGCGATGGGGTCTGGTGCGACTTACACGTTCCTGTGTGACACGCCCCGGCGCCAAGATCAAGTGCCCCAAGGGCTTGCTTGTCGCTTGCGGGGGCACCAGCTGGCCGGGTGAGGCTGCCGCGTGGCCTCGTCTGATTGCTTTGGTTCAGCCCTGCTCTTGTGGGGCTGGTGATCCGCGACGGATTAGGGTAGAACTATGCGCCGGGGGAGAATCCATGATTACGACTAGACGCATTGCTGCGCTGAGCCTGTTGATCGTCCTGCTGGCCGGCTGCTCAAGCGGCGACAAGGCCGCCAATGGCGACGCCACACCCAAGGCCGCGCCGGGCGTGGACGTGACCAACAAGCGGGTGCGGATCGGTGTGCTGAATGCCGAAAGCGGCCCGGCCGCCGCGATCGGCAAGCCCTATGCCGTCGGCAAACGCATGCTCGCCCAGCAGATCAATGCGGGCGGCAGCGGTCTGCTGCCGGACGGCTGGAAGGTCGAGCTGGTGGAACGCGACCACGGCTACAACCCCCAGCGCTCGGTGCAGCTGTTCAATGAAATCCGCGATCAGGTGCTGTTCATTGCGACCAGTTTCGGCACCCCCAATACCCTGCCGCTGCGGCCGATGCTGCAGCGCCACGAAATCGTTGCCTTTCCGGCGTCCCTGTCTTCCAAGATGGCGGAATTCAAGTACACCCCGCCGATTGCGCCCTCCTATATCGTCGAGGCGCAGCGGGCCATGGACTGGGCCGTTCAGACAGCCGGCGACGCCAAAAAGGTCCGGCCCGGGATCATCTACCAGCAGGACGATTACGGTCAGGACGGTTATGACGGCTGGCGCAAAGCGGCCAGCCACTATGGGATTGAGGTCGTTGCCGCCGAAACCTACGCCCCCGGCCAGGCCGACTACACGGCAGCTGTCAGCGCCCTGAAAAAAGCCGGCGCCACCCATGTGCTGCTGACCACGGTACCCAGCGCCACCAGCCCCGTCCTGGGCACCGCCCAACAACTCGATTACGCCCCGGTGTGGATCGGACAGACGCCGTCCTGGATCGATCGTTTCTTCGATCCAGCCGTCATTCCGCCCCAGGTGTTCGACAATTTCTACTGGGTCTCCGCGCTGCCGTACTGGGGCGAGCCCAGCGGCTTCATGGATCAGTTCCTGGCCCTGTATGAGAAATATGGCAAACAGCAGTCGCCGCCGGACACCTGGATGCTGGCCTCGTATCTGCAAGGCCGGGTGGCGATCGAGGCCCTGAACAAGACCATCGTGGCCAATACCCTCAGCCGCGAGGCCTACCTGCAAGCCTTGCAAACGATCAATGACTACAACATCGACGGCGCGGTGGCCTATTCGTTCAGCCTGACCCAGGTGCCCTATGTGGTCGGCGTGGAAACGCGCATTCAAAAGCCGGATCTGCAACGCGCGTCCTGGCGGCTGGTAGCGCCCTTCGCCGCGCCGCGGTCTCCCCACTAGCCCGGTCCACCATCGCAGAAAACAGGAGCCACGGCTTGCTGCGCATCGCCAATCTGGAGGTCGTCTACCACCGTATCGCCCGGGTGCTCAACGGCGTCAGCCTGGATGTCGGTGATGGCGAAACCGTGGCCCTGCTCGGCCCCAACGGGGCGGGCAAATCCACCTTGTTGCGCGCCCTGACCGGACTGCTGTCGATCCACGATGGCGACATCACCAAGGGCAGTATCCGCCTGGCCGAGACCGGGCTCGTCGGCATGCCCCCCGAACGCATCGTCCGGCAGGGGGTGGTGCAGGTGATGGAGGGGCGACGAATCTTCATCGACCTCAGCGTCGAGGACAATCTGCTCGCCGGCGCCTACAGCCAGCGCCGCGATATCAGCAAGGAGCTGAGCGACATCTACGCCCAGTTTCCGCGCCTGCATGAACGGCGCAAGCAGCTGGCGGGCTACCTGTCCGGTGGGGAACAGCAGATGCTGGCCATTTCCCGCGCCCTGCTCACCCAACCCAAACTGTTGCTGCTCGATGAACCCTCCCTGGGCCTGTCCCCGGTGATGACGCGGGAAGTGGGCAAGCTGATCCGGCAGATCCAGCAACGCGGCATCAGCATTTTGCTGGTCGAGCAGAATGCCGCGATGGCCCTGAACCTGGCCAGCCGGGGCTATGTGCTGGAGAGCGGCAAGATTGTCCTGGACGGCGCCAGCCAGGCCCTGCTCGAAGACCCCGACTTCAAGGAATTCTATCTGGGCCAGGGTGGCCGCCATGGCGAACAGAACACCAGCACCAATTTCCGCGACGTGAAACATTACCGCCGCAAGCGCCGGTGGCTGTCATGAGTGGCCTGCTCACGCTGGATCGGGTCACGCTGGATTTTGCCGGCCTGCGCGCACTCGACGATGTGTCGCTGACGCTCGACCAGGGCCAACTGCTGGCCATTATCGGGCCCAATGGCGCCGGCAAGACCTCGTTGTTCAACTGCATCAGCGGGCTGTACCGGCCGACTTCGGGCAGCATCCATCTGGATGGCCACGAGATCACCACGGAGCCCGCCCACCGCATTGCCGCCCTGGGCATTGCGCGGATGTTTCAGAACCTTGCGCTGTTCGACAATCTGAGCACCCTCGACAATATGATGGTGGGCCGCCACCACTGCATTCAGAGCCGCTGGTGGCAGGACCTGCTGGGCCTGCCCGCCACCCTCAAACAGGAACGCGCACATCGGGCGCGCGCCGAAGACATCATCGATTTCCTGAATCTGGAGGCCTACCGCCAATATCCGGTCGGCATGCTGCCCTACGGGGTGCGCAAACGGATCGAGCTCGGCCGCGCCCTGTGCATGGAACCAAAACTCTTGCTGATGGATGAGCCGGCGGCCGGCCTGAACCAGGAAGAAACCGAGGACCTGGCGGCCTACCTGCTGGACATCCGCGCCGAATTGAATACCACGGTGGTGCTGATCGAACATGAACTGAGTTTCGTGATGGATCTGGCCGACGAGATCGCGGTCCTGGACTTCGGCAAACTGATCGCCCGCGGCCTGCCGGACGCGATACGCAACGACCCGGCCGTGATCGAGGCCTATATCGGCGGTGTGGACACAACGGAAGACGCGGCATGAGCCATCCTCTGGACAGCGAATTCGGCCAACGCTACGGCGGCACCCTGCCCGGCCGTCTGGCCTGCTGGGCCCAGGCCCGCCCGCAGGCCGTGGCCCTGCGTGAAAAGGATCTGGGCCTGTGGCAGGAGGTGAGCTGGGCCAGCTACTGGCGCCACGTTCAGGCGGTGGCCGAGCAACTGGCGGCCTGGGGCCTGGGCGCGGGAGATCGCATTGCCATCCTGTGTGGCAACCGGCCCGAATGGCTGTATGCCGATCTGGGCATTCAGCTGCTGGGCGGCATGTCCGCCGGAGTTTACGAGACCAACCCGGCCGAAGACGTGGTCTATGTGGTGAATCACAGCCGTTCCCGGGTCATCGTCTGCGAGGATCAGGAACAGGTCGACAAGGTCATCGAACGCCTGCCGGACATGCCCCAGCTCGAACATATCCTGGTCATCGAGCCGCGCGGCACCCTGGGCTATGCCGAACCGCGCCTGAGTCATTGGCAGGCGTTTCTCGACCAGGGCCTGGAGCGCCTGGACCAACTCGACCCCCTGGCCCGGCTCAGCCGGATCGACCCGCAGCAGCCGGCCAATATCGTCTACACCTCGGGCACCACGGGCCAGCCCAAGGGGGCGCTGCTCACCCACCACAGCGCATTGGCCCTGGTGCGCGATCAGGCTCGGGAACTGGGCGTTTCCAGCACCGATTGCGTGCTCTCCTACCTGCCGCTGTGTCACGTGGCCGAAAAGATCTATACCCTGTTTTTCGCCCTCACCGAGGGTGTGACCGTGCATTTTGGCGAGTCCATCGACACGGTTCGAGAGGATCTGGCCGAGGTCGCGCCCACCCTGTTTCTGGGCGTGCCGCGAATCTGGGAAAAGATGGCCGCCACGGTACAGGTCAAGATGCTCGACGCCGACCCGATCAAGCGCTGGCTGTTCAGACACTGCCTGGCCGTCGGCCAGAGTATCGCCGAGCGACGGCTGTCCGGGCAGTTGTCCGCCAGCGAAAAAGCCAAAGCCTGGCTGATTGATCGGCTGATTTTTGCGGCCCTGCGCGAGCGCCTCGGGCTGGGCCGCTGCCGCTATGCCGGTTCCGGCGCCGCCCCGATCGCCCCCGAATTGCTGAGCTGGCTGCATGCCATTGGCGTGCCGGTGACCGAAGGTTACGGCATGACCGAGCTGTCCGGCCTGAGTCACTACAACCGGCCAGGGGACATGCGGCTGGGCAGCGTCGGCAAAGCCATGCAGGGCGTAGAACATCGCATCGCCGACGACGGCGAACTGCTGATTCGCGGTCCCGGCATCATCCAGGGCTACCTGGACAACCCGCAGGCCACCGCGGAAGCCATCGACCCGGACGGCTGGCTGCACACCGGCGATATCGGCAAGATCGATGCCGACGGCTATCTCTGGCTGACCGGGCGCAAAAAGGAAATCATGATCACCGCCGGGGGCAAGAACATCGCTCCGGCGAAGATCGAAAACGCCCTGAAGACCAGCCCGTTTATCAAGGAAGTCATCTCCATCGGCGATGCCCGCCCGTTCGTGACGGCACTCATCCAGATCGATTACGACATGGTGGGCAACTGGGCCCAGCAGAGGAAGCTGGCCTACACCTCCTTTCCTGATCTGGCGGCCAAGCCCGAGGTCATCCAACTGATCGATGCCGAAATCCAGCGCATCAACGCGCAGGCCCTGGCCCGGGTGGAACAGGTGCGCAAGTTCAAGCTGCTGCCCAAGGAACTGCACCAGGACGATGACGAGTTGACCGCCACCCAGAAAGTCCGCCGCAAGAACGTGATGGCGCGTTACGCCGACATGATCGAAGCCTTGTACAGCAAGACCCGGGCCGCCGCATGACAACCTTCATCCAGCTCACCACCTCGGGACTGGCGCTGGGCGCCATCTACGCCCTGATCGCCCTCGGCTTTGTCGCCATCTACAAGGCGTCCAAGGTGTTCAATTTTGCCCACGGCGACCTGCTGACCCTGGGCGCCTTCCTGATGGTCAGCCTGTGCCAGGCCGGGCTGCCCTGGCTGCTGGCCCTGCCCTGCGCCATGCTCGGCACCGGCCTGGTCGGCCTGGGCATCGAGCGGGTGGTGCTGCGTCCTCTGCTGGGGCGGCCGGTCTTCGTGACCATCATCCTGACCATCTTCATCGGTTATCTGCTGCGGATCGGCATTGAGCTGATCTGGGGCAGTCACCCGTACGGCATGCCGACCCCCTGGGAAACCACCGCCACCATCGATGTCATGGGTATCAAACTGATGCTCAATGCGCTGGTGTCGCTGGGCGCCGCCGCTGTGGCGCTGGCCGCCTACTTCCTGCTGATGCGCTACAGCCGCATCGGGGTGGCGATGCGGGCGGCCGCTTCCGACCAGGAAGCCGCGCTGACCCTGGGCATTCCGGTGGGGCGCACCCTGGGGCTGACCTGGCTGATCGCCGGCATGCTGGCGGCGCTGGCCGGCGTATTTCTGGGCATGTTCCCACGCCAGGTGGAGGTCAATCTGGCCTATGTCGCCCTGGCCGCCTTCCCGGCCGTGCTGGTCGGCGGACTGGAATCGGCCCTGGGGGCGGTCATCGCCGGCCTGGCGCTGGGCGTGCTGCAACTCTGGGCCCAGGGCTATGTGAACCCCATGCTGGGCAGCTTCGGACACAATTTCCACACCGTCTTTCCCTACGTGATCATGATCCTGTTCCTGATGTTCAGGCCCTATGGCCTGTTCGGCGAAGCCGAGGTGAAAAGAGTCTGATGCCCAATCGACCGCTGGTGACCGATTATCTGGACGACCGCAAGCTGCTGCTTGGCCGCTGGGAACGGCGCGGACTGGCCCTGCTGGGCCTGGCCGTGCTGATCTTTCCGTTCGTCGCCACCAATAACTGGGTCACCATCGCCAACCTGACCATGGTGGCCATCGTCGGCTCCGTTGCGCTGATGATCCTGACCGGACTCACCGGCCAGATCAGCCTCGGTCATGCGGCTTTTCTGGCTGTGGGCGCCTATACCGCCGCGGTGCTGGGCACGCAGTGGCAGCTCCCGTTCTGGTTGATCCTGCCGATTTCGGCCTTGATGGCGGCCGCCGTCGGGCTCGCGATCGGCCCCTTCGCCCTGCGTCTGGAAGGCCTGTACCTCGCCATCGTGACCGTGGGTCTGATCTTCCTGGTCAATCATGTCCTGCTGTCCTTCCCCGACATCACCGGCGGCGTGGGCGGCATTGCCGTACCCATCTACTCGGGCTTTGCCGAGCAGAACAACGGTGGCCTGACCCGCTTCACCGAAACCTGGCGGATCGGCGGACTCGAAATCACCTTCGAGCTGAAGCTGTATGCGCTGTTCGTCGTGCTCAGCACCCTGAGCGTGCTGGGCATTCGCAACCTGGTACGCTCGAATATCGGCCGTGCCATGATGGCGGTACGTGACCATGATCTGGCGGCCGCGGTGATGGGGGTGAATCCTGCCCGCACCAAGATCATCGCCTTCGGGCTCTCCTCCGCATTCGCCGGTGTGGCCGGCGCCATGTTCGCCTTCCAGCAGCAGTTCCTCACCGTCGAGCCACCGTTCAATCTGCTGATGTCGGTGCAATACATCGCCATGATCGTCCTGGGCGGCATCGGCACCGTGTTCGGCGCGGTCGCAGGACCCATTGCGTTCGTCGTGCTCTCCCCGATCATGGAATCGGTCGGCCGCCACCTGCCTTACATCAGCGAACTGAACTCCGGCCAGCAGTCCACCCTGCTGTTTGCCCTGCTGGTCATCGGTTTCATGATCTTCGAACCGCTGGGCCTGTACGGCATCTGGCTACGCATCAAGCGCTATTTCATGGCCTGGCCGTTCAGTTACTGAACCGCGCCGATCATGAGCCGGCGGCCTTGCCGGCCCGTAGTCACCAGCCCAGCGCTGGCAAACGGACGAGATCCAGCATCCCTTGCAGCGCCTGGTCAAGCCTGTGCCAACAGCACACTGGCGCCATGATAAACCCGAGCGAGCGAGACCCCGATCAAGGGAAGCTTGAACCAGAAGGCCGATGCGGGCGCTACGCGGGTTGATACCGGTATTTGCACGGCGGCCAATCCCGGCACCAGATTCCCCGCCATATACCGCCGACTGACTTGTCTCCGGCCAGTCTAGTGGGATCATTTTCGCTCAAGGGCTAGCGGAGCAAGCCCGTTTTGCAACCGTGATAGGCGTACACGGCGGCAAAAACGCTGAGCCCCAGGAAGATGATCTCCAAAGCGATTTGATCTGGACTGATGACTCGGGCAACCCCCGCCAGCACAAAACCTCGAAACATGATCACCACGACAAGGACCAAGGAGACCACATACACGGGATAGGCCCATGCGCTGCGAAGGACCAGGGCGACCGCTCCAATGAAGCGAGTGGCGGCAGCAGCGCAGCTGAACGCGATTACCCAGCCTGGAATTTGCCAGATGTATTGTGCATATTCAGCCGTGATCCGACCCTCTGACACCAGGCTGGACCAATCAGCCGGCGATGCGACGAAGAAGCTGAAGGCAACCAATGCGACGTAAGCCGCGCCCCAGGTAAAAAGCAGGAGGGTCACCAGCCAATGCCGTGCCAGCGTATTCACGTCAGCTCAGCGGATGCAGATACGTCCGCCACCCGACAACCCCGTGGAAAGAGGGGGAGCACTCGCCCGAGCGTGCTCCAGGCTTGGACCGATTCTACCGATTCAAGGCCTGAGTCTGGCGGCCCCTGGGCGGCTGTACGGAACCCCTCCCCCACGAGCTGCCAGCCTGACTCGATCTTGAACCACATCTTCGTCTCGATGCGGCCAGGAAATTCCTTGCCGAACCGCTGGCGTGCTCTGCGATATCCAGCAAGGACGTGCGAGTAATCAGCCCCGAGTGACGGATGATGAATTAGCTGATTCATTCCTTCTTCCAGTTCATCAAGGTGTTTGTCCGCTTGATCTACAGCCCATTCATCGCAGGTGTATACCCAAATGCCTACCAGGTCTGACTCTGCCTTCGGCGTAATGCGCAGTTGGAGCACTAATTTGCCGCCTTGATCCGTTTCCGTCCAGTTGCCTTAATGGCGGACATATTTAGAGGCTTGGATTTGCCGCTTGACTCACCTTCCAACAGAGCCTGGCGCAGAGAAGCAAGTCTCTCTTGGGCTTGTTGGTCTCGCCGTATGAGGTGACGGATGTACTCGCTGTCGTTGGTAAATTCGCCGGCGGCGATCTGCGCTTTGATCCAGGCGTCCTGTTTTTCAGTCAGCGTGATCGTCTTGCGAACAGTGCCCATGCGGCCTCCGGTGGGGTGATGAGATAGTCATACTATTGGTGCACAATAGCATACTGGTTGGTAGGCAGCAAAAGACGTGTTCCGCAGATGG